>NZ_CAWOOJ010000019.1:0-341691 GCF_963883145.1 Escherichia sp. E4385
GCCGCCATTGAAGCGGGTTATACCTTCCGTCTCGGTGAAAGCGCTGATGCCCGCACCAGCTACTGGTTGCAGCCCAAAATGCAACTGACATGGATGGATGTGAAGGCAGACAACCATACGGAAGACAATGGCACGCTGGTTGAGGACAGCACCGAAGGCAACCTGCAAACGCGCCTGGGGGTGAAAGCGTATCTGCAGGGTCATCATGCTATTGATGATCATAAAGAGCGTTCTTTCCAGCCTTTCGTGGAAGTCAACTGGATTTATAACTCCCGCAATTACAGCGTGAAGATGGATCACATCGGCGATGAGATCATCGGCGCGCGTAACACTGGCGAGTTAAAAGCGGGGGTGGAAGGTCAGATTACTCCACGTCTGCAACTGTGGGGCAACGTCGCCCAGCAGTTGGGTGACAACGGTTACAGTGATACCCAGGGAATGTTGGGCATGAAATATCTCTTTTAATGCCACTTTGCCACCTGTCACGTACAGGTGGCATGCTCCCTGCGTCAACCAGATAAGCGTAGCGCACCAGGCAAGCCGGACGGTGCTGTTGCATCTCCGGCTGCTTCTGCACTAACCAACTAAATGTGCAGTTCCTGCAACTTCTCTTTCGGCAGCGCCAGTTCTTCATTGCTGTTGATGCGCACGTCACGTTCCAGAATGCTACGCGCAATATCCTGTGCTTCCTGCAAAGAGTGCATCTGGTAAGTACCGCACTGATAGACGTTAAGTTCCGGGATCTGATTCTGATCCTGCACTTTCAACACGTCTTCCATTGCCGCTTTCCAGGCATCAGCGACACGCTGCTCATCAGGCGTACCAATCAGACTCATATAAAAACCAGTGCGGCAGCCCATTGGTGAGATATCGATAATCTCAACGCCATTACCGTTAAGATGGTTACGCATAAAACCAGCAAACAGGTGCTCCAGGGTATGGATCCCTCTTTCTGGCATCACTTCTTTGTTCGGCACGCAGAAGCGAAGATCGAACACGGTAATTGCGTCGCCATGCGGGGTGTTCATTGTTTTCGCCACCCGAACTGCAGGCGCTTCCATCCGGGTATGATCGACTGTGAAGCTATCTAACAACGGCATTTAGCCACCTCCGGTAAATTTTTTTTAAATATTCTGAACTCTTTCTTCCCAGGCGAGTCTGAGTATATGAAAGACGCGCATTTGTTATCATCATCCCTGAATTCAGAGATGAAATTTTGGCCACTCACGAGTGGCCTTTTTCTTTTCTGTCAGGCGTGTTTTTCCAGCCACACCGCAAACGGTTCGGTATCAGCGGCTTCCATTTCCTGCTGGCGACGTTCAGACGCCTCGCGCTCGGCTACAAAATCCTCTTCGCGCAGAATTTCCAGCGGCTCTTCACGCAGAAGATTACGGTAGGCTTCTGCAAACGCTTTACCTGTTCCGCCAATGCCAGTATCAATCATAGACCTTAAGATACGCGCAGAGAAAGTCAGATCAGGATTATCGAAGCAGGCGACCAGTTCATCACACACTTTCTGGTACGCTTCGCCGCCGTTAATGCTATCCAGCGTTTGCGCGACGCGTTTTAGATCGCGGAACAGATCTTTCCCCACCTGCGGCAACGGGAACTGCGCAGTTTCGCAACCGATACCCAGCGTCAGGCCTGGTTTACGACCCTCTAGGATCACTCGGTTCCAGTTAACGCGTGTACAGGCAAGTTCGCTACTGCTCATTTCCGGTGCATCAGCCAGCGCACACCAGACCATAAACAGGTCGAGGAAACGCACCTGCTGTTCATCTACACCAATCGGCGAGAACGGGTTGATGTCCAGCGAACGCACTTCAATATATTCAATGCCGCCACGTAATAGCGCATCAGAAGGCGATTCTCCGCTGCGAGTAACGCGTTTTGGACGAATCGGCGCATACAGTTCGTTTTCAATCTGCAGCACGTTGCTGTTGATTTGTAGCCGCTTACCGTCTTTCTCAATACCAATCTTCGCGTACTCTTCCGACGGCGTTTTGATAGCCTGCTTGAGCCCTGCGACGTACTCGTAGAGATCATTGAAGGTAATACCGAGATTGCTTTGCGATTTATTGGTATAGCCAAGATCGCTCAAACGAAGAGAGGTCGCATACGGCAGGTAATACATACCGCACTCGGTTTTCTCAAACGGCAGCGACGTTGGTTTTCCTTGCAGGAAAGAAGAACAAATCGCCGGAGACGCACCAAACAGATAAGGAATAACCCAACCGAAACGATAGTAATTGCGGATAACGCGGAAATAGCCCGCAGAAATTTTCTCTTTGGCATCAGCGCCCGAGATATCACCGCACTTCGCTTGCCAGAATGCCATTGGTAAAGAGAAATTGTAGTGCACACCGGAAATGGTTTGCATCAGCGCGCCGTAGCGATTTTTCAGCCCTTCACGGTACAGCGTTTTAAAGCGTCCGGTGTTAGAAGTGCCGTACTGTGCCAGTTCGATGTCCTGACCTTCTGCGATGTAGCATGGCATGCTTAACGGCCACATCCGCTCATCGCCCATATTGCGCGCCGTATAACGATGCAGGTCGCGCATAAAGGTCAGCATATGTTCAATATCACCATCCACTGGTGTAATAAATTCCAGCAATGCTTCCGCAAAATCGGTGGTTATCCATTTATGCGTTAGTGCGGAACCTAATGCTTCAGGATGACCTGTTGTTGCAAGTGTGCCATCAGCATTAACACGCAAAGTTTCGCGCTCCAGCCCACGCTGTATCCCCTTTAACGCCTGAGGATGTTTTTCCAGCCAGGCCAGCGCCTGTGATACGTCCGGGATCAAATTGACCTCCCGCCTGTCAAAATCGTTTTATTTAGCATAACTGTAATGGTGGCCATGTGTGCAGGCCTACAATTAGTGCCACCACATCATGCCCTGAACGGTAGCTACTGCAATCGCAACATAGCGTAACGCTTTACCAAGGCACAAAAAAAAGATTACTGGTCCCCACGAGATGCGCATCCATCCCGCTAACAGACACAGTAAATCGCCAACCACGGGCATCCAGCTTAATAATAGTGTGATTGCACCATATCGTTTCAGCCAGCCGATGGCTTTCTCTTGCCAGCGCGATGTTTTGCGCAGTGGAAAGAAACGCCCAAGGATAACGTTAGTTAGCCCTCCAAGGCTATTACCCATTGTTGCTGTTAACACTAAAACCCAGGGATGACTTACCCCGGAAAGTAACATTGCAACCAGGACGACTTCGGAATTACCGGGTAATAGTGTAGCGCTGAGGAAACTACTGGCAAACAACGAGAAAAGCGATAAAGCTTCACTCACAGCAAGCGAACATCCACAGCGTCCATGCCTGCAGCGCGAGCAGCCTGAATACCGAAATCAGCATCTTCAAAGACCACACACTGCGTTGGTTGCACGCCCATACGCTGTGCGCACAACAAAAATGTGTCTGGCGCAGGTTTATGGTGTTTGACGTGATCGGCGGCAACGACCGCATCAAAATAACGGCGTAATCCCAGGTGCGCCAGCAATGCCTCAGCGATAGCGCTTTCACTCCCCGTACCAACAGCCATTGGTCGACGTCCGTGCCAGCTTTTCACAACTTCAATAAGAGGAAGCGGTTCGACGCTATCCAGTAGCATACTTCTTACTGCTTCTGTTTTTTCACGCGCTAACGCATGCGGGTCGAGATCGGCCTGATTCAGCTCAATAATCGCCTGAGCAATACGCCACGTGGGCGAGCCATTAAGCGCAATCATCGCCTGAACATCGTACTGAAGACCGTAATGCCCTAATACTTCGCGCCACGCTTTACGGTGCGTAGGCTCCGTATCCAGGATTGTGCCATCCATATCAAAAATTAAACCTGCATAACGCTCGTACATGGTCTTCTCGCAAGTCGAAAAATATGACGCTACTTTAGCGTAATTGCTTGATTTTGTCGCTGATGGCGAAAGGGAAGATTATTCAGGATATGGATAAAATAGTTATTTAGAAATGAGATATTTTTGAAGGAAATTTTTTGGAGAAGATGGTGCATCCGGGAGGATGACTCACTGGCGTTCGCCCTTCGGGCCGTTGCTGGCGCAACGTTATTCTCCCTGGTGCCTGCGGTTAGTACCGCTACTTTTTCCATACCTTCATCGCTGAATGATTTCGGAGAATATGGTGCATCCGGGAGGATTCGAACCTCCGACCGCTCGGTTCGTAGCCGAGTACTCTATCCAGCTGAGCTACGGATGCATTGGGAAATTTATTTTACTGCTGATATTGATATCGCTACTAAGGCCATATCAAGTAAGAAAATCCTTCTTAACCATCATCACTGATGATTACGGAGAATATGGTGCATCCGGGAGGATTCGAACCTCCGACCGCTCGGTTCGTAGCCGAGTACTCTATCCAGCTGAGCTACGGATGCATCGGGAAATTTATTTTACTGCTGATATTGATATCGCTACTAAAGCCATATCAAGTAAGAGATGGTGCATCCGGGAGGATTCGAACCTCCGACCGCTCGGTTCGTAGCCGAGTACTCTATCCAGCTGAGCTACGGATGCATCGGGAAACTTACTTTACTGCAGATTTTGATATCGCTACTAAAGCCATATCAGTAAGAGATGGTGCATCCGGGAGGATTCGAACCTCCGACCGCTCGGTTCGTAGCCGAGTACTCTATCCAGCTGAGCTACGGATGCAAATGGCGGTGAGGCGGGGATTCGAACCCCGGATGCAGCTTTTGACCGCATACTCCCTTAGCAGGGGAGCGCCTTCAGCCTCTCGGCCACCTCACCACACGCCTCTTACGAGTGCTTCGAAGAACTTGTTTATCGCTCATCGTCGCTGCGTGGCGCACATATTACTTTCTGAGACTTATAAGTCAAACAATTTTTCCCACACTTTTATCGTTTGCACACTTCGCGCTCAATTAGTCTGTAAAAACGTCAAAAAGAGTGTTTTATCAACAGAAAAACAGGCCTCTGACAGGTAGCAGTGATAGAGAAAAATGAAGGCAAAAGTTAAATGAACGGGAGTAACGCGAAAAAAAATGAAGTGAAAGAGAAATTTTGAGGGTGCGTCTCACCGTTAAAGATGAGACGCGGAAAGATTAGTAACTGGACTGCTGGGATTTTTCAGCCTGGATACGCTGGTAGATCTCTTCACGGTGAACAGAAACTTCCTTCGGGGCGTTTACGCCAATACGTACTTGGTTGCCCTTTACCCCTAAAACTGTCACGGTGACCTCATCCCCAATCATGAGGGTCTCACCAACTCGACGAGTCAGAATCAGCATTCTTTGCTCCTTGAAAGATTAAAAGAGTCGGGTCTCTCTGTATCCCGGCATTATCCATCATATAACGCCAAAAAGTAAGCAATGACAAACACATTACATCTAAGCAGTCATGGCATTACATTCTGTTAAACCTAAGTTTAGCCGATATACACAACTTCAACCTGACTTTATCATTGTCGATAGCGTCGATGCGAATGCCGTGAAGCAAGTCCACGGCATTGCCTGACACTTATATTATTGCAATTTCGCGCTGACCCAGCCTTTCACACTGGCTAACGCTGCAGGTAAGGCCGCAGCATCCGTACCACCGGCTTGCGCCATGTCAGGACGTCCACCACCCTTGCCGCCCACCTGCTGAGCGACCATACCAATCAGTTCCCCTGCTTTCACGCGATCTGTGACGTCCTTAGATACGCCTGCAATCAGAGAAACCTTACCTTCGGCTACCGTTGCCAGCACGATAATTGTCGACCCCAGCTGATTTTTTAAATCGTCAACCATGGTGCGCAACATTTTCGGCTCAACACCGCTAAGCTCACTAACCAACAGCTTAACACCATTAACATCAATTGCCTTACTGGAAAGATTTGCGCTCTCCTGTGCGGCAGCCTGTTCTTTAAGCTGTTGTAACTCTTTTTCCAGCTGACGCGTACGTTCCAGTACTGAGCGCACTTTATCAGCCAGATTATTGCTATCGCCTTTCAGCAGATGCGCGACTTCGCTTAAGCGATCGCTGTCTGCATGAACGGTGGCGATAGCACCTTCTCCGGTTACCGCTTCGATACGACGAACGCCTGCAGCAGTACCCGATTCAGAAATGATACGGAACAGACCAATATCACCGGTGCGGCTGGCGTGAGTACCACCACACAGCTCGGTGGAGAAATCGCCCATGCTCAGCACACGTACACGTTCATCATACTTCTCGCCGAACAGCGCCATCGCACCTTTCGCTTTCGCCGCTTCGAGATCCATGATGTTGGTTTCGATAGGCAAGTTACGACGAATCTGCGCGTTCACCAGATCTTCGACAGCACGAATCTCTTCTGGTTTCATCGCTTCGTTATGCGAGAAGTCAAAACGCAGCACCTTGTCATTAACCAGCGAACCTTTCTGGGAGACATGAGTACCCAGAACCTGACGCAGCGCAGCGTGCATCAGGTGCGTTGCGGAGTGATTCAGACGAATACGAGCGCGACGAGCTTCATCTACATCCGCCTGTACCGCGTCGCCCACTTTCAGAGAACCCGCAGCAAGTTTACCGATGTGACCAATCGCCTGGCCATATTTCTGCGTATCTTCCACCGCAAAGGAGAAGTTAGCGCCTTTCAGTTCGCCTTTATCGCCAACCTGACCGCCGGATTCTGCATAGAATGGCGTTTGATCCAGCACGACCACAGCTTCCTGGCCTGAATTGATGGCATCAACCGCTTTACCATCAACAAACAGCGCGGTCACTTTGCCGTTCAGTTCCAGATGGTCATAGCCTTTAAATTCAGATGCACTATCAACACGGATCATTGCGTTGTAATCGGCACCAAAGCCGCTGGCTTCGCGCGCACGACGACGCTGCTCTTCCATTGCTGCTTCAAAACCAGCTTCGTCAACTTTGATGTTGCGCTCACGGCAAACGTCAGCCGTCAGGTCAACCGGGAAGCCGTAGGTGTCGTACAGGCGGAAAGCTGTTTCACCATCCAGCGTATCACCAGAAAGTTTTGCCAGCTCTTCATCCAGCAGTGCCAGACCGCGCTCCAGAGTACGGGCAAACTGCTCTTCTTCAGTCTTCAGCACCTGCTCAACCTGCGCCTGCTGGCGTTTCAGGTCTTCACCCGCAGAGCCCATAACGTCGATCAGCGGACCAACCAGTTTGTAGAAGAAGGTTTCTTTCGCGCCCAGCATATTGCCGTGACGCACTGCGCGACGAATGATACGACGCAGCACATAACCACGGTTTTCGTTGGACGGCATTACGCCATCCGCGATCAGGAACGCACAAGAACGAATGTGGTCAGCGATAACGCGCAGCGATTTATTGCTCAGATCGGTCGCGCCAGTCACCTTAGCCACCGCCTGAATCAGCGTACGGAACAGGTCGATATCATAGTTGGAGTTTACGTGTTGCAGCACGGCGGCAATACGCTCCAGCCCCATACCGGTATCTACAGACGGCTTCGGCAGCGGTTCCATCGTGCCATCTGCCTGGCGGTTGAACTGCATGAAGACGATGTTCCAGATCTCAATGTAGCGGTCACCGTCTTCTTCCGGGCTTCCCGGAGGGCCACCCCAAATGTGGTCGCCGTGATCGTAGAAGATTTCGGTGCACGGGCCGCACGGACCAGTGTCACCCATCTGCCAGAAGTTGTCAGATGCGTATGGCGCACCTTTGTTATCGCCGATGCGAATAATACGTTCGCGCGGGATCCCTACTTCTTTTTCCCAGATTTCGTAGGCTTCATCGTCGCTTTCATAGACGGTAACCCACAGACGCTCTTTCGGCAGGGCAAACCATTTTTCGCTGGTCAGCAGTTCCCATGCAAACTGAATGGCATCGTGTTTGAAATAGTCGCCGAAGCTGAAGTTGCCCAGCATTTCGAAGAAGGTATGGTGACGCGCGGTGTAACCGACGTTTTCCAGGTCGTTGTGTTTACCACCCGCACGCACGCAGCGTTGAGAAGTGGTAGCGCGGGAATAATTACGCTTGTCGAGCCCAAGGAACACATCCTTGAACTGGTTCATCCCGGCGTTGGTAAACAACAAAGTTGGGTCGTTATGGGGTACCAGGGAGCTGCTGGCAACTACCTGATGTCCCTTACTATGGAAAAAGTCGAGAAACGCCTGACGGATCTCAGCGGTGCTCTTGCTCATAATTATCCTGAAATCAAGCTAACGAAATATCGCCACCAGCTCCAGCGTGTCTTAACCGCCGGGCTGGTAACTGAAAAGTGGGAATAAGATAAGTTTTCTTGACTGGGAAGTAAAATACCGTATGCGTTCAGTCGGCAAAATTTCGCCAAATATCCTGGATATCTTCCATCAGATAGCCGCGATAGAGCAGAAAACGCTGGATCTTAACTTTTTCTGAAAAGACAGTTGGCAAAGGTTCGCCATATTTTCGCGTCGCCTGAGCGCGCGCCAGTGCGCACCAGTCGATGTCACATTCACTCATCGCTTTTTCTGTCGCTTCGCGGGAAATACCTTTCTGATTCAGTTCCTGACGAATACGCGCAGGTCCATAACCTTTGCGGCTACGGTTGGCGATAAAGCGCGCAACAAATCGGCTGTCATCGAGATAGCCATGTTCATGGCACCAGGCAATAACGCGTTCGTAATCTTCTGCCGTAGCATCAATCTCTTCCGGGCCATTTTTGCCCATAATCGGTGCCGCGAGTTTACGTCGCAGTTCTTGCTCACTGTGATCGCGCACCGCCAGAATGCGTACCGCACGATCCAACAGGCGAGCATATGCCGGGCGACGGGATGTTGATTCTGTCATGGCATATCCTTACAACTTAAAAAAGCAAAAGGGCCGCAGATGCGACCCTTGTGTATCAAACAAGACGATTAAAAATCTTCGTTAGTTTCTGCTACGCCTTCGCTATCATCTACAGAGAAATCCGGCATTGAGTTCGGGTTGCTCAGCAGCAACTCACGTACTTTCTTCTCGATCTCTTTCGCGGTTTCCGGGTTATCTTTCAGCCAGGCAGTCGCATTCGCTTTACCCTGACCGATCTTCTCACCTTTGTAGCTGTACCACGCGCCTGCTTTCTCGATCAGCTTCTCTTTCACGCCCAGGTCAACCAGTTCGCCGTAGAAGTTGATACCTTCGCCGTAGAGGATCTGGAATTCAGCCTGTTTAAACGGCGCTGCAATTTTGTTCTTCACCACTTTCACGCGGGTTTCGCTACCCACTACGTTTTCGCCCTCTTTCACCGCACCGATACGACGGATGTCGAGACGAACAGAGGCGTAGAATTTCAGCGCGTTACCACCGGTAGTGGTTTCCGGATTACCGAACATCACACCAATTTTCATACGGATCTGGTTGATGAAGATCAGCAGCGTGTTGGACTGCTTCAGGTTACCCGCCAGCTTACGCATCGCCTGGCTCATCATACGTGCTGCAAGGCCCATGTGAGAGTCGCCGATTTCGCCTTCGATTTCCGCTTTCGGCGTCAGTGCCGCCACGGAGTCAACGACGATAACGTCTACTGCGCCAGAACGCGCCAGAGCGTCACAGATTTCCAGTGCCTGCTCGCCGGTGTCCGGCTGGGAGCACAGCAGGTTGTCGATATCGACACCCAATTTACGTGCATAGACTGGGTCCAGCGCGTGTTCAGCATCGATAAACGCACAGGTTTTACCTTCGCGCTGGGCAGCGGCAATCACCTGCAGCGTCAGCGTGGTTTTACCGGAAGATTCCGGTCCGTAGATTTCGACGATACGGCCCATCGGCAGACCACCTGCTCCGAGCGCGATATCCAGTGAAAGCGAACCAGTAGAGATGGTTTCCACATCCATGGAACGGTCTTCACCCAGGCGCATGATGGAGCCTTTACCAAATTGTTTCTCAATCTGGCCCAGTGCTGCCGCCAACGCTTTCTGTTTGTTTTCGTCGATAGCCATTTTTACTCCTGTCATGCCGGGTAATACCGGATAGTCAATATGTTCTGTTGAAGCAATTATACTGTATAGTCATACAGTATCAAGTGTTTTGTAGAAATTGTTGCCGCAGCGTATTTAAGGCATAAGCCGTCGCCTTACGACGCACGGCATCGCGGTCGCCGCTAAAGCATTCCCGGCGGGTAATGCCTTCGCCGCGGGCTGTGGCAAAAGCAAACCAGACGGTGCCGACAGGCTTCTCTTCGCTGCCGCCATCCGGTCCGGCGATGCCACTGATAGCAACCGCATAATCAGCACGAGCCGCTTTCAGTGCGCCTATCGCCATTTCCACCACAACAGGTTCACTCACCGCGCCATGCTGCGCCAGCGTCTCTTCGCGTACGCCGATCATCTGCGCTTTGGCTTCGTTACTGTAGGTGACAAATCCGCGTTCAAACCAGGCGGAACTGCCGGCAATATCGGTAATCACTTTCGCTACCCAACCGCCAGTACAGGATTCAGCGGTTGTTACGGTTGCACCACGGGATTTCAGCGCCAGCCCTACCTGCTCGCTTAACTGCATCAGTTCACTGTCAGTCATCACAACCTCTGTCAGTCAAAAATTTATGCCGGACAAGATAGCACTTTCCCGCAGAAGATGGGGACCAGCGATTCATTTTACGAGTCGCATTCCGAAATAAGACTATTGCGGCCAACCGGTAAAGAAAAACGCTACCATGCAGCGTTCATATTGCCAGGTATTCACAAGGAGAGAAAAATAATGACAACAAAGAAAACGGATAACCCCCCCCAAAACGTGCTTAAACAGACCACGCAAATGCGTATGTGGGTCATCATTGGTGGCATCAGCGCACTGGTTTCAGTGATATGTAAGATTTTATCTTCTGGCTATCTTGAACCTTTCGACTTCGGTCAGGCTGCGTTAGGCGTTGTCTGCCTAGGATATGCGATATCGCTGTCGAAAAAAAATCAAGCAATTACGTCATTCGAATAAACAGTAAGAAAGCAGAGGGAAGTTTAACCTCCCTCTTGCAGATAGTTACTGTACGCGCGCCAGCGCCACGGCTTGTCCTAACTGCCAGACCGCCATTGCGTAATGGGTGCTGTGGTTATAACGGGTAATGGTGTAGAAGTTCGGCAGACCGTACCAATACTGATAACCTGTTCCAACATCCAAACGCAGCAGGCTGGCCTGTTGATGGTTGCCCAGCGACTGCTGTGGCGTTAAACCTGCCGCGGCAAGCTGCGAAATGCTGTACTTGGTTTTGAAGCCATTTGGCAAGCCTGGAGCCTGACCGTTTGCCATTACCGCGACCTGATCGCCTTTTACCCAGCCGTGCGCTTTGAAATAGTTCGCCACGCTACCGATCGCATCAACCGGATCCCACAGGTTGATATGCCCGTCGCCGCTGAAATCTACCGCATATTGTTTGTAAGACGACGGCATAAACTGTCCGTAGCCCATCGCCCCAGCAAAGGAACCTTTCAGATTGAGCGGATCGTCCTGCTCATCGCGCGCCATCAGCAGGAAGGTTTCCAGCTCGCCAGAGAAATACTCCGCGCGGCGTGGGTAGTTAAATGACAGCGTTGCCAGCGCATCGAGGATGCGGGTTTTCCCCATCACGCGCCCCCAGCGGGTTTCGACGCCGATAATCCCGACGATAATTTCCGGCGGTACGCCATACACCTGCCACGCGCGATTCAGCGCATCTTCATACTGATTCCAGAAAACCACGCCGTTCTGCACGTTATCCGGCGTAATAAATTTTTTGCGATAACGCAGCCATGCGCCGTTCGGGCCAGATGGCGGTTTCACCGATGTGGTTGGTGCCTGGTTATCCATCAGCCGCAGTACCGAATCCAGACGTTTCGCCTGAGAGAGAATTTCCTGCAATTGCTGACGATCGAAACCATGTTTGTTCACCATTTTTTCGATGAACTGCTGGGCATTGGGGTTATTGGCAAAATCTCCGCCCATCTGCATCACATTGTGCTGCGGCTCAAGCAGGAAGCCGCCGGACGGCGTTCCGGTGGTTGTTTCAGTCTCAGTCGGTTTTGGCTTGCTGCTACAGGCGGCAAGTAACACAAAAAGGGGAAGCAATGTTACATAACGATGCTTGAACATGAGGGGTCCATTTAACAAATTCAACCAGGGGCAAGTATGGTAAAGCATCCCGCCCAGCACAAGGAAGCGGTAGTCTGTTTTCGGCACTCCATTTCTCTTTAGTCTCTTCTTTCAGTTCATATTTTTTCTTAAAGTATGTTGTAACTAAATTCACATATGTTGTTTCCCTTCCCATAGCGCTGGATAATGAGCGCTCATTCCGGCCATCAATCCTTGGCTGGAATAAATAAATGGACCTTAACCGGAGAGAGCAATGAGTGAAGCACTACTGAACGCGGGACGTCAGACGTTAATACTGGAGTTGCAGGAAGCAAGCCGTTTACCGGAACGTCTGGGCGATGATTTTGTTCGCGCCGCCAATATCATCCTGCACTGCGAAGGCAAAGTGGTGGTTTCGGGAATTGGCAAATCGGGCCACATTGGTAAGAAAATCGCCGCAACACTTGCCAGCACCGGCACACCGGCTTTTTTTGTCCATCCGGCAGAAGCACTGCACGGCGATCTGGGGATGATTGAAAGCCGCGATGTGATGCTGTTTATCTCTTACTCCGGTGGCGCGAAGGAACTGGATCTGATTATTCCGCGTCTGGAAGACAAATCTATCGCGCTGCTGGCGATGACCGGCAAACCGACGTCACCGCTGGGACTCGCGGCGAAAGCGGTGCTGGATATCTCCGTAGAACGCGAAGCCTGCCCGATGCACCTTGCGCCGACTTCCAGCACTGTAAATACCCTGATGATGGGCGACGCGTTGGCGATGGCAGTCATGCAGGCGCGCGGATTTAATGAAGAAGATTTTGCCCGCTCCCACCCAGCCGGGGCACTGGGCGCTCGCTTGCTGAACAAAGTGCATCATCTTATGCGTCGTGACGATGCCATCCCGCAGGTGGCGTTAACCGCCAGCGTGATGGACGCGATGCTGGAACTCAGCCGCACCGGTCTGGGGCTGGTGGCGGTATGTGACGCCCAACAACAGGTACAAGGCGTCTTTACCGACGGCGATTTACGCCGCTGGCTGGTTGGCGGCGGCGCACTCACCACGCCAGTTAATGAAGCGATGACGACAGGCGGCACCACATTACAGGCACAAAGTCGCGCCATCGACGCCAAAGAGATCCTGATGAAGCGCAAAATCACTGCCGCACCGGTGGTGGATGAAAACGGCAAACTCACCGGCGCAATTAACCTGCAGGATTTCTATCAGGCCGGGATTATTTAATCCTTCATTCCCAGACGTTTCGCCAGCCGATGCAGGTTGGCGACGTCAGTTTCCAGCATTCGCGCACAGGCAGCCCAGTTGTGATGATTTTGTGCCAGTGCCTGACGAATAGTTTCACGCTGGAACGCTTCTGTCGCTTCACGCAGGTTTTGCTTAACAACGGGCACCGCCGCCACTTCTGGCGGCGGCAACGTCACCTCAGGAAAAGCAAAATGTTGCGCCTCAAGAATCACTTCATCGCCGCTGCGAGTGGCTCTCGCCAGCACTACCGCCCGATGAATAGCATGTTCCAGTTCACGAACGTTCCCCGGAAAATTGTAGTGTTGCAGTAAATTTCGCGCTCCGGCACTTAATACCACGCGGGAGAGCCCCAGCCGCAAACGACACTGCTCGCAGAAATACCCCGCCAGCAGAATGACGTCATCGCCCCGCTCACGCAGCGGCGGCACTGAAAGTGGAAACACGCTCAGGCGGTGGAACAAGTCAGCGCGAAATCGCCCTGCCAGTACCTCTTCGCGTAAGTCACGGTTAGTCGCCGCCAGCACGCGCACATCTACCCGCAAACTGCGGTCATCGCCAACGCGTTGAATATCGCCATACTGCAACACCCTCAGCAGCTTGGCCTGCAATGCCAACGACAACTCGCCGATCTCATCGAGAAACAGCGTGCCGTTATCCGCCATTTCAAACTTCCCGCTGCGTTTACTGATAGCACCAGTAAACGCCCCTTTCACATGCCCGAACAACTCACTTTCCGCCACACTTTCCGGCAGTGCGGCACAGTTGAGATAGACCAGCGGATTCACCGCCCGTGGCGAGGCTTCATGAATCGCTTTCGCCACCAGCTCCTTACCGGTTCCCGTCTCACCGCTAATTAAAACGTTGAGATCGGATGCCGCCACAATCTCAATCTCTTTTTTCAATTGCGTCATGCCTGGGGACAAACCAATCATCTGCGTCTGTTTCACCGCTTCAAACGGCGCGGCATCGCCTGGCAGCATATTCTGGCTTTCCAGTTGTTCAATCAGCAACGCATTGCTTAACGCTCCCGCCGCCAGCGCAGCAATCAGCCGTAACTCTTCATCGCTGAAAACATCGAACTGATCGGGCTGCATCCCGTCGAGCGTCAGTGCGCCGATCAGGTTTTGTCCGGCAAACAACGGCAGACCAACACAGGCGTGAACCTTCAGACTCTCCTGCCCGGGAATCAAACCGTCATACGGATCGGGCAATTCGCTGTCTGCGGGAAAACGCACCACATCACCCGCGCGGGCAATCGCTTCCAGCCGCGGATGACCTTCCAGCGCAAAGCGTCTACCGAGTACATCCTTCGCCAGCCCGTCGATGGCAAGCGGAATAAACTGCCGCGAGTCGTAACGTAGCAACGCGGACGCATCGCACTCCAGCACCTGACGCAGCGTGGTGATCAGGCGCTGAAAACGATCCTGATGTCCAATCCCACGCTGCAATTCGATGGCGATATTCGCCAGCACATCAACGGAAAAACTCATCTTTGCCTCACTGTCAATTTGACTATAGATATTGTCATATCGACCATTTCATTAATAGTCATTTTGACTACTCATTAATGAGCATGATTTTATTTATATTGTAAAAACAATTAGATAAAAAACTGGCACGCAATCTGCAATTAGCAAGACATCTTTTTAGAACACGCTGAATAAATTGAGGTTGCTATGTCTATTGTGGTGAAAAATAACATTCATTGGGTGGGTCAACGTGACTGGGAAGTGCGTGATTTTCACGGTACAGAATATAAAACGCTGCGCGGCAGCAGCTACAACAGCTACCTCATCCGCGAAGAAAAAAACGTGCTGATCGACACCGTCGACCATAAATTCAGCCGCGAATTTGTGCAGAACCTGCGTAATGAAATCGATCTGGCGGATATCGACTACATCGTTATTAACCATGCAGAAGAGGACCACGCCGGGGCGCTGACTGAACTGATGGCGCAAATTCCCGATACGCCGATCTACTGTACTGCCAACGCTATCGACTCGATAAATGGTCATCACCATCATCCGGAGTGGAATTTTAATGTGGTGAAAACAGGCGACACGCTGGATATCGGCAACGGCAAACAGCTCATTTTTGTCGAAACGCCAATGTTGCACTGGCCGGACAGCATGATGACTTACCTGACAGGCGACGCGGTGCTGTTCAGTAACGATGCTTTCGGTCAGCACTACTGCGACGAACATCTGTTCAACGATGAAGTGGATCAGACGGAGCTTTTCGAGCAGTGCCAGCGTTACTACGCCAATATCCTGACGCCGTTCAGCCGCCTGGTAACGCCGAAAATTACCGAGATCCTGGGCTTTAACTTGCCAGTCGATATGATAGCGACCTCTCACGGCGTGGTATGGCGCGATAACCCGACGCAAATTGTCGAGCTGTACCTGAAATGGGCGGCGGATTATCAGGAAGACAGAATCACCATTTTCTACGACACCATGTCGAATAATACCCGCATGATGGCTGACGCTATCGCCCAGGGGATCGCGGAAACCGACCCGCGCGTAGTGGTGAAAATTTTCAACGTCGCCCGAAGCGATAAAAACGAAATCCTGACCAATGTCTTCCGCTCAAAAGGCGTACTGGTCGGCACTTCGACGATGAATAACGTGATGATGCCGAAAATCGCCGGGCTGGTGGAGGAGATGACCGGATTACGCTTCCGTAACAAACGCGCCAGTGCTTTCGGCTCTCACGGCTGGAGCGGCGGTGCGGTGGATCGTCTTTCCACGCGCTTGCAGGATGCAGGTTTCGAAATGTCACTTAGCCTGAAAGCCAAATGGCGACCAGACCAGGACGCTCTGGAGTTATGCCGTGAACACGGTCGCGAAATCGCCCGTCAGTGGGCGCTCGCGCCGCTGCCGCAGAGCACGGTGAATACGGTGGTTGAAGAAGAAACCTCTGCCACCACGACGGCTGACCTCGGCCCACGGATGCAGTGCAGCGTCTGTCAGTGGATTTACGATCCGGCAAAAGGCGAGCCAATGCAGGACGTCGCGCCGGGAACGCCGTGGAGTGAAGTTCCGGATAACTTCCTCTGCCCGGAATGCTCTCTCGGCAAAGACGTCTTTGACGAACTGGCATCGGAGGCAAAATGAGCAACGGCATTGTGATCATTGGTTCGGGCTTCGCCGCCCGCCAACTGGTGAAAAATATTCGCAAACAGGACGCCAGTATTCCATTAACCCTGATTGCCGCCGACAGCATGGATGAGTACAACAAACCTGACCTCAGCCATGTTATCAGTCAGGGGCAACGTGCCGACGACCTTACCCGCCAGACGGCAGGTGAATTTGCCGAGCAGTTTAATCTGCGCCTGTTTCCGCACACCTGGGTAACGGATATCGATGCCGAAGCCCATGTGGTGAAAAGTCAGAATAATCAGTGGCAATACGACAAGTTAGTGCTGGCAACCGGTGCCAGCGCCTTTGTCCCGCCAGTGCCTGGGCGTGAGTTAATGCTGACGTTAAATAGTCAGCAAGAGTATCGCGCCTGTGAAACACAACTGCAGGATGCCCGACGCGTGTTGATTGTCGGCGGTGGTTTGATTGGTAGCGAACTGGCGATGGATTTTTGTCGGGCAAGCAAAGCGGTCACGCTGATTGATAACGCCGCCAGCATTCTGGCGTCGTTAATGCCGCCGGAAGTAAGCAGCCGCTTGCAGCATCGGTTGACGGAGATGGGCGTTCATCTGCTGTTAAAATCTCAGTTGCAGGGGCTGGAAAAAACGGATTCTGGCATTCTGGCAACGCTGAACCGCCAGCGTAGCATCGAAGTGGATGCGGTAATTGCCGCCACCGGACTGCGCCCGGAAACCGCCCTGGCACGACGCGCCGGGCTGACGATTAATCGCGGCGTTTGCGTCGACAGTTATCTGCAAACCAGTAATGCCGATATTTATGCGCTGGGCGATTGCGTGGAAATTAACGGTCAGGTATTGCCGTTCCTCCAGCCGATTCAACTTAGCGCGATGGTGCTGGCAAAAAATCTTCTCGGCAATAACACGCCGCTGAAACTACCGGCGATGCTGGTGAAAATCAAAACGCCGGAATTACCGCTGCATCTGGCAGGCGAAACCCAGCGTCAGGATTTACGCTGGCAGATTAATACCGAACGCCAGGGAATGGTGGCGCGCGGTGTTGACGATGCTGACCAGCTTCGCGCCTTTGTGGTCAGTGAGGATCGGATGAAAGAGGCATTTGGATTGTTGAAAACGTTGCCGATGTAGGCGGGCTACTGTGCCTAAAATGCCGGATGCGACCTACGGGGAGCGCATGTGTTGGTCACATAATGCGTTCATGTCGCATCCAGCTACTGTACCCAAAATGTCGGATGCGACGCTCGCGTGTCTTATCCGACCTACGGGGAGCGCATCCGGCAATGGTGGCCAAATGCAACACGTTTTATCCGTTCTGGACTTCACCCGCTAACCAACGAGCCGCAGCAATAACCCCCTGCCCCAGAGACAATCCGCCATCACCCGCCGGTAAACTCTGCGGAAAGAGCAACGTGAAATCAGCGAGATAATGCGCCAGACGTGCACGCAGCAAACGGTTATGAATAACCCCACCGCTAAATACCAGCGTAGTGATACCACGCATCGTGGCCTGCTCACGCATCAACGCGGCAAAACCCTGCGCCAGCGCATCATGAAACGCCCACGCGCGTTGATTAACCGGAGCCTGCCAGTTCAGCCACTGCTGCCAGAAAGTGGCGAGATCCAGTTGATTGTCCACCAGCGGCATCGTCACCGGATGCGTCACTCCGTGGCACGAAGCTGCGAGTGCCTCCAGAGCACAAGCCGCTTCACCTTCATAACTTAACGTGGCTGGCGCACGGCCCAGTGCCGCCGCCACAGCATCGAACAACCGCCCACACGATGACGCCAGCGGCGCGTTAATTCCACGCTCAATGGCCCGCGCCAGCACGCTCCAGTTTTGCTGTTGCACACTTGCCGTTTCAGGATAATTCTGCCACTCCGGCACAAAGCGCAGGCACTGCGCCAACAGGTTTCGCCACGGCTGCTTTGCAGCCAAATCGCCCCCCGGAAGCGCCACTGCAGGCAAGCCGCCCAAGTGCTGGCATTCGCGATAGTTCACCCGCAGACACTCGCCGCCCCACAAAGCGCCGTTCTCCCCCATACCGATACCGTCGAGCGTCAAAGCAATGACATCCCCGCCATCCAGTGGCCAGTGATGTTCTGCCAGACACGCCGCCGCGTGAGCATGATGATGCAGCACCGTTTGCGTCGGCAGATTCATTTCGCTCGCCCACTGGCTGGAGACATAGCCCGGATGCACGTCATGCACAACGTATTGCGGGGTAAAATCGTAGATGTTTTGCATCAGGCGTAACGCTTCGCGCCACTGCATCTGGATGCCATCGTCACTTAAATCGCCCAGATGCTGACTCAACACCGCTTGTTCACCGCGCACCAGGCAGAAGGTATTTTTCAGATCCGCGCCGAGACACAGCACAGGCGGAACATTTTTAAAGCCCGGAGGCAAAGCCAGCGCATCCGGCACATACCCCCGCGAACGGCGCAGCATTTCGCCGCTTTCGCGCACCACTGAATCATCCATCCGCTGCACGATGTCGCGGTTATGTATCAAGAATCCGTCGGCAATGCCCTGCAAATCCTCCAGCGCCTGTTCGTTGCTGATAGCCGGTGGTTTACCGCTCAGGTTGCCGGAGGTCATCACCAGCGGGCATTGCAATTCCTGTAACAGCAAATGCTGGAGCGGATTCGCAGGCAACATCACCCCGACTTCGTTAAGGCCAGGGGCGAGATCATCACAAAGCTCAGGAACGTATTTTTTATCCACCAGCACAATCGGCGCGGCGGGCGTGGTGAGCAACTGGCGGGCAGCGTCTGGTAAACCGTCTGCCGCTGGCAACATAACCGCCAGCGGTTTCGCCGGGCGATGTTTGCGCGCCCGAAGTGTCGCCACCGCATTACTGTTACGCGCATCGCAGGCGAGATGAAATCCGCCAATTCCCTTGATGGCGACAATGTTGCCCGCTTTTAGCTGTGCGATAGCCGCCTGTAATGCCGCCTCTTGTTCGGCACGTTCGCCATGACTTACCCATTCAAGATGCGGACCACACTCCGGGCAGGCCACCGGCTGGGCGTGGAAGCGACGATCGAGCGGGTCACGGTACTCTTTGTCACAGGCCGGACACAGCGGAAACGCCGCCATCACGGTAAACGGGCGGTCGTAAGGCATCGCGCGAATAATGGTGAAACGCGGGCCGCAGTGGGTACAGTTGATAAACGGATAACGATAACGCCGCTCGCCTGGGGTATTCATTTCGGCAAGGCAAGCAGGGCAAGTGGCAGCATCCGGGACAATTTGCGTATTCATGGCACCGCCCGCGCTCTGGCGGATGGTGAACTCAGTGGGCAGTTGTGACCAGATGTACGGCTCACGCTCGACACTATCAATACGCGCCAGCGGCGGGCAGTGCTGATGCAATTGAACAAGAAACGTTTCCGGGTCTTCCAGCAGCCGCACTTCTACGCCATCGCCGTCATTACAGACATCGCCGTGAAGATTTAATTGCTGTGCCAGCTGCCAGACAAACGGACGAAAACCGACGCCCTGCACTTTGCCTCGAATACGCAGTTGGACACCGCAAGATGTGTTTTTTGCCATTGAGTTATTCCCGCCATCATGAATTGCGTAACCCGCCCAGCCGGACACGACAGCGTCGCATCCGGCAGTCACAGGTCGGCGATACCGCCCGCTCCGTATTCTACGAATATTTCCGGGAATTCCTTTGATGCCAGAACAGTTCTGTAAGATTTTTAGAACATCAGCGCCGTACGGCGACGTTTTTCTGCGCTCAGTTGTTCAAGTTTATTACGATCGACACAAATCAGCGCATGAGTCGGGCAAGCCGCCATACACGCCGGGCCGTCTTCACGATGGTTACAGAGGTCGCATTTATTGGCTTCAGCTTTGTCAGCCCGTACATTAAGCCCCGCGCCGCTGTTGCGAATCACCGGACGTACCACCACTTCCATCGCGCCATACGGGCAAGCCACAACGCAGGTTTTGCAACCAATGCAACGTTCCTGCATCACATGAACAAACCCTTTATCACGGCTGATAGCACCATTCGGGCAGACGTTAGCGCACGGTGCATCTTCACACTGACGGCAGACTGTTGCCGTGGAAATGTTCACACCTTTAATGACATGGATTCGCGGTAAAAAAGTTTCCGGGGTCAGCGATGCACAGTCCTGATTCTCTTGATGAGAAACCACGCACGCCACTTCACAGGTACGGCAACCAATACATTTACTCGCGTCAGCAATGATGAAACGGTTCATCAAATTCTCCAGCAATGACAGTTAATGCGCCGATACATTCACAAATCATGCCAGTTTTTAATTTACTGTTATTTAAGGAAATTAAATTCTGTAATGCAGGAAAAAAGATGTCATCGACACTAGTGACGATGACATGTGATGACAGTGTTTATTGCGAAAGAGCAATGAGTGAGTCGCGGCGGATCAGTTTTCCGCTGAAGGTTTTCGGCGGTGAGAAATCCCCACCATCGAGCATAAAAATCAGCCGTCCAATAATTTCCTGAATCATCTCAGTCACCGGAATTTTTACGCTGGAGAGCGCCGGAACGGTGTAGGGGGCAATTGCGATATCATCGAATCCGATAACTGACACCTGCTCTGGCACCGCTATGCCGCGCTCGTGTAACGCTTTCATCGCACCAATCGCCATATCGTCGTTACTGGCAACTAACGCGCTAAATTTAGCCCCACGTTCGAGTAACGTTTCTACCCCTTCGGCCCCGCTGGCGGGCGTCCATTTACCGTTAACGATAAGTTTTTCATCGAGCGCAATACCATGCTGCGCCAGCGCGTCTTTATATCCGGCAAGGCGTTCAATGCTGGTGGGGGAATCCATCGACCCGGTAAGGAAAGCAATCTCCTGATGTCCGGCGTTTATCAACTCTGCCACGGCGTTAAAGCTGGTCTGTTTATGATCGCACCAGACGCTATGGCTGCTGTTTTTGCGCAGGCGGCGATTAAGCACCATTATCGGCTGACTGTGCGCGTCAATGATGTCATCGATCTCATCCACGCTTAAAAAACGCGGGTAAATCATGATGGCGTCGCAGCGCAAATCCAGCAGATACTGAATCGCCTGGCGCTCTTCTTCGGCGCTATGTTTGCCATCTGCCAATAGCAACTGTCGCCCTTTCTCTTCCGCCATTCGCGCGGCATGAAACAGTAATTCACTAAAATAAATGCCGTGGTAAAGCGTGTTGGTCACTACCAGCCCCAGCGTCTGAGTACTCTTCGCCGACAGATTACGCGCCAGCAAGTTTGGGCGGTAACCGCTCTCTTCTACCGCCTGAAACACGCGATCTTTAGTCTCCTGGCTGACGTAGCCATTACCTGAAAGCACGCGGGAAACGGTCGCTTTTGAAACCCCGGCGCGCTTCGCCACTTCCAGCATCGTCGTCATCATTTTCATCCCTTTACACGCAATCAACGGAGTGTACTGCACCGTTTGCCGATTGTCCTTGCGCAATCGGCGGGAAAAATATTCAGGTGACCGGTTTCACAAATATAAAAAATGAACAATTAACTCTCTTGCTTATTTTTTGACAACTATTCATGATTTTATGAAACCGGTTTCTTAATTCCGTTTCAGCATCGGCATTTTTCCGTCCCGTCGACTGATAACAACTACATCTACCCTACTGATAACAGGATAAAATCCGATGGCCAAAAATTATGCGGCGCTGGCACGCTCGGTGATAGCAGCACTGGGCAGCGTTGATAACATCTCGGCAGTCACGCACTGTATGACGCGTTTGCGCTTTGTTATCAAAGATGACCAGCTTATCGACAGCCCGACGTTAAAAACCATCCCCGGCGTGCTCGGCGTGGTACGTAGTGACAACCAGTGTCAGGTAATTATCGGCAATACCGTTTCGCAAGCCTTTCAGGAAGTCGTCAGTCTGCTGCCGGGAGATATGCAGCCCGCACAGCCCGTGGGTAAACCCAAACTCACGCTACGTCGCATTGGTGCGGGGATCCTTGATGCGCTGATCGGCACCATGTCACCGCTGATCCCGGCGATTATCGGCGGATCGATGGTCAAACTGCTGGCGATGATCCTCGAGATGAGCGGCGTGCTGACAAAAGGATCGCCGACCTTAACCATTCTGAATGTGATTGGTGACGGTGCTTTCTTCTTCCTGCCGCTGATGGTCGCGGCTTCGGCCGCCATCAAATTTAAAACCAATATGTCGCTGGCGATTGCCATCGCGGGTGTGCTGGTACATCCGAGTTTTATTGAACTGATGGCGAAAGCGGCCCAGGGTGAACATGTCGAATTTGCCCTGATTCCGGTCACCGCGGTGAAATATACCTACACGGTGATCCCGGCGCTGGTGATGACCTGGTGCCTGTCATATATCGAACGCTGGGTGGACAGCATTACACCGGCGGTGACCAAAAACTTCCTCAAGCCGATGCTGATTGTGTTGATTGCCGCACCGCTGGCAATCCTGCTAATTGGCCCGATTGGTATCTGGATCGGTAGCGCCATTTCGGCGCTGGTTTACACCATCCATGGTTATCTGGGCTGGCTTTCAGTCGCCATTATGGGCGCGCTGTGGCCTCTGCTGGTAATGACCGGGATGCACCGCGTCTTTACGCCAACCATCATTCAGACCATTGCCGAAACCGGCAAAGAAGGGATGGTCATGCCGTCCGAGATCGGCGCTAACCTGTCGCTGGGCGGTTCATCGCTGGCGGTGGCGTGGAAAACGAAAAACCCGGAACTGCGCCAGACGGCGCTGGCTGCAGCGGCATCAGCCATTATGGCGGGGATTTCCGAACCGGCGTTATACGGCGTGGCGATCCGCCTGAAAAGTCCGCTTATCGCCAGTCTTATCAGCGGTTTTATTTGCGGCGCGGTTGCCGGTATGGCGGGGCTTGCCAGCCACTCAATGGCAGCGCCGGGGTTATTTACCAGCGTGCAGTTCTTCGATCCGGCGAATCCAATGAGTATCGTCTGGGTGTTCGCGGTCATGGCGCTGGCGGTGGTGCTGTCGTTTATCCTCACACTGTTG
Source organism: Escherichia sp. E4385 (assembly GCF_963883145.1). Classification (NCBI taxonomy): domain Bacteria; kingdom Pseudomonadati; phylum Pseudomonadota; class Gammaproteobacteria; order Enterobacterales; family Enterobacteriaceae; genus Escherichia; species Escherichia sp. E4385. Next base: position 23,396 of record NZ_CAWOOJ010000019.1, read on the forward strand.
CTCGGCTTTGAGGATATTCCTGTTGAGGAAGCGGCTGCCGAGGCGCGAAAGCATCAGAGCGCACAACCGACCGTCGCCAAAGAAGTAAGTCTTAATTGAGGATGAAAATGTCAGTATTTCCGCAAGGTTTTTTATGGGGCGGCGCGCTTGCCGCCAACCAGTCTGAAGGCGCGTACCGTGAAGGCGGCAAAGGGCTGACCACGGTCGATATGATCCCACATGGCGAGCATCGAATGGCGGTGAAACTGGGGCTGGAAAAACGTTTTCAGTTGCGCGATGACGAGTTTTATCCCAGCCATGAGGCGACGGATTTTTATCATCGTTATAAAGAAGATATCGCCCTGATGGCTGAGATGGGATTCAAAGTGTTCCGTACCTCAATTGCCTGGAGCCGCCTCTTCCCGCAGGGCGATGAACTGACGCCCAACCCGCAGGGCATTGCTTTTTACCGTTCTGTCTTTGAAGAGTGTAAAAAGTACGGTATCGAACCGCTGGTCACGTTGTGCCACTTCGATGTGCCGATGCATCTGGTCACCGAATATGGCTCCTGGCGTAACCGCAAGCTGGTGGAGTTTTTCAGCCGCTACGCCAGAACCTGTTTTGAAGCATTTGATGGTCTGGTGAAATACTGGCTTACCTTCAATGAAATCAACATTATGTTGCATAGCCCGTTCTCCGGCGCGGGTCTGGTGTTTGAAGAAGGGGAAAATCAGGATCAGGTGAAATATCAGGCTGCGCATCACCAGCTGGTTGCCAGTGCATTAGCCACCAAAATCGCCCATGAGGTTAACCCGCAAAATCAGGTGGGCTGTATGCTGGCGGGCGGTAACTTCTACCCTTACAGTTGCAAGCCGGAAGATGTCTGGACGGCGCTGGAGAAAGATCGGGAAAACCTGTTTTTTATCGATGTGCAGGCGCGGGGCGCGTATCCGGCTTACTCTGCCCGCGTATTTCGCGAAAAAGGGGTAACCATAGATAAAGCGCTGGGCGATGATGAGATCCTGAAAAACACCGTCGATTTTGTCTCTTTCAGCTATTACGCCTCGCGCTGCGCCTCGGCGGAGATGAACGCCAATAACAGCAGTGCAGCGAACGTGGTGAAATCGCTGCGTAACCCGTATCTACAGGTGAGCGACTGGGGCTGGGGTATTGATCCACTCGGTCTGCGCATCACTATGAACATGATGTACGACCGTTATCAGAAGCCGCTGTTTCTGGTGGAAAACGGCCTGGGCGCAAAAGATGAATTTGCTGCCAATGGTGAGATTAACGATGACTATCGCATCAGCTATTTACGCGAACATATCCGCGCAATGGGCGAAGCGATTGCAGACGGCATTCCGCTGATGGGCTACACCACCTGGGGCTGTATTGATTTGGTTTCCGCCTCAACGGGTGAAATGAGCAAGCGCTACGGTTTTGTCTACGTAGACCGTGACGACGCAGGCAACGGTACGCTGACGCGCACGCGTAAGAAATCGTTCTGGTGGTATAAAAAAGTGATTGCCAGTAACGGTGAAGATTTAGAGTGAGTAACAGTGCCGGATGCGGCGTGAACGCCTTATCCGGCCTACGTGTCGCACGAACCAGGTAGGCCCGATAAGCGCAGCGCATCGGGCAATCTGGGGTTTGGCATCAGTCAAAATCAAAGAAACCATTCCGGCTTAACGCCAAATCGGGCTGAAAGTGCCTTAATGTGGGATATCGTCAGGGATCGTTGTCCAGACAAAATCTGACTGACCAGGGATTTAGAGCCGATTTCGTTCTTCAAATCCGCATAGGTCAGATTATGTTGATCAATCAACGTGCGAAGTAACGCCACGCCAACCGGCATTGCCGCAACGGCTTTGTCGAACTCTGCAAACTTTTCGTTGTTGTTTTCATACTCTGCAATGCGGCTCGCCAGAAAGTCGATAAGTGGATTGGTGTCATCTTCTTCAATCAAATATTCGACCAGTTCCAGTGCTTCACGATAATCATCTTCTGAGTCACTGCCTCCCAGAAAGGGGACTGCATTGACCAGTTCTCTTGTTGCTTTAACAGCGCGTGCAGCATTAGCAGTCATTCTTTGTTCTCTCTGTAGTAACGTGTCAGTTTGTCATACTCTGCGTGATTCGTTATGTGCTTCACAAAGAACCGCTTATTAACAAAGTTTATGTAGGCAATAACCCTAAGATTGTTCCCGCCGACATCCAGAACGTACCATTTGTTGCGATATCTAAAATTGTCGAGGTTGGGAAACGCCGTTCGCATTTCTTCTGGTGTAGAAAAATCCGTTTCCTTAATAACCCGATACAATGAGTGTAGAGCCAGAGCGTCGTTAGGATATTTGCGCGCACACTCTTCAAATGGCGCTTTAGAAATGATGTGCATTTTTAAGTTTTAACTTCCTTATAGTAAGTAAACAGTCACATCTGCGAGTTCTATCCTTATGTGTTCGGAAACTATAGCTCATCAAATCCAAGTTCACAATATGTAAACACTTGTGCGTGATATAATTACCCCAAAAATCCTCATAGCCACTCTGCAAAAATTCAGAGCTGATTCACCCCATCAAGCACATCCCCCTTTATCAAACAACGCTGCGTCAGCGACAGATCTTCCGTTTGCGGGTCGCGTCCGGCGATGGGTTTGAGGACGAGTTTACGGTTGGGGGTATAAGTAAAACGCGTGAGCGCGGGATAGCTTAACTTGCCAAACCAGCCGTGAACGCGCTGCCATTTGGCGTCTTTTACCTGATACAGACTGGTTATCCAGTAACCGGAATCAAACTGCATATCCAACAATTGCGTGTGGCCATTGCCTTGCAAATCCAGCAAATCATCTACGCCAGTTTTGCTTGCGGTGTAGAATCCCCAGGGTTCAAAGACACAGGGACGACCTTCGTGCGTGAACGTCATGAGGATTAAATGTGCATAAGGAGCCAGACCATTACCGGCACTTGGCAACCAGATAACCAGATCCTGAATGCCGTTACGATCAAGATCGGCGCGATAGAGCTGCCCTTTGCCCGCTATGTTTGCCAGCATACCCACAGGCACAGTCCAGGATTTACCGGCGCGGTCTTTAGCGGTTAATTGCCAGTAATCTTCTTCATTTGGCATCTTCTCAAGCGTCACGCCAGCAACGCCGACTTTTCTAAAATGCCAGTTTTGCTCGGTAAAATAAGGCATGGTCAGGAGAGGTTTCAGCGCCCGCTTTTGCGCGTATTCGCTGTCACTCATCGGCAGATATTCGGTAAAGCTGGTGGCCTGTGCAGGCAGCACTAAGCTCAATAAAAAAGCGTACATCCCTGTTCTGATGTTCAATTCCCTGAATTCCTTACTGAAAAACTACTCTTCTTCCACCGCTAACTGCACGAAGCCGCCGTTCCCTTCCCAGCCTTCCAGTCGTTGATAAACGGTTTCTACCGCATCTTTAATCGGCTGGGTCATCGGGTAGTAAAAGCCGACGATATCCGGCTGGATGCCGAGGAAAATCACTTCGCCAATGTCTTCTTTCAACTGATCGATAAGGTAGTTCAACGGCATGTTATGGGTAGTCATCATAAACATCTCGGCGATATCATCCGGGTCGATGATGCGGATCTCGCCGGGGTTTAGCCCCATATCCGTGGCGTCGACAATCAGCAGTCGTGTCGGGCGCAGTTCGCGGATGGCGACGATGTCGTTTTCCGGTGCGCTACCGCCGTCAATCACCACCCAGTTGCCTTTCGGCGCGGCGGCGCACTTTTCCGCCAGCAGCGGACCTGCGCCATCATCGCCCATCATGCTATTGCCAACACAGAGTAAAACGTCAGTCACGCAGTCTCCTCACCATCAAATAGATGGCGTTTTCCTGATGAATATCATGCAGCATACTTAACAACATTGTACTCCATTCCTGCTGCTGCGAAGTTTGCGCTGCCCGGGCTTTATCGAATGCGTTGGCCAGCATCGGCACATGGTTAATGTCGATGACGATCTCACCATATTTCGGCACGCCTTCCATTTTGCGGCGGGCTTCGCTGCCCGCCTCCAGAGTGGCAATCCATGCCAGATATTCATCCCACGGGCAGGTGAGCGCCGCTTCCAGGCAATCGATAACCCCAAGGTGGTGACCAATCGCCAGGCTGTAATAGACTACCTGCTGCGCCTCGGTGGGCGTGGCATCGTTCTCATCAATAAATTTACGGCTCAGTTGACTGAACACCACCTTTTCACTCATCGGATACGCGCCTCTTCTACAACATGATTCAGATGGCTGACAATCTCGTTCAGACGCGGATCGTTTTCCGCTTCCAGCCAGCGTGCAACCTGCTCTTCACCCTGCCCTAACTGTGTCAGGAAATCATCGGCAATCTGACGACCGTAGCGGTAACCCGCCAGGCGGCGTGCTTCGCGATCCACTTTCACGCGCAGCGGCTGCACCATATCGCCATGCAGGATCTCAGCCGGTTGTTCATCCTGCTCACCCGGGCCACGGGCGTGAATTTTCTGCTCCAGCAGGCCGAGTGCCATTGCAAAGCCGTACAGCGTGGCGGCTGGTGTTGGCGGGCAGCCAGGGATGTAGACATCTACCGGGACGATTTTATCCGTACCGCCCCACACGCAGTAGAGATCGTGGAAAATGCCACCGCTGTTACCGCAGGCACCGTAGGAGATACAGATTTTCGGGTCCGGCGCGGACTGCCACGCACGCAGCGCAGGGGATCGCATTGCACGGGTGACCGCGCCGGTAAACAGTAAAATATCCGCATGACGCGGTGACGGAACGACTTTAATGCCGAAGCGTTCTGCATCAAACAGCGGCGAAAGCGTGGCGAAAATTTCGATTTCGCAGCCGTTGCAGCCACCGCAGTCCACGCGGTAAACGTAGGCAGAACGTTTGATTTTTTTCAGTAAAGACGCCTTCATGCTGGCGATGGATTCATCCACCGTCATCGGGACCGGAATGCCGTTGGCGTCACGGGGGCCTAATAAATTGCTCATCAGATGGCCTCTTTCATATGGCGAGTCAGTTCAATACGGTCGGACGGCACCAGGCATTTCTGGCGCTTACATTCCGGGCAAGTCTCAAAGCTTTCGCGGTGGTTTTCCGCGCGGCTGTCGCCGTTGTGCTTAAGCAGCGCAATGGCGTAGTCGATCTCTTTCTGGACGGCGAAAGGACGATTGCAGACGCGGCAGTTACACAGCGCGAAACGGGACTGTTGCAGGAAGTCTTCTTTCTTCCACACCGCCAGTTCGTACTCTTGTGACAGTTTGATCGCCGCCGTCGGGCAGACTTCTTCGCAGCGTCCACAGAAGATGCAGCGTCCAAGATTGAACTCCCACGCAAGCTCTCCTGTGGCGAGGTCGGTTTCAACCGTTAAGGCGTTTGACGGGCAGGCATTGACGCAGGCCGCGCAGCCGATGCACTGCTGCGGGTTCTGCTCTGGCTTACCACGGAAGTTTTTATCAACCGCAATCGGCTCCAGCGGATAAGACGAGGTCGCCGTGCCGGTTTTGATGACTTTTTTGATAAAGGTAAACATGGCGATTCCTTATTTCAGCGGCGAGTTTTTACGCTCAATGCTGTAACGCTCGAGTTCTTTGTACGGCACCACTTTGCTCTTCTTCTTACGCACATCGACCACGGTCATGCGGTCGGTACAGGAGTAGCAAGGGTCCAGGCTACCGATAATCAGCGGCGCATCGGAAACGGTGTTGCCGCGCAGCATGTAGCGCAGGGTCGGCCAGTTCGCGTAGGTCGCGGCACGGCAGCGCCAGCGGTACAGCTTCTGGTTGTCACCGGTCATGCTCCAGTGGATATCATCGCCGCGCGGCGCTTCGGCAAAGCCCAGCGCGAAACGGTGCGGAATGTAGGTAAAGCCTTCCACCATCAGCGGGCCGCCCGGTAGGTTATCCAGACCGTAGTCGATCATGTTCAGCGCGGTATAGACTTCGTTGATACGCACCTTCAGACGGGAAATCACGTCGCAGCCCTGCTCGCTGTGGACTTCCATTGGCAGCAGGCCATAACCCACAAACGGGTGATCGGCACGGGTATCGCGGGCGTGACCGCTGGCGCGGACCATCGGGCCAACGTTACTGAAATCGCGGGCGATTTCCGGGTCCAGACGACCAATGCCGACAGTGCGCTGTTCCATGTTCGGTGTGCTCAGCAGCACATCCACCAGCTCCTGCACTTCACGACGCATTTGTTGCGCCAGCTGGCGAGTCTGGATCATGTCGTCTTTCAGCAGATCGCGACGAATCCCGCCGATCAGGTTCAGGCCGTAGGTTTTACGCGCACCGGTGAGGATCTCTGCCATTTTCATGGAGGTTTCACGCACGCGGAAGAACTGCATAAAGCCGGAGTCAAAGCCGGTAAAGTGGCAGGCGAGGCCGAGGTTGAGCAGATGTGAGTGCAGGCGCTCCACCTCCAGCAGAATGGCGCGGATCATCTGCGCGCGTTCTGGCACCTGAATACCCATCGCGTTTTCCACTGACGTGGTGTAGGCGGTGCTGTGGGCGAAGCCGCAGATCCCGCACACACGGTCAGAGAGGAAGGTCACTTCGTTGTAACCCATGCGGGTTTCCGCCAGTTTTTCCATGCCGCGATGGACGTAGAACAGGCGGTAGTCGGCGTCGATAATGTTTTCGCCATCGACGAACAGACGGAAGTGGCCCGGTTCGTCGGAAGTGACATGCAGCGGACCAATCGGCACGACGTTGTTTTTCTTGTCGCCCAGTTCGTTGATGAACTCGTAGGTTTCAGCATCGGTGGTCGGTGCCGGACGCTGACGGTAATCCATGCTGTCTTTACGCAGCGGGTAGAGTTCATCCGGCCAGTCATCCGGCAGCACCAGACGGCGTTCATCCGGCAAACCAACCGGAATCAAACCGTACATATCGCGCACTTCGCGCTCGCCCCACACCGCCGCCGGAACGCGCGGCGTCACGGACGGATACTCCGGTTTGTTGGCGTCAACTTCGACGCGAACCGTGATCCAGCACTTAGTCCCCTTCTCCATCGACAGCACGTAATAAACGGCGTAATGACCATTCAGTTTGCGTTCGTCGTTACCAAAAAGCACCGACAGCCAGCCACCCTGTTTGTAGTAGAGAAACTCCACCACTTCCGGCAGATAGTTCACCTTCACGGTCACGGTCAGCTGATCTTTGGTCTGCCAGGCGTGGTCCAGCACGACGCCCGGAAATGCCTCATTCAGCGCGGCGAGATAATGTTGACCTAATTTTTCTTCAGACATGCTCAAACTCTCTTTAATCACGCCGCCAGCAAGGAGACGAACGCTAAAAATGCAAAGCCAAACCCAGCCCAGGTAATGCGCGGAGTAATATCAAGACGCAGACGGGCCATGCTGTTTTCGAACAGCGCGATAACCAGGACGCCGACCACCAGTTTGACGATGGCAATCACCAACGCCAGCAGCAGCCAACCGACGGTGAAGGTTTCCATTTGTCCCCACGGAATAAACACCCCGACGAACATCTGCAGCACCACCAGCTGTTTCAGGCTGATACCCCATTTCATGACGCCAAAGCCGCTGCCGCTGTACTCAGAGAGCGGACCTTCCTGCAACTCCTGCTCGGCTTCCGCCAGGTCGAACGGCAGTTTGCCCATTTCGATAAAGGTAGCGAATGCACAGGCACAAAGTGCCAGCACCAGCGGGATGCTCTGGCTCAGCGGCCAGTGATAAACGGTGTCGGTGATGTTGCTGATGTTGGTGGAACCGGCAACCTGTGCGGCGACCCACAGACCAAGCAGCAACATCGGCTCAACCAGCACACCCAGCATCGCTTCACGGCTCGCGCCGATAGCGGTAAACGGGCTACCAGTATCCAGACCGGAAATGGCAAAGAAGAAACGCGCGATGGCAAAGAGATACAGTAAGGTGATCAAATCGCCCAGTTGCGGCAGTGGAGAACCAACGGTCACCACCGGCAGCGCAGTAGCGATAGTCAGCATGACGCCCACCATCACATACGGCGTCAGGCGGAACACCCAGCCGGAGGCATCCGGGCCAACGCTCTGGCGACCCAGCAGTTTGATAATGTCGCGATACTCCTGCAACACACCCGGCCCGCGACGGTTATGTAAGCGGGCGCGCGCCACGCGGGTTATACCGGAGAGCAGCGGCGCAACGGCAAATAGCACCAGCGCCTGAATTAACGGATATAAAACACTCATTCTCAGGCTCCTCGTGAAACAATAATCACCACCAGTACCGCCAGTTCAACCAGCGCCATCCGGCGGAACAGCAACGCACTGCCTTCGCACTGCCAGCCCGGCACCAGCGACACCGGATTCAGCCATTTGCGCAGTTTCAGCACTGGCGCAAACGCCTGTTTAACCGGCATGGCAAAACCGTGAGCGGTAATCACCATTGATTTTTCGTGGTCGTAGCCGCACACCCAGGCCGCGCCGCGGGAACGCGATGGCAAACGATCGCCTTTGCAAATCGCCATAATGATGAATGGCAGCAGCGGGCAGGCAATTAGCAGCAACGTGATCATTGGTTGAGAAACGGTGGTGTTAGCAGGCTCCAGCGGCAGAGGTACAGCAGCAGACAGCATCGGCAGTAGCCACGGCGCAGCAACACCGCCAATTACGCAGCAAATCGCCAGTGCCACCACGCTGACGCTCATCAGGAGCGGCGCACAGGTGGCGTTTTCAGCTTCTTTGGTACGCGGCGCGCCGAGGAACGTGACGCCATAGACTTTCGCCACACACATCACCGCCAGCGCCCCGGTAATCGCCAGACCCACAGCGAGCAGCGGCCCCAGCAGACGGGCAACAAACGCGCCACTATTGCTCAATTTGAAGAAGGATTGATAGATAACCCATTCCCCGGCAAACCCGTTCAGCGGCGGCAGCGCAGCCATTGCCATCAGCCCGACCAACATGGCGATGGAGATAACCGGCATTTTCTTGCCAATACCACCGAGTTTTTCGATATCGCGATGACCGGTACGGAACCAGACGCTCCCCGCACCAAGGAACAGTACGCTTTTGAACAGGCTATGGTTAAGCAGATGGTACAGACCACCGACCAGACCAAGGGCAATCAGCGCCGGTTGTTCGAGCGCGATACCCGTTACGCCAGCGCCCAGCCCCAGCAGGATGATGCCGATATTTTCCAGGGTGTGGTAAGCCAGCAGGCGCTGGATGTTGTGCTCCATCAACGCATACAGACCGCCGACGAACGCGGTGATCATACCGAGCACCAGCAGCGCGATCCCCCACCACAGCGGCGCGTTACCGCCCAGCAGCGACAGGGTTAAAATGCCCAGCAGGCCAATTTTCATCACCACCGTGGAAAACAGCGCGGCAGCTGGCGCAGAGGCGTTCGCATGTGCCTGCGGCACCCAGCCGTGCAGCGGGATAATCCCGGCCAGCAGGCCAAAGCCAATCACGCCGAGCAGCCAGATATCGGAACCGAGCGGCAGTTGCTGCACGCGCAGATCCAGCAGGCGCAGATCCAGCGTGCCGTAACGCTGCCAGACCAGCCAGCAGGCAATCGCCAGCAGCAGAGTGCCAAGACGCCCCAGCGCAAACCACAGTTTGCCCTCTTTGCTGTTGCTGGTGAGGAACACCGCGCACAGGGCCATGATTTCGGCCATTACCACGAACATGCCGATGTTGCTGGCGATGACGGCGCAGACGGCGGCAGCCATCAACATATTGATCTGCAAGCCGTTGCACTTCACCTGCGCGTGGCGATGCCAGTCAATGTTGTAGAGGCTGACAAACAGACCGCACAGACCGAGCGTAATCAACCAAATCGCGTTAAGCGGAGAGATTTGCACATCGTAGCTTACCAGCGACAGCGCACCGCTCACGCCAACCGCGCCAGTCAGTACAGTGAAGCCCGCTGCTGCCGTGTACAGGCTACCGACTGCGCCACCAATTCCGGCAATCCAGCCGCTTAGTGCCTTATGAAAAGAAAAGAGAAATGCCAGAACAGCGGCGGCGGCAAACCACGCCACGCCACTATTGATCAGGGAAATTGCGCTCATTTAGCCTCTCCACTTTGAGCCTGCTGAAACAAGGTGAGATCGCCAAAGTCCGTGTTAAAGGTCAGCTCACGCTTACGTTTGCTAACGCGGGCGATATCGGTGTTATCCACCAGATGCAGGGCCTTGGTCGGGCACATCCGCACGCAGGCCGGACCTTGTTCATCAAAACTGCAAAGGTCACATTTGACGGCGATCGCGCGAATACCCGGCACCCAGTCAAGCAGCGTACTGATACGCGCCGGAGCAGGCGGTGCCGGTGGCGCTTTCGGGGTATTGGCATTTGCAGGAATATCCAGCGGACGGCTGCCGGAAAATTCAATTGCGCCAAACGGGCAGGCGATGCCGCACAGTTTGCAGCTTACGCACAGGCTTTCATTCAGCTGCACGGCCCCATCAACACGAGTGATGGCGTTAACCGGGCAGACTACCGCACAAGGTGCATCTTCACAGTGGTGACAGAGCTGCGGCGCAGATTCTTTATCATTTAGCATCACTCTCAGGCGCGGCATAGACTGAAGGCCGTGCTGGCGATGCGTCTCTGAACAGGCGGCCTCACAGGTGTGGCAGCCGATACAGAGCGTGGAGTCAGCAATTACAAAACGATTCACCGGGCATTCCTCAGGTGATTGTCATTTTTGACGAAAACATGCCGATGAAATGTCATTTTCGACACTCATCGACACGCCCATCCCCAAACAGGCATGATGCCTGCAAACCGGACAAAGCCTCAGCTCATGCTGCTGAGCTTTGTCCCTTTACCAGTTGGCTTAAATTCACCGGCGTATTGTTCTCAATGGCGGTGTATAAGTTGTCGTAAACACCAGCGATTTTTTCGAGATAGTGTTCCAGAACCTGTTCGCGATTGCGGATGTTGACCTTGCCATCAATCATGCCGTCAATGCTTAACTGAGCCTGTGCAATCAGCTGCTTGTCTTCGCCGTCTTTCGTTTCGACGTAGTACTCGATGGTGTGGCTGTTAAAACCATCCGCTAGGGTGACGTAGATGCGAAAATGTTCAAAAAGTACGAAACAGAGTTCTTTATCTGGCGCGCAACTCATGGCGTGGTGCAGACGCGCTTTTGATAACGTGATCCCCTGAACCAGCGAATTGCAGTAGATATGCCACTGGTCCTGTAGGCGACGATGCCGCTGTGCGATGTAATCGGCTTTCTCGCTTATTTCCCAAATAGTCATTGTCAGGTTACCCGTTTAACAGAGATGCCTGCCTTAAGCATTTTTTGTGCCAATTTTTATCTCACTGTTATTTATATATTTTTCATAAGACAACCGACTTTCGACGCCATGACGACGTGTCATTTCGACATCATCGACATTGTTCACATCAGGGATAATCAACACTGGCATAATTATTGCTTATCACGGGCAACAGTTAATGGGAGGCGATATGCACGAAATAACCCTCTGCCAGCGGGCACTGGAATTGATCGAACAGCAGGCCATACAGCACGGCGCAAAACGCGTAACTGCGGTCTGGCTCAAAATTGGCGCATTTTCTTGTGTCGAAACCAGCTCTCTTGCCTTTTGTTTTGATCTGGTTTGCCGCGGCAGCGTGGCAGAAGGTTGTAAACTGCACCTCGAAGAACAAGAGGCCGAGTGCTGGTGTGAAACATGCCAGCAGTATGTGACGCTACTGACCCAGCGCGTCCGCCGCTGTCCACAGTGTCATGGCGACATGCTGCGCATTGTGGCAGACGACGGTTTACAGATTCGGCGGATAGAAATAGACCAGGAGTGAGCGATGTGTACAACATGCGGTTGCGGTGAAGGCAACCTGTATATCGAGGGTGATGAACATAACCCTCATTCCGCGTTTCGTAGCGCGCCATTTGCCCCGGCGGCACGGCCGAAGATGAAAATCACCGGCATTAAAGCGCCTGAATTTACCCCCAGCCAGACCGAAAAAGGCGACCTGCATTATGGTCACGGCGAAGCGGGCACTCATGCGCCAGGTATGAGCCAGCGTCGGATGCTGGAAGTCGAAATTGACGTGCTGGACAAAAACAACCGTCTGGCTGAACGCAACCGCGCGCGCTTTGCTGCCCGCAATCAGTTGGTGCTCAACCTGGTTTCCAGCCCTGGTTCCGGTAAAACCACGCTGCTGACGGAAACCTTAATGCGCCTGAAAGACAGCGTTCCGTGTGCGGTGATTGAAGGCGACCAGCAAACTGTGAACGATGCCGCCCGCATTCGCGCTACCGGCACACCAGCGATTCAGGTGAACACTGGTAAAGGCTGCCATCTTGACGCTCAGATGATTGCCGACGCCGCGCCGCGCCTGCCACTGGACGATAACGGTATTCTGTTTATCGAAAACGTTGGCAACCTGGTATGCCCGGCCAGCTTCGATCTCGGTGAAAAACACAAAGTGGCGGTGCTTTCCGTTACCGAAGGTGAAGACAAACCGCTGAAATATCCGCATATGTTTGCCGCCGCCTCGCTGATGCTGCTCAACAAAGTTGACTTGCTGCCGTATCTCAATTTCGACGTTGAGAAGTGCATCGCCTGCGCCCGCGAAGTCAATCCAGAAATTGAAATCATCCTTATTTCCGCCACCAGCGGCGAAGGGATGGACCAGTGGCTGAACTGGCTGGAGGCACAGCGATGTGCATAGGCGTTCCTGGCCAGATTCGCACCATTGACGGCAACCTGGCGAAAGTCGACGTCTGCGGCATTCAGCGCGATGTCGATTTAACGTTAGTCGGCAGCTGCGATGAAAACGGTCAGCCACGCGTGGGCCAGTGGGTACTGGTTCACGTTGGCTTTGCCATGAGCGTAATTAATGAAGCCGAAGCGCGCGACACTCTCGACGCCTTACAAAACATGTTTGACGTTGAGCCGGATGTCGGCGCGCTGTTGTATGGCGAGGAAAAATAATGCGTTTTGTTGATGAATATCGCGCGCCGGAACAGGTGATGCAGTTAATTGAGCATCTGCGCGAACGTGCTTCACATCTTTCATACACCGCCGAACGCCCTCTGCGGATTATGGAAGTGTGCGGCGGTCATACCCACGCCATCTTTAAATTCGGCCTCGACCAGTTACTGCCGGAAAACGTTGAGTTTATCCACGGACCTGGTTGCCCCGTGTGCGTTCTGCCGATGGGCAGAATCGACACCTGCGTGGAGATTGCCAGCCATCCGGAAGTCATCTTCTGTACTTTTGGCGACGCCATGCGCGTACCGGGGAAACAGGGGTCGTTGTTGCAGGCAAAAGCACGCGGTGCTGATGTGCGCATCGTCTACTCGCCAATGGATGCGTTGAAACTGGCGCAGGAGAACCCAACTCGTAAAGTGGTGTTTTTCGGCTTAGGGTTTGAAACCACCATGCCGACCACCGCAATCACGCTGCAACAGGCAAAAGCCCGCGATGTGCAGAATTTTTACTTCTTCTGCCAGCACATTACGCTGATCCCCACGCTGCGCAGTTTGCTGGAACAGCCGGACAATGGCATCGACGCGTTCCTCGCGCCGGGCCACGTCAGTATGGTAATCGGCACCGACGCCTATAATTTTATCGCCCGCGATTTTCATCGTCCTCTGGTGGTCGCTGGTTTCGAACCACTTGATCTACTGCAAGGCGTGGTGATGCTGGTAGAGCAGAAAATAGCGGCCCACAGCAAAGTAGAGAATCAGTACCGGCGAGTGGTGCCAGATGCGGGTAATTTGCTGGCACAACAGGCGATTGCTGACGTCTTCTGCGTCAATGGCGACAGCGAATGGCGCGGCTTAGGCGTGATTGAATCTTCTGGTGTGCACCTGACGCCGGATTATCAACGATTCGATGCCGAAGCACATTTCCGCCCGGCACCGCAGCAGGTTTGTGATGACCCGCGCGCACGTTGTGGTGAAGTATTGACCGGCAAATGTAAGCCGCATCAATGCCCGCTGTTTGGTAACACCTGTAATCCTCAAACCGCGTTCGGCGCACTTATGGTTTCCTCCGAAGGAGCATGTGCCGCATGGTATCAGTATCGTCAGCAGGAGAGTGAAGTGTGAATAATATCCAACTCGCCCACGGCAGCGGCGGCCAGGCGATGCAGCAATTAATCAACAGCCTGTTTATGGAGGCGTTTGCTAATCCGTGGCTGGCAGAACAGGAAGATCAGGCTCGTCTTGACCTGGCGCAATTAATGGCAGAAGGCGATCGTCTGGCCTTCTCCACTGACAGCTACGTCATCGACCCGCTGTTCTTCCCTGGCGGTAATATCGGCAAGCTGGCGATTTGCGGCACGGCCAATGACGTTGCGGTCAGCGGCGCTATCCCACGTTATCTCTCCTGTGGATTTATCCTCGAAGAAGGATTGCCGATGGAGACGCTGAAAGCGGTAGTGACCAGCATGGCAGAAACCGCCCGCGCGGCAGGAATCGCCATCGTCACTGGCGACACTAAAGTGGTACAGCGTGGGGCGGCAGATAAACTGTTTATCAACACCGCAGGCATGGGTGCAATTCCGGCGAATATTCACTGGGGAGCACAAACTCTCACCGCAGGCGATGTTCTGCTGGTTAGCGGTACGCTCGGCGACCACGGAGCAACTATCCTTAACCTGCGCGAGCAGCTGGGGCTGGACGGCGAACTGGTCAGCGATTGCGCGGTACTGACGCCGCTGATTCAGACGCTGCGCGACATTCCCGGCGTGAAAGCGCTGCGCGATGCTACCCGTGGTGGAGTGAACGCGGTAGTTCATGAGTTCGCGGCAGCCTGCGGTTGCGGTATTGAACTTTCAGAAGCAGCGCTGCCGGTTAAACCTGCCGTGCGTGGCGTTTGCGAGCTGCTGGGTCTTGATGCCCTCAACTTTGCCAACGAAGGTAAGCTGGTGATTGCTGTAGAGCGTAACGCGGCAGAGCAAGTGCTGGCGGCGCTGCGTTCCCACCCACTGGGACAAGATGCAGCATTAATTGGCGAAGTGGTTGAGCGTAAAGGTGTTCGTCTCGCTGGGCTTTATGGCGTGAAACGAACTCTCGATCTACCACACGCCGAACCGCTACCTCGTATATGCTAATAAAAATCTAGCCCCTGGAATTTGTCATTTACCTTTTGCACCGCTTAGCGGTGCTTTCCTGGAAGAACAACATGTCGTATACACCGATGAGTGATCTCGGGCAACAAGGGTTGTTCGACATCACTCGGACACTATTGCAGCAGCCCGATCTGGCCTCGCTGTGTGAGGCTCTTTCGCAACTGGTAAAGCGTTCTGCGCTCGCCGACAACGCAGCTATTGTGTTGTGGCAAGCGCAGACTCAACGTGCGACTTATTACGCGTCGCGTGACAAAGACAATCCCATTAAATACGAAGACGAAACCATTCTGGCACATGGTCCGGTGCGCAGCATTTTATCGCGCCCTGACACACTGCACTGCAGCTACGAAGAATTTTGTGACACCTGGCCGCAACTGGCTACGAGTGGGCTATACCCCAAATTTGGTCACTATTGCCTGATGCCGCAGGCCGCGGAAGGACATATTTTTGGCGGTTGTGAATTTATTCGTTATGACGATCGCCCGTGGAGCGAAAAAGAGTTCAATCGACTGCAAACATTTACGCAGATTGTTTCTGTTGTCAGCGAGCAAATTCAGAGCCGCGTCATCAACAATGTCGACTACGAACTGCTATGCCGGGAACGGGATAACTTCCGCATCCTGGTTGCCATCACCAACGCGGTACTTTCTCGCCTGGACATGGACGAGCTGGTCAGCGAAGTGGCTAAAGAAATCCACTACTACTTCGATATCGACGATATCAGCATCGTCTTACGTAGCCACCGCAAAAACAAACTCAACGTTTACTCTACTCACTATCTCGATAAACAGCATCCCACTCACGAACAGAGTGAAGTTGATGAGGCCGGAACCCTCACCGAGCGCGTATTTAAAAGCAAAGAGATGCTGCTGCTTAATCTCCACGAGCGAGACAATTTAGCCCCCTACGAACGCATGTTGTTCGACACCTGGGGCAACCAGATCCAGACGCTGTGCCTGCTACCGTTGATGTCTGGCAACACCATGCTGGGCGTGCTGAAACTGGCGCAGTGCGAAGAGAAAACCTTTACCACCACTAACCTGAGTTTGCTGCGCCAGATTGCGGAACGTGTGGCGATTGCCGTGGATAACGCCCTCGCCTATCAGGAAATCCACCGACTGAAAGAGCGCCTGGTTGACGAAAACCTTGCTCTGACCGAACAGCTCAATAATGTGGATAGCGAATTTGGCGAGATTATTGGTCGCAGCGAAGCCATGTATAGCGTGCTCAAGCAGGTTGAGATGGTAGCGCAAAGCGACAGTACCGTACTCATTCTCGGTGAAACGGGGACGGGTAAGGAACTGATTGCCCGCGCGATCCACAATCTCAGCAACCGCAATGATCGGCGAATGGTGAAGATGAACTGCGCCGCCATGCCTGCCGGATTACTGGAAAGTGACCTGTTTGGTCATGAGCGTGGTGCCTTTACTGGTGCCAGCGCTCAGCGCATTGGTCGTTTTGAACTGGCGGATAAAAGCTCGCTGTTCCTCGATGAAGTGGGCGATATGCCACTGGAGTTACAGCCGAAGTTGCTGCGCGTATTGCAGGAACAGGAGTTTGAACGCCTCGGGAGCAATAAAATCATTCAGACGGACGTGCGTTTAATCGCCGCGACTAACCGCGATCTGAAAAAAATGGTCGCCGACCGCGAGTTCCGTAGCGATCTCTACTACCGCCTGAACGTCTTCCCGATTCATCTGCCGCCGCTGCGCGAGCGCCCGGAAGATATTCCGCTGCTGGCTAAAGCCTTTACATTTAAAATTGCCCGCCGCCTGGGTCGTAATATTGACAGCATTCCTGCCGAGACTCTGCGCGCATTGAGCAATATGGAATGGCCAGGTAACGTGCGCGAACTGGAAAACGTCATTGAGCGCGCGGTGTTGCTGACTCGCGGTAACGTTCTACAACTCTCTTTACCCGATATCCCTCTGTCAGAACCTGAAACACCACCGGCCGCGACGGTCGTCGCCCAGGAAGGCGAAGATGAATATCAACTGATTGTCCGCGTATTAAAAGAGACTAATGGCGTGGTTGCCGGGCCAAAAGGCGCTGCACAACGTCTGGGGTTAAAACGCACCACTCTGCTGTCACGGATGAAGCGGCTGGGGATAGATAAAGCGGCATTGGTTTAACAGATGTGGTTATACTCGATCAACATTCAATGAAAGGAGGCAGTATGGCAGTTTCAGCAAGAAATCAATTAACCGGAACAGTTAGCGCAGTCGCAATGGGCGCGGTGAATGATGAAGTAGAACTGACGCTGGCAGGTGGCGCAAAGCTGGTAGCGGTTGTTACTCACAGTAGCCAGCAAGCCCTGGGGCTGGCAAAAGGGAAAGAAGCGATTGCCCTGATTAAAGCCCCGTGGGTAACGCTGGCAACGGAAGACTGTGGACTGAAATTCTCTGCTCGCAACCAGTTTGCTGGCAGCGTTTCGAAAATCACCGAAGGCGCAGTGAATGCCACTGTCCATATCAAAACAGATGCGGGTTTTGAAGTTGTGGCAGTGGTAACCAATGAAAGCCAGGATGAAATGAAACTCACCACAGGATCGCGCGTTATTGCATTGATCAAGGCATCAGCAATCCTGATTGCGACCAAAGCGTAAGCGCCGTATTTGCCGGAGAGAATAAATTCCTCCGGCAAATTTATTTCTTCCGGCGATATTTTTCCGGCAGTTCTGGTACTGGACGTTTATCATCAATCAGATGACGCACGGTTAAGATCGGATGACGCCACAGCATTCTCGGCCCCGCCCACCGCATAATCTGCTTCATCTCCTCACGCTTCGCTGGCTGATAACAGTGCACCGGACACTGCTTACACGCCGGTTTCTCTTCGCCAAACACACATTTATCCAGCCGCTTTTGCGCATAAGCAAACAACGCCTCGTAATGCTCCGGCTCCGCTGACGCCTGCGGGCATTTCGCTTGATAAAGATCGATCATTTTTTTAATCGTCAGTTTTTCACGAGAGATACGCTTGCCGGACATGCTGCCTCCATACTCTTAAGGTGCATTTATATTACAACTTAATTCTAAAGGGGACTATGGCTCTGAAGGAGGAGGTTTCTTCAACCGATGTAATTTTGCGATCTTGTTTCATAGTCATCACGCAAAAGCTGCAAAGCAGCATTTTTCGCGGAACCGGCATCAAGAACTGACCTTTCGCGTCTTCCCCTGAAATGATTAACTCCGGTATCATGTGCGCCTTATGTGATTACAACGAAAATAAAAACCATCACACTACATTTAACATCAGGGAACCGGATCTAATTCCATGAGTGTAATAGAAAATTTCGACGCCCATACGCCTATGATGCAGCAGTATCTCAAGCTGAAAGCCCAGCATCCTGAGATCCTGCTGTTCTACCGGATGGGTGACTTTTACGAGCTATTTTATGACGACGCAAAACGGGCGTCGCAGCTGCTGGATATTTCGCTGACCAAACGCGGCGCGTCTGCGGGCGAGCCGATCCCGATGGCGGGTATCCCCTACCATGCAGTGGAAAACTATCTCGCCAAACTGGTGAATCAGGGCGAGTCCGTCGCTATATGCGAACAGATTGGCGATCCTGCAACCAGCAAAGGGCCGGTTGAGCGCAAGGTTGTCCGTATCGTCACGCCGGGGACTATCAGTGATGAAGCCCTGTTGCAAGAGCGCCAGGATAACCTGCTGGCGGCTATCTGGCAGGACAGCAAAGGTTTTGGCTATGCGACGCTGGATATCAGCTCCGGGCGTTTTCGTCTGAGCGAACCGGCTGACCGCGAAACGATGGCGGCAGAGCTGCAACGCACCAATCCGGCAGAGCTGCTGTATGCAGAAGATTTCGCCGAGATGTCGCTGATTGAAGGTCGTCGCGGCCTGCGTCGTCGCCCGCTGTGGGAGTTTGAAATCGACACCGCGCGCCAGCAGTTGAACCTGCAATTTGGCACTCGTGATCTGATTGGTTTCGGCGTCGAGAACGCGCCTCGCGGGCTTTGTGCTGCCGGTTGTCTGTTACAGTATGCGAAAGATACCCAACGCACCACCCTGCCGCATATCCGTTCTATCACTATGGAACGTGAGCAGGACAGCATCATTATGGATGCTGCGACACGTCGTAACCTGGAAATCACCCAGAATCTGGCGGGCGGCGCGGAAAATACATTGGCTTCCGTGCTCGATTGCACCGTCACGCCGATGGGTAGCCGTATGCTGAAGCGCTGGCTGCATATGCCAGTGCGCGACACCCGTGTGTTACTTGAGCGCCAGCAAACTATTGGCGCATTGCAGGATTTCACCGCTGAGTTACAGCCGGTACTGCGTCAGGTGGGCGACCTGGAACGTATTCTGGCGCGTCTGGCGTTGCGTACTGCTCGCCCGCGCGATCTGGCTCGTATGCGCCACGCCTTCCAGCAACTGCCGGAACTGCGCGCGCAGTTAGAAACTGTCGATAGTGCACCGGTACAGGCGCTACGTGAGAAGATGGGCGAGTTTGCCGAGCTGCGCGATCTGCTGGAGCGCGCAATCATCGACACGCCGCCGGTCTTGGTACGCGACGGTGGTGTTATCGCACCAGGCTATAACGAAGAACTGGATGAGTGGCGGGCGCTGGCTGACGGCGCGACCGATTATCTGGAGCGTCTGGAAATCCGCGAGCGTGAACGTACCGGCCTGGACACGCTGAAAGTCGGCTTTAACGCGGTTCATGGTTATTACATTCAGATCAGCCGTGGGCAAAGCCATCTGGCGCCAATCAACTATATGCGCCGCCAGACGCTGAAAAACGCTGAACGTTACATTATTCCAGAGCTGAAAGAGTACGAAGACAAAGTCCTCACTTCAAAAGGCAAAGCACTAGCACTGGAAAAACAGCTTTATGAAGAGTTGTTCGACCTGCTGTTGCCGCATCTGGAAGCGCTGCAACAGAGCGCGAGCGCGCTGGCAGAACTCGACGTGTTGGTGAACCTGGCAGAACGGGCCTATACCCTGAACTACACCTGCCCGACCTTTATTGATAAACCTGGCATTCGCATTACCGAAGGCCGCCATCCGGTGGTTGAACAGGTGCTGAACGAGCCGTTTATCGCTAACCCGCTGAACCTGTCGCCACAGCGTCGCATGTTAATCATTACTGGCCCGAATATGGGCGGTAAAAGTACCTATATGCGCCAGACCGCACTGATTGCGCTGATGGCCTATATCGGCAGCTATGTACCGGCACAAAAAGTCGAGATTGGCCCGATTGACCGTATCTTTACCCGTGTGGGCGCGGCGGACGATTTGGCATCCGGGCGTTCAACCTTTATGGTGGAGATGACCGAAACCGCTAATATTCTGCATAACGCCACCGAGTACAGTCTGGTGTTGATGGATGAGATTGGACGCGGGACGTCCACTTACGATGGTCTGTCACTGGCATGGGCGTGCGCGGAAAATCTGGCGAATAAGATTAAGGCATTGACGCTGTTTGCCACTCACTACTTCGAGCTGACTCAACTACCGGAGAAAATGGAAGGCGTCGCTAACGTGCACCTCGATGCGCTGGAGCACGGCGACACCATCGCCTTTATGCACAGCGTGCAGGACGGCGCGGCGAGCAAAAGCTACGGCCTGGCGGTTGCTGCGCTAGCAGGCGTGCCGAAAGAGGTGATCAAACGCGCGCGGCAAAAACTGCGCGAGCTGGAAAGCATTTCGCCGAATGTAGCCGCTACGCAGGTGGATGGTACACAAATGTCTTTGCTATCAGTACCAGAAGAAACTTCGCCTGCGGTCGAAGCTCTGGAAAATCTTGATCCAGATTCACTCACCCCGCGTCAGGCGTTAGAGTGGATTTATCGGTTGAAAAGTTTGGTGTAAAAATAATTCCCGATAGTAAAAGACTATCGGGAATATTAACAACAACTAAAGAATCAAATAAACATACCCTGTATAATAGTAGTTCTTATTTTACAGGGTATAACCATGCCATCTACACGCTATCAAAAAATCGACACTCATAATTATCACCATATCTGGGCCGTTGGTGATATTCATGGTGACTATCCATTATTACAATCCCGCTTACATCAACTCTCTTTTTGCCCTGAAACAGACTTACTTATTTCTGTCGGCGATAACATCGATCGTGGGCCGGAGAGTCTTAATGTGCTGCGCCTGTTAAACCAGCCCTGGTTTAACACCGTAAAAGGCAACCACGAAGCGATGGCGCTTGAGGCATTCGAGACTGGCGATGGCAATATGTGGCTTGCCAGCGGTGGCAACTGGTTTTTCGATTTAAATGATACGGAACAGCAGGAGGCAATAGATCTGTTGCTGAAATTCCATCATCTCCCGCACATTATTGAAATCACTAACGACATCATAAAATATGTCATCGCACATGCTGATTATCCGGGTAATGAATATCAGTTCGGAAAAGAAATAGCGGAAAGCGAATTACTCTGGCCTGTTGATCGTGTGCAGAAATCGCTTAATGGCGAGTTAGAAGAAATAAACGGCGCTGACTATTTTATATTTGGACATATGATGTTTGATAACATTCAGACGTTCGCTAACCAGATTTACATTGATACCGGATCGCCGAAAAGCGGACGCCTGTCGTTTTATAAAATTAAATAACGTAGCCGGGTAAAGTAAATCCTCTACCCGGCATTTTTTATTAACGCTTATCTGTCGCCAGCAGCGGCGGAATGCTCGGCACCATCGGCGCGTCATCAATATCTTTTTGCGTCATACGGAACGCCTCCGGATAATGTTCACGGCTGGTGCGGCGTAGCGGTTCGGTATCGCGCCAGGTATAAAGGCAATGCTGGCACTGGTAGACCGTCCAGACATCTTTCACCGGCGATTTCGCCATCACTTCAATCTGTTCATCGGCACAACGTGGACAAATCATCTTGTTCTCCTTATTTACGTGCGGCCAGCATAGCGGTCAGTTTTTCAGCCCAGGCTTTAGTTTCCGGTAAATCCACCACCGGCTGGCTGTAGTGACCACGGTTGTCCGGGGCGACAGGCGTGGTGGCGTCGATAATCAGCTTGTCGGTGATCCCCGCCGGACTTGAGCCTGGGTCGAGTTCCAGCACTGACATATTTGGCAACTGCACCAGGTCGCCCGCCGGGTTCACTTTCGACGAGAGCGCCCACATCACCTGCGGCAGGTTGAACGGATCAACGTCTTCATCGACCATAATCACCATCTTCACATAGCCCAGACCGTGCGGCGTGGTCATCGCACGCAGGCCCACCGCGCGGGCAAAGCCGCCGTAGCGTTTTTTGGTGGAGATTATCGCCAGCAGGCCGTGGGTGTACATGGCGTTCACCGCCTGCACTTCCGGGAACTCGGCTTTCAGTTGCTGATACAGCGGCACACAGGTGGCTGGCCCCATCAGGTAGTCGATTTCAGTCCACGGCATACCGAGATAGAGCGATTCGAAAATCGGTTTCGTGCGGTAAGAGACTTTATCAATGCGCACCACGGTCATGTTGCGCCCGCCGGAGTAGTGGCCGGTAAACTCACCGAACGGCCCTTCAATCTCGCGTTTGCGGCTTTCGATAACCCCTTCGAGGATTACTTCCGAGCCCCACGGCACATCAAAACCGGTCAGCGGGGCGGTAGCGATCGGGTATGGGCTTTCGCGCAGTGCGCCCGCCATTTCGTACTCAGACTGATCGTATTTCAGCGGTGTAGCGCCCATCAGCGTGATGATCGGATCGTTACCAAGGGTGATGGCTATCGGCAAATCTTCTCCACGCTCTTCCGCTTTATGCAGATGCAGGGCGATATCGTGCATTGGCACCGGTTGCAGGCCGAGCTTACGCTTGCCCTTCACTTCCATACGGTAGATGCCGACATTCTGCTTGCCGAAGTTATCCGGGTCGAGCGGATCGCGGGAAACCACGCAGGCTTTATCGAGATAGAAACCGCCATCGCCATCGTTCAGGCGAAACAGCGGCAGAATATCGAACAGGTTAATCTCTTCGCCATCGACAGTGTTCTGCGCCCAGGCTGGATTGGCGCGGCGCTCCGGGGCAATCGGGAAGTTATCCCAGCGGCGGATAAACTCATCAATCTGTTTTTTAACCGGCGTGTTCGGCGGCAGGCCGAGGGAAATCGCGTGGTTCTGCCAGGACCCAATGGTGTTCATCGCCACGCGGGCATCGGTAAAGCCGCGAATATTATCAAACCACAGCGCGGGTGCGCCGTCGCCGATACGCCCGGTGGCGTTGGCAGCAGCGGCCAGATCTGGCTCGGCGTTAACCTCTTCACTGATTTTCAGCAATTGCCCCTGGTCGTCAAGTACCTGTAAAAAGCTGCGTAAATCATCAAAAGCCATTATTCATTCTCCAGAGAAAAACTCCCGGACTGCGGCAATCCTTGCCAGCGCCTGGCTTGAGGATGTTCGAGGCCAAACTGATCCATCACGCGGGCAACCACGTGGTGGACAATGTCATCTACCGTTTCGGGATGGTTATAGAAGGCAGGCATGGGCGGTATCATCGCCACGCCCATACGGGAAAGCGCGAGCATATTTTCAAGGTGGATAGTACTGAGCGGCATTTCACGCGGCACCAGCACCAGCTTGCGCCCTTCTTTGAGAACAACATCAGCTGCGCGCCCCACCAGCCCATCGGCATAGCCAGCACGAATACCAGCCAGCGTCTTCATGCTGCACGGAATAACGATCATGCCATCGGTACGAAAGGAACCTGAGGAGATAGTCGCCGCCTGATCCGCCGGGTTATGGCAATAGTCTGCCAGGGCCGCGACATCGTGGACGCTGTAGGGCGTTTCCAGTTCAATGGTGGTTTTCGCCCACTTCGACATCACAAGATGTGTTTCAACACCGGGCATCTTCTTTAGTGCTTGCAGTAATGCCACACCAAGAGGCGCACCTGTAGCCCCAGTCATCCCGACGATCAGTCTCATTTTTTATTCCCTTAATTGTTCGTACACGAACGTTATTATTAACATACCCTTCTATTCACGTAGCGGCAAGTGCGGAAAAGTAACAACATCTTCTTCGTCACTAAAAAACCGCTATGATAGCGACAGAAAGTTAGCCCGGAGTTTACATGGCGTTACGAAATAAAGCGTTCCATCAGTTACGACAGCTTTTTCAGCAACACACGTCTCGCTGGCAGCATGAGTTACCTGAACTGACCAAACCGCAGTATGCGGTGATGCGCGCTATTGCTGAACACCCCGGTATAGAGCAGGTTGCGCTGATAGAAGCAGCTGTCAGCACAAAGGCAACGCTGGCGGAAATGTTGGCAAGAATGGAAAATCGTGGCCTGGTCAGACGAGAGCATGACACCATCGATAAGCGGCGTCGCTTTGTCTGGCTGACTGCCGAAGGAGAAAAGGTACTTGCGGCAGCTATCCCCATTGGTGACGGCGTGGATGAAGAATTTTTGGGGCGTTTGAGTAGAGATGAGCAAGAGCTGTTTATGCAGCTGGTGCGAAAAATGATGAACACATAACGCTGTCGCATCTTATCCAGGCGACAAAACACACCAACTCCCTATACAAAAGAAAAAGGCCAGCCTCATATGAGACTGGCCTTTCTGACAGATGCTTGCTTAATCGCGGAACAGCGCTTCGATATTCAGCCCCTGAGTCTGCAAAATCTCACGCAGACGGCGCAGGCCTTCAACCTGAATCTGGCGAACACGTTCACGGGTGAGGCCAATTTCACGACCTACATCTTCCAGTGTTGCCGCTTCGTATCCCAGCAAACCGAATCGACGTGCCAGCACTTCACGCTGCTTGGCGTTCAGTTCGAACAGCCATTTGACGATGCTTTGTTTCATATCGTCATCTTGCGTGGTGTCTTCCGGACCGTTCTCTTTTTCATCGGCCAGGATATCCAGCAACGCTTTTTCGGAATCACCACCCAATGGGGTGTCTACCGAGGTAATGCGCTCGTTAAGACGAAGCATACGGCTGACGTCATCAACTGGCTTATCCAGTTGCTCTGCGATCTCTTCCGCACTCGGTTCGTGGTCCAGCTTATGGGACAACTCACGTGCGGTTCGCAGGTAAACGTTCAGCTCCTTTACGATGTGAATCGGCAAACGAATAGTACGGGTTTGGTTCATGATGGCCCGTTCGATCGTCTGGCGAATCCACCAGGTTGCGTAAGTTGAGAAGCGGAAACCACGTTCCGGGTCAAACTTCTCAACCGCGCGGATCAGCCCCAGGTTGCCCTCTTCGATAAGGTCCAGCAGCGCCAGACCACGATTGCCATAACGGCGGGCAATTTTTACCACCAGACGCAAGTTACTCTCGATCATCCGGCGGCGAGAGGCGACATCACCACGCAGTGCGCGACGCGCAAAATAAACTTCTTCTTCGGCCGTTAACAGTGGCGAATAACCAATCTCACCAAGATAAAGCTGAGTCGCATCCAGCACACGCTGTGTTGCGCCCTGCGATAACAGCTCCTCTTCGGCCAAATCGTTATCACTGGGTTCCTCTTCAACTAAGGCCTTTTCGTCAAAAACCTCAACTCCATTCTCATCAAATTCCGCGTCTTCATTTAAATCATGAACTTTCAGCGTATTCTGACTCATAAGGTGGCTCCTACCCGTGATCCCTTGACGGAACATTCAAGCAAAAGCCTGGTTCCGCCGATTTATCGCTGCGGCAAATAACGCAGCGGGTTTACGGATTTCCCCTTGTAACGAATTTCAAAATGCAAGCGTGTTGAACTGGTTCCGGTGCTACCCATGGTCGCTATTTTTTGCCCCGCCTTAACTTCTTGTTGTTCCCGGACCAGCATTGTGTCGTTATGGGCGTAGGCACTCAGGTAATCATCATTATGTTTGATGATAATCAGATTACCGTAGCCGCGCAGCGCATTACCGGCATAAACAACGCGGCCATCTGCGGTCGCGATAATTGCCTGTCCTTTGCTACCTGCGATATCAATCCCCTTGTTGCCTCCCTCAGAAGCGCCAAAGGTTTCAATCACTTTGCCCTCAGTCGGCCAGCGCCAGGTGGAGATCGGCGTACTGGTTGTTGTACTGCTGACAGTTGGCTCGGTTGTGCTTGCTGTTGGTACCGTTACAGGCGCTGTGACCGTGGTCGCAGTTGGCTTGTTGTTCGGCAACATTTTGTTAGCACTCTGTTCACCCGAAGATTCAGAATACGTAATTGTCGGTTGCGACGCAACAGCAACGGTGGAATTTTGTGCAGGCTTGATCACAACTCCTTGCTCTGCTGCGTCGGCCTGGGTAATGGCATTTCCGCCAGTGATTGGCGTACCGGAAGCATTCCCCACCTGTAAGGTCTGACCTACGTTCAGAGCGTAAGGCGCCTGAATATTGTTGCGTTGGGCAAGGTCACGGAAATCGTTGCCGGTAATCCAGGCGATATAGAAAAGCGTGTCGCCTTTTTTCACGGTGTAAGTACTGCCGTTATAACTGCCTTTCGGAATATTTCCGTACTGACGGTTATAGACAATGCGTCCGTTTTCCATTTGCACAGGTTGTTGGGCAACAGGCTGTACCGGTTGGATTTGCGGCTGTTGAGCCGATTGAATTTGTGGCTGTTGTACCGGCTGAATTTGCGGTTGCTGCGTTGTAGACGTCGTCCCCATCTTCGGTGGCGGCGTAATCAACATACCAGAATTGGTATTTGCAGGTGCATTGCCATTGACGGAGCTGACAGGTGCCGGTGGATTTGAAGTGTCAGAACAGCCAGCCAACCATAGCGAAACCAGTGACAAAGCCGCAATACGGCGAACGGTGAATTTTGGGCTTCCCGCGCTCATTTATCCCCCAGGAAAAAAATTGGTTAATAACCAGTGACATAATTACCGTGCAAGGCACTCTACTGAACACTGGAAAAGATGTTCACGATACGCTGACCTGCTGCAAAATAACCAGGAAAATTCCAGGTATTTTCCTCACGCGCTAAGCCAGCTCCCCCTTTACTAAGGGAACAAAGCGCACAGCCTCCACGGTGTCGATAATAAATTCGCCTCCCCGACGACGCACCCGCTTTAAATACTGGTGCTCTTCCCCTACGGGTAAGACGAGAATGCCGCCTTCGTCCAGTTGCGTCATTAACGCTGTCGGAATTTCGGGCGGTGCAGCCGTTACAATGATAGCGTCAAACGGCGCACGTGCTTGCCAACCTTGCCATCCATCGCCGTGACGGGTTGAAACATTGTGTAAATCAAGATTTTTCAGACGCCTGCGCGCCTGCCACTGCAACCCTTTAATCCGCTCGACCGAGCATACATGCTGGACAAGATGTGCCAGAATTGCTGTTTGATATCCTGAACCAGTGCCGATCTCCAGCACTCGCGACTGCGGCGTCAGTTCAAGTAATTCAGTCATTCGCGCCACCATATACGGCTGCGAAATTGTCTGCCCCTGACCTATCGGCAATGCGATATTGTCCCAGGCTTTTTGTTCAAACGCTTCATCGATGAATTTTTCACGCGGCACGGCAGCAAGTGCATTAAGCACCTGCTCATCCTGAATACCTTGCGCACGTAATTGATCCAGAAGTGCTTGTACGCGTCTGCTTACCATTGCGTGCCAACTCCCACGCTGTTTAACCAGTCTGAAACCACATCTTGCGCGTTGTGCGCGGTTAAATCTACATGCAGCGGCGTGATGGAGACGTAGCCTTCATCTACCGCAGCAAAATCGGTCCCCGGACCGGCATCACACTTACCGCCCGGCGGGCCAATCCAGTACAGCGTATTACCGCGCGGATCCTGCTGCGGAATCACTTGATCTGCCGGATGTCGTGTACCGCAGCGAGTCACGCGGATACCTTTAATCTGATCCAGCGGTAAATCAGGTACGTTGATATTGAGAATACGTCCGGTACGCAGCGGCTCTTTACACAGTGCACGCAAAATGGAACAGGTGACTGCTGCAGCAGTGTCGTAATGTTTATGCCCGTCAAGTGAAACGGCCAGTGCCGGAAAGCCTAAATGACGGCCTTCCATCGCGGCGGCTACCGTGCCGGAATAAATAACATCATCACCCAGATTCGGCCCGGCGTTAATACCCGAAACCACAATATCCGGGCGCGGACGCATCAGAGCATTCACGCCAAGATAGACACAATCGGTCGGGGTTCCCATTTGCACGGCGATATCACCATTTTCAAAGGTAAACGTGCGCAGGGAGGATTCCAGCGTCAGAGAATTTGAAGCGCCGCTGCGATTACGATCGGGGGCGACCACCTGAACGTCAGCAAACTCACGCAGAGCTTTCGCCAGCGTTTGTATACCGGGTGCATGTACCCCGTCATCATTACTCAGCAATATGCGCATAATCACCTGTTGTGTTGATAAGTTCCCTGACAACGCTGGTTGCAAAGCTTCCTGCCGGAAGCCAGAAACGGATTTCGACGGTGACGTCATCCCACCAGTTCCAGCTTAATTGTTGCGGATATAACAGCATCGCTCTGCGCGCCGCCTCAACTTTTTCGCGCAGCAGTAAGGCTTGTAATTCCGTTTCTTCGGCGACAGCTGCTTGTTCGAATGCCAGCGCCTCACGCTGGGTTCCCCATTCGCCGCTACCCGGCATTGCAGCGGTAATGAACAGCTCTTTATCGTTCACGCGACGCTGTAATTCCGCCAGTTCTTCATTCGTGGCAACAAACCAGCTGCCGCGCCCGGCTAATTGTAGCGCATCACCGTCAACAACCTGATTAACTTCTGCTTTTTTGAGACGCTCAGCAACAATCTGATTAAACAACGCACTACGAGCAGCCGACAACCAAAAACTACGCTTATTGCGATCGCGCACCGGAGTATTGGTTTGCGCCCAGCGCAACGCCCCCTGCAAGTTACTACCGCCAATACCAAAACGTTGCGCGCCAAAGTAATTCGGTACACCTTTCACGCAAATATCGATCAGTCGCTGTTCAACGTCATCACGATTGCTCACTTCTCGCAGCACCAGGGTAAAGGCATTGCCTTTCAGCGCCCCTAAACGCAGTTTACGTTTGTGGCGCGCATACTCCAGTACCTGGCAGCCTTCCAGTTGAAACGCGCTCAGATCAGGCATCTCTTTGCCCGGTACCCGAGCGCATAACCATTGTTCCGTAACGGCATGTTTGTCTTTCTGCCCGGCGAAACTGACTTCGCGAGCATGAATTTTCAGGAATTTCGCCAGTGCGTCGGCCACAAAACGGGTATTACAGCCGTTTTTGAGGATTCGCACCAGGATATGCTCACCTTCACCATCAGGCTCAAAGCCTAAATCTTCCACCAC
This sequence comes from Escherichia sp. E4385, assembly GCF_963883145.1. Lineage (NCBI taxonomy): Bacteria > Pseudomonadati > Pseudomonadota > Gammaproteobacteria > Enterobacterales > Enterobacteriaceae > Escherichia > Escherichia sp. E4385. Next base: position 52,664 of record NZ_CAWOOJ010000019.1, read on the forward strand.
CACAAAGTCTTCCGGGTTGGCTTTCAGCAGCCCGGTTCCTTGCGGTTTGCCGTGGAGGTAAGTGAGATTATCAAATTCAATCATTTTGTTGCCTTAATGAGTAGCGCCACCGCTTCACAGGCAATCCCTTCCCCACGTCCGGTAAATCCGAGTTTTTCCGTAGTAGTGGCTTTCACGTTAACATCATCCATATGGCAGCCGAGATCTTCGGCAATAAACACGCGCATTTGTGGAATATGTGGCAGCATCTTCGGTGCCTGAGCGATGATAGTGACATCGACGTTGCCGAGGGTATAGCCCTTCGCCTGAATGCGTCGCCAGGCTTCGCGTAGCAGCTCGCGGCTGTCAGCGCCTTTAAATGCCGGATCGGTATCCGGGAATAGCTTGCCGATATCCCCCAGCGCCGCTGCACCAAGTAATGCATCGGTCAGCGCGTGCAGCGCCACGTCGCCATCAGAATGTGCCAGCAGCCCTTTTTCATAAGGGATGCGCACGCCACCAATGATAATTGGGCCTTCGCCGCCAAAGGCGTGAACATCAAAACCGTGTCCAATTCGCATTATGTATTCTCCTGATGGATGGTTCGGGTGAGATAAAATTCGGCAAGCGCCAAATCTTCCGGGCGCGTGACTTTAATGTTATCCGCTCGGCCCTCGACAAGCTGCGGATGAAAACCGCAGTATTCCAGCGCTGAGGCTTCGTCAGTAATGGTAGCGCCTTCATTTAAAGCGCGTGTCAGGCAGTCATGTAACAGCTCACGAGGGAAAAATTGCGGCGTAAGCGCGTGCCATAAGCCGTTGCGATCAACGGTGTGAGCAATGGCATTTTTGCCTGGCTCGGCGCGTTTCATCGTGTCGCGCACCGGCGCGGCGAGAATGCCCCCCGTACGGCTGGTTTCGCTCAACGCCAACAGGCGCGCGAGGTCATCCTGATGCAGACAAGGGCGAGCGGCGTCATGCACTAACACCCACTGCGCATCGCCAGCGGCATTCAGACCTGCCAGCACGGAATTAGCACGCTCTTCACCACCAGCAACAACGGTGATTTGCGGATGATTCGCCAGAGGAAGTTGAGCAAAGCGGTTATCGCCAGGGCTTATTGCAATGACGACACGCGTCACCCGGGGATGCGCCAGCAGCGCATGCACCGAGTGTTCAAGAATGGTTTTATTACCGATTGAGAGATATTGCTTAGGACATTCCGTTTGCATTCGGCGGCCAAATCCGGCCGCCGGAACCACGGCGCAAACATCCAAATGAGTGGTTGCCATGTTAATTCCTGGGCTGATTTATCGATTGTTTTGCCCCGCAGACTGCGCGCGCTTCGACGCGTCAGGCACCAGACGATAAAAAGTTTCGCCCGGCCTGGTCATGCTGAGTTCATTACGCGCACGCTCTTCGAGCGCCTCCTGGCCGCCATTGAGATCGTCAATTTCGGCAAAAAGCTGATCGTTTCGCGCTTTAAGTTTCGCGTTTGTAGCTTGCTGTGCCGCCACATCATCATTGACGCGGGTATAGTCATGTATACCGTTCTTACCGAACCACAGCGAATACTGTAGCCAGACCAGAATAGCCAGCAACAGCAGCGTTAGTTTACCCATCCTGCCCCCTGAAAAACGGCATCCTCATCCCATGCATCCGAAGACGACTCTACATCCTCTGTTGGGGATACCGCGACAACGCGGGCAAATGTACCACATTTGTCCACTGTTACGTATACCCAGGGCGCGCAGAACATAATCTCATTATTGGTTACGGTTTGAATTATGGACAGAATGAACAGGAAAGAACAGATTAGCCCAACAACCACATAAACAGTGCACCAAACATAATGCCAACGGTGATAAAAGTGAAAACAATACTGTAGCGTAATTTCCCGTCCATCAAGGAATGCAGCGCAATACCTACCACCACCGCAACAGGCATCAGCGCCAGAAAGAAAGGCCAGGTGTAGATAAAGAAAAACAGCGTGTTAGAGCCATAAATCAACATCGGAATCGCCAGTGCACACAGCCAGGACACAAAACCGACCACGGCCCCTGGTAGCGACCATGTGGTTTCTTCATCCTCGGTAAGGCTATCACTATTTGTTAGTGTAATGTTATGGCTATTACGCATATCAGATCCTGTTACTTTGACGAACCGGGCATGAAAACCCGGTGGTGTCTCAGGATCTGATAATATCGTTCTGTCTCAGTAGATCTAATAATTGCTGAACCAAATTTGTTACTAATTGTTCACCATTGAGATGAATTTCTGCCGATTCAGGCGCTTCGTAAACGGAATCTATTCCGGTAAAGTTACGCAGTTCACCAGCGCGTGCTTTTTTATATAAGCCTTTTGGATCGCGAGACTCACAAATCGCCAGCGGCGTATCGACAAACACTTCGATAAACCGCCCTTCTCCTACACGTTCGCGAACCATCTGCCGTTCGGCGCGGTGTGGTGAGATAAACGCCGTCAGCACCACCAATCCGGCTTCGACCATTAAATTCGCCACCTCACCGACCCGACGGATATTTTCTTTGCGATCGGCATCGCTAAAACCGAGATCGCTGCATAAACCGTGGCGGACATTGTCGCCATCCAGTAAATATGTACTGACGCCAAGTTTATGTAACGCCTCCTCCAGCGCCCCCGCGACCGTTGATTTACCGGAACCAGAGAGGCCGGTAAACCACAGTACAACACCACGATGGCCGTGGTGTTGTTCACGCTGTTGCGGAGTTACTGGGTGGCTATGCCAGACGACGTTTTCGTCATGCCGCGCCATCATTTTCCTCCCAGTAAATCGCGCACGCCCCAGTGCGGGAAGTGGCGGCGTACTAACGCATTCAGTTCCAGCTCGAATGCGCTAAATTCCGACGGCGCAACGGCGGCCTCGTTTTTCGGCTCATGCACCATACCGGCACCAACAGTCACGTTGCTCAGGCGATCGATAAAAATCAGCCCACCCGTCACCGGATTTTGTTGATAACGATCTAACACCAGCGGCTCGTCAAAGGTGAGATCCACGAGGCCTATCCCATTCAGCGGCAGGTTTTCAACTTCGCGTTGGGTAAGGTTATTAATATCAACCTGATAACGAATGCCATCAACACGAGCACGCGTCTTCTTACCGGCAATTTTGATGTCATAACTCTGGCCTGGGGAAAGCGGCTGTTCCGCCATCCATACCACATCAACTGACGCTCTCTGCACCGCCGATAACGCTTCATCTGCTGTCAGCAGCAGATCGCCACGGCTGATGTCGATCTCGTCCGTCAGCACCAGGGTGATCGCTTCTCCAGCAAAAGCTTCTTCGCGATCACCATCAAAAGTGACGATCCGCGCGATGCTTGACTCCACACCAGAGGGCAGCACTTTGACACGCTGCCCGACTTCCACACGACCGGATGCCAGCGTTCCGGCATAGCCACGAAAATCGAGATTCGGGCGGTTAACGTACTGAACCGGGAAGCGCATCGGCTGGGCATCAACCACTCGCTGAATCTCCACGGTTTCCAGCACTTCAAGTAATGTTGGGCCGCTGTACCACGGCATTCTTTCACTTTGCGAAGCTACATTGTCGCCTTCCAGCGCAGAGAGCGGCACAAAGCGAATATCCAGATTGCCCGGCAATTGTTCGGCAAAAGTCAGGTAGTCTTCACGAATGCGGGTGAATGTCTCTTCACTGTAATCCACCAGATCCATTTTGTTGATCGCTACAACCAGATGTTTGATCCCCAACAGCGTGGAGATAAAACTGTGACGACGGGTTTGATCGAGCACGCCTTTACGGGCGTCGATCAATAAGATCGCCAGCTCACACGTTGACGCGCCGGTCGCCATATTGCGGGTGTACTGCTCATGCCCAGGGGTATCGGCGATAATAAATTTACGCTTCTCGGTGGAGAAATAGCGATAAGCCACATCGATTGTGATGCCCTGTTCGCGTTCCGCTTGCAGGCCGTCCACCAGCAGCGCCAGATCCAGTTTTTCGCCCTGGGTGCCGTGACGTTTACTGTCGTTATGCAGCGATGAGAGCTGATCTTCGTAGATTTGGCGGGTATCGTGCAACAGGCGACCAATCAGGGTACTTTTGCCGTCATCGACGCTACCACAGGTCAGAAAACGCAGCAGGCTTTTATGTTGTTGCGCAATCATCCAGGCTTCGACGCCGCCTTCATTGGCGATTTGTTGTGCAAGTGCGGTGTTCATCTTAAAAATACCCCTGACGTTTTTTCAGCTCCATAGAGCCTGCCTGGTCGCGGTCAATCACGCGCCCCTGACGTTCACTGGTGGTGGAAACCAGCATCTCTTCGATGATCTCCGGCAGCGTTTGTGCATTCGACTCAACCGCACCGGTCAGCGGCCAGCAGCCCAGCGTGCGGAAGCGCACCATCCGTTTTTTAATCACTTCGCCCGGTTGCAGGTCGATACGGTTGTCATCAATCATCATCAACATACCGTCGCGTTCCAGAACCGGACGTTCAGCGGCGAGATACAGTGGAACAATGTCGATATTTTCCAGCCAGATGTATTGCCAGATATCCTGCTCGGTCCAGTTAGAGAGCGGGAAGACGCGGATGCTTTCGCCTTTGTTGATCTGCCCGTTATAGTTGTGCCACAACTCCGGACGCTGGTTTTTCGGATCCCAGCGATGAAATCGGTCACGGAAAGAGTAGATTCGTTCTTTGGCGCGGGACTTCTCTTCATCGCGACGTGCGCCACCGAAGGCGGCATCAAAACCGTATTTGTTCAGAGCCTGTTTCAAACCTTCGGTTTTCATAATGTCGGTATGTTTGGCGCTGCCGTGCACGAACGGGTTAATCCCCATCGCCACGCCTTCCGGGTTTTTATGTACCAGCAACTCGCAGCCGTAAGCTTTCGCCGTACGATCGCGGAACTCATACATCTCGCGGAATTTCCAGCCGGTATCGACATGCAGCAGTGGGAACGGCAGCGTACCAGGATAAAACGCCTTGCGCGCCAGATGCAGCATGACGCTGGAATCTTTGCCGATGGAGTAAAGCATCACCGGATTTGAGAATTCTGCCGCCACCTCGCGAATGATGTGGATGCTTTCCGCCTCCAGCTGTCGTAGGTGGGTAAGTCGTTTTTGATCCATAACCGTTCCTTTGCAATACCGCTATTTTCTTGCCATCAGATGTTTCGACTATAGGGAGCGCAGGAGAACGAATGAAATTACCAATTGGAATGAGTAGTTCCTTAACGGAATAACGCTTTGGCAAAGCAAATATCAAAAAGTGCTTAAGCTACCGAATTTCGGGCGTTTAGGAAGATTTGAAATTGTTTTAGCGCAGCGGCAGTTTCATACTATGGCGGTAAAAATTTTGCATGGTATTTAAGGACTCACTATGTTTTCCGCATTGCGCCACCGTACCGCTGCCCTGGCGCTCGGCGTATGCTTTATTCTCCCCGTTTACGCCTCATCACCTAAACCTGGTGATTTTGCCAATACACAGGCGCGACATATTGCCACTTTCTTTCCGGGACGAATGACCGGAACACCCGCAGAAATGTTATCTGCCGATTATATTCGGCAACAGTTTCAGCAAATGGGTTACCGCAGTGATATTCGAACATTTAATAGCCGATATATTTATACCGCACGCGATAACCGCAAAAACTGGCACAACGTGACGGGAAGTACGGTGATTGCCGCTCATGAAGGCAAAGCGCCGCAGCAGATCATCATTATGGCGCATCTGGATACCTATGCCCCGCAGAGCGACGCAGATGCAGATGCCAATCTCGGCGGGCTGACGTTACAAGGAATGGATGATAATGCCGCAGGTTTAGGTGTCATGCTGGAGCTGGCTGAACGCCTGAAAGATATTCCGACTGAGTATGGGATTCGTTTTATTGCCACCAGTGGTGAAGAGGAAGGGAAATTAGGTGCTGAGAATTTACTCAAGCGCATGAGTGATACCGAAAAGAAAAATACTTTATTGGTGATTAACCTCGATAATCTGATTGTTGGCGATAAGCTGTATTTCAACAGTGGCGTAAAAACACCTGAAGCAGTAAGGAAATTAACGCGCGACCGGGCGCTGGCAATTGCCCGCAGTCATGGAATTGCCGCCACCACAAATCCAGGTTTGAATAAAAACTATCCGAAAGGCACTGGGTGTTGTAATGACGCAGAAATATTCGACAAAGCGGGCATTGCTGTACTTTCGGTGGAAGCGACAAACTGGAATCTTGGGAATAAGGATGGTTATCAGCAACGAGCAAAAACAGCCGCATTCCCTGCGGGAAATAGCTGGCATGACGTAAGACTGGATAATCAACAGCATATAGATAAGGCACTTCCTGGAAGAATAGAACGCCGCTGCCGTGATGTTATGCGGATAATGTTACCGTTGGTGAAGGAGCTGGCGAAGGCGTCTTGATGGGGTTGAAATGATTACTCCCGTGCCTGCAGGAAATCAATGCCACCTGGAACAGAGAATAAAAAAGGGGTGCAGGAGGCCAAACTTTAACAATTCAATACGCGGGGTTTTACCCCCGCGTGGTGGCTACTTCTTCGATTCGTAAGCGAGAACAGCCTTAAACTCCATACCACGTTCTCTGATACTCAACTCACACAACGAGTCGCCTACCATCAGCGTGAATCCCAGTACTGTACAACACAGTACGATGATTGCCGCAAGGGCATATTTTGTCAGCATGTCTTGCCTCCCTGCAAAGAAGAGACTAACATTCGAATTGTTGGGTTCGAACGTAAGCCTCAGGTTGATAGAAATATCGCCTGGGGCTTTTGTCCATCTGGAACCTCGCGAATGCTTAACGCCAGACAGCCTCAAGCACCCAACGCCATTCTATACCTGTTGATTCTCCCTGCGACGTTCACGTTTAAATGCCGGAATGCGGCTCGCAAAATAAAAACGCCCCCATCATTTCTGACAGAGGCGTTTATTTTATCCGGCAATATTTACCCTTCGTGTAACCCACATTCTCTTTTTAAGCCAAAGAAACGCGTTTCTTCTTCCGCCATGCCGGGTTCCCATTTACTGGTTGTATGGGTATCTCCCACCGATAAATATCCTTCATCCCATAATGGGTGATATTTCAGGCCATGTTTTTGCAGGTACTGATAAATAGTTCGGTTATCCCAGTCGATAATCGGTAGCACTTTAAATACGCCACGCTGAATTGCCAGCACCGGTAAATTGGCGCGGCTGCCGGATTGTTCACGGCGCAGGCCAGCAAACCAGGTTTGCGCGTTAAGTTCTTTCAGCGCCCGGTTCATCGGTTCGACTTTGTTGATGTCATTGTATTTTTCAATGCCTTCAACGCCCTGCTCCCACAGTTTGCCGTAGCGTGCTTCCTGCCAGGCGGCGCTTTCGGTAGCACGGTACACTTTCAGGTTGAGCTTGAGTTTGTCCGTTAACTCGTCAATAAAGCGGTAAGTTTCCGGGAACAGATAACCGGTATCGGTGAGGATCACCGGAATGTCCGGGTGAATCTGATTCACCAGATGCAGGCTCACCGCCGCCTGAATGCCGAAGCTGGAAGAAAGCACATATTCACCGGGCAGATTATCCAGCGCCCATGCAACGCGGCCTTCAGCGTCCAGTTTTTCCAGTTCGGCGTTAGTTTGGGCCAGCGCCAGAATCCGGTCTACCTTTGGCAGTTCGTTCAGGGTGTTTAGATCGAGTTTGGACATAAGTTCCTCACTGTTTGCCTTGCCTGATGCGACGCTGACGCGTCTTATCAGGCCTACAAAACCGGGCTCAACCGTAGGTCGGATAAGGCGTTTACGCCGCATTCGGCAAAAGGTGCCAACTTGCCTTATGCGACGCTGTCGCGTCTTATCAGGCCTACAAAACCGGGCTCAACCGTAGGCCGGATAAGGCGTTTACGCCGCATCCGGCAAAAGGTACCAACTTGCCTGATGCGACGCTGGCGCGTCTTATCAGGCCTACAAGACCGGGCTGATGGTTAATCCCACAAATCGCGCGCCGGGTCGAGCACCGGGCGAATGATGCCCGCACGCACCGTAAAGTCGCCGAAGCCTTCACCCGCTTCACGCTCTTTCGCCCAGCGCCCTATCAGTTCATCAAGCGACGCCAGGATTTCCGGCTCGGTGATGTTTTCTTTATACATTCGTGGGATACGTGTCCCCATGCGGTTGCCGCCAAGATGCAGGTTGTAGCGACCCGGCGCTTTACCCACCAGACCCACTTCCGCCAGCATCGCGCGACCACAACCATTCGGGCAGCCTGTTACACGCATCACGATATGCTCATCGCTAATGCCATGTTCCGCCATTAAATTATCGATGTTATCGATAAACGACGGCAGGAAACGCTCCGCTTCCGCCATCGCCAGCGGGCAAGTCGGGAATGACACGCAAGCCATTGAGTTTTCACGCTGCGGCGTGACGGCATTCATCAACCCGCTCTCTTTGGCGATCTTCTCGATCTTCGCTTTCTCACTTTCCGGTACACCGGCGATGATCAGATTCTGGTTCGCCGTAATGCGGAAATCGCCTTTGTGGATCTTCGCGATCTCCAGCAAGCCGGTTTTCAGCGGACGCCCAGGATAATCAAGGATGCGACCATTTTCGATAAACAGCGTCAGATGCCAGTTATCATCAATGCCCTTAACCCAGCCAATACGATCACCGCGTCCGGTAAACTCATACGGACGGATCGGTTCAAATTTGATCCCCGCGCGACGCTCCACTTCCGCTTTAAACGTCTCAACACCCACGCGCTCCAGCGTGTATTTGGTTTTGGCATTTTTACGATCGGTTCGGTTACCCCAGTCACGCTGAGTTGTCACGACGGCTTCCGCCACCGCCAGCGTATGCTCCAGCGGCAGATAGCCAAACTCGCTCGCCGTGCGGGCGTAGGTTTTCTTGTTACCGTGCTCCATGGAAAGCCCACCGCCCACCAACAGGTTAAAGCCCACCAGCTTGCCGTTTTCAGCGATCGCCACGAAGTTCATGTCGTTGGCATGCAGATCGATATCGTTCTGCGGCGGGATCACTACCGTGGTTTTAAACTTACGCGGCAGGTAGGTCTGACCAAGGATCGGCTCTTCATCAGTAGTGGCGACTTTTTCCTGATCGAGCCAGATCTCCGCGTACGCGCGAGTACGCGGCAGCAGATGTTCAGAAATTTTCTTCGCCCATTCATACGCTTCCGCATGCAGCTGCGACTCGAACGGGTTCGAGGTGCACAGCACGTTACGGTTCATGTCGTTGGCGGTGGCTAACGCATCCAGACCAACCGAGTGCAGCATCTGGTGCGCAGGTTTGACGTTCTTTTTCAGAATACCGTGGAACTGAAACGTCTGACGGTTGGTCAGGCGGATGCTACCGTAAATGGTGTTTTCCACCGCAAATTTATCGATCGCCTGCCACTGTTTGGTGGTGATAACACCGCCAGGCAAACGGCAGCGCAGCATCATGGCGTGGCGCGGTTCCAGCTTCTGCTCAGCACGTTCAGCGCGGATGTCGCGGTCATCCTGCTGATACATGCCGTGGAAGCGGATCAGCAGGAAGTTATCGCCCTTAAACCCACCGGTCAGGCCGTCATTTAAATCTTCAGCAATCGTGCCGCGCAGATAGTTGCTTTCAAGCTTCATGCGCTCGGCGTCTGCCAGTTTACCTTCGACCACTAAAGGCCCTGGATGTTTTTCGCTCATTAGTAGACATCTCGCTGATAACGGCGCTCTACGCGCAGCTCACTTAAAAATTCATCCGCCGCTTCGGTGTCCATGCCACCAAATTCGGCAATCACTTCCAGAAGTGCCTGTTCAACGTCTTTCGCCATGCGATTAGCGTCGCCGCAGACATAAATGTGGGCACCGTCATTGATCCAGCGCCACAGCTCCGCGCCCTGTTCGCGCAGTTTGTCTTGTACGTAAATTTTTTCTTTTTGATCGCGCGACCAGGCAAGATCGATACGTGTCAGCACGCCCTCTTTGACGTAGCGCTGCCACTCCACCTGGTAGAGGAAATCTTCCGTAAAGTGCGGATTGCCGAAGAAAAGCCAGTTTTTACCCGGCGCTTCGTCGGCGGCACGTTGCTGCATAAAGGCGCGGAACGGCGCAATACCGGTACCTGGGCCAATCATAATCACCGGGGTTTCCGGGTTAGCGGGCAGGCGGAAGTTGTCGTTATGTTCGATAAAGACGCGGACTTCGCCCTCTTCTTCCACGCGGTCCGCGAGGAAACTAGAAGCACCACCGGCACGGGCGCGGCCTTCCACGTCGTAACGCACCACGCCAACGGTGACGTGTACTTCGTTCTCGACTTCCGCCTGCGAGGAGGCGATGGAATACAGGCGCGGGGTCAGCGGGCGCAGCAGATTAATCAGCGCTTCGGCATCCAGTTGTGCCGGAGAGAAACGCACCATGTCGACAATCGGCGTGGTCGCGGCGTAATGCTGCAACTTCGCTTTATCGCCCACCAGCGGCAGCAGCGTTTCGCTGCGCGTTAAGGTAGCGTAGTTCTCAACGATATTGGCGGTGTTGACGGTCAGTTCGAAGTGCCACTGTAGCGCCTCATTCAACGGCAGGGTTTTGCCCTCAACGGTGACAGGTTCATCGCCTTTCAGCCACAGCAGTTCGACAAGTTCTTTCACCAGTGCCGGATCGTTCTGATACCAGACGCCCAGCGCGTCACCCGGCTGATAACGCAGGCCAGAGTCGCCTAAGTCAATTTCGATATGACGAACGTCTTTTTCAGAGTTACGCCCGGTAATTTTCTGGTTAACCGAAAGGCTAGCCACCAGCGGCGCGTCTTTGCTGTACGGGCTGGTGTGGATTTCATTTACCGCGCCAGTAGCGACGGATTGTGAAGGTGCTGCGACGGGCGCGCGCGATTTAAGCACATCAACCACGCGGGCGCGCCACTCGCTGGCAGCGGCCTGGTATTCCACATCCGCATCAACGCGATCGAGCAGGCGTTCACCGCCCAGTTCCGCCAGCTTGCTGTCGAAATCTTTCCCGGACTGGCAGAAAAATTCATAAGAGCTATCGCCAAGGCTAAACACGGCAAACGCGGTGTTTTCCAGCTTCGGCGCTTTTTTGGAGAACAGAAACTTATGCAGCGTGACGGCTTCTTCCGGTGGTTCCCCTTCCCCTTGTGTTGACGTCACCACGATAAGCAGTTTTTCGCTGGCGATTTGTTTGAATTTATAGTCGCCCGCGTTCACCAGCTTAACGTTCAGTTTTACCGCTAATAAGTCATCGCGTAACGCTTCGGCGACCCGACGCGCATTGCCGGTTTGCGAAGCGGAGATAATAGTAATACCCGGCATTTCTGCGGCGGGCCCTGGCGTCGCTGCAAGCGTAGCAGGCTGCTGATTGAGCACGCCCCAGAAATAGCCAGAAACCCAGGCAAGCTGGGTGGGCGTTAAATCGGTCGTGGCCGCCTGGAGGCGTGCCAGTTGCTCCGGGTTCAGCGGAAGCAAAGCGGAAGGTGGGACCTGTGTCGTCATGCGTCGTTATGTTCCAGTAAGCAAAGCTGTTTATCGGCCCTGTCAGCGCCCATAAAACAGAAGAGAAGGTAAGGTTAACGGCGCGAAGGGGGTGGATTAAAGACGGGATAGCGATAACTAATAACCAAATCGACTAACCTGTTTTAGCAATAGTCTTTAACAACAAAATAGATTTATTAACTCAATGAAAAATAAATAAATATCGACCGCAATTAAGTTAAATCGGTCATTTTGCGCAACAAACCCGTTTTTAGTAATGCGAAAAAACAGGCTTTCCGGTACTCTACGGCGGTTTTATCGTCCTGTAGAGAAATTATGATGTCCACCACGTTATTTAAAGATTTCACCTTCGAAGCCGCTCACCGTCTGCCGCACGTCCCACAGGGACATAAGTGCGGGCGCTTACACGGGCATTCTTTTATGGTGCGCCTGGAAATCACAGGGGAAGTCGATCCGCATACGGGCTGGATTATCGATTTCGCTGAACTGAAAGCGGCGTTTAAACCAACCTACGATCGCCTCGACCACTATTACCTCAATGATATACCCGGTCTGGAAAACCCAACCAGCGAAGTTTTAGCAAAATGGATTTGGGATCAAGTTAAACCCGTTGTGCCGCTATTAAGTGCGGTGATGGTGAAAGAAACCTGCACTGCAGGCTGTATCTATCGCGGCGAATGATAAGAGTGTGTCGGCGGTCAATTTCCCTTAAGTAACGCTATGTTAGGGTGTTGCGCTCAGGATATCTGGAGCACACCATGGAAGATGACTGCGACATTATTATCATCGGTGCGGGTATAGCAGGCACCGCTTGTGCTTTACGTTGCGCGCGGGCAGGTTTGTCCGTTCTGTTACTGGAACGCGCTGAAATTCCCGGCAGTAAAAACCTTTCCGGCGGGCGTTTATATACCCATGCGCTCGCTGAACTCCTCCCGCAATTTCATCTGACCGCGCCCCTTGAGCGTCGCATCACCCACGAAAGCCTTTCTTTATTAACACCAGATGGCACCACAACATTTTCCAGCTTACTGCCCAACGGCGAGTCATGGAGCGTGTTACGCCCGCGATTCGATCCGTGGCTGGTTGCCGAAGCCGAAAAAGAAGGTGTCGAGTGTATCCCTGGTGCGACGGTAGATGCGCTGTATGAAGAAAACGGCAGAGTGTGTGGCGTTATCTGTGGTGACGATATTCTCCGCACCCGTTATGTCGTCCTGGCAGAAGGTGCCAATAGCCTCCTGGCGGAACGCCACGGATTAGTTACCCGCCCTGCTGGCGAATCAATGGCGTTAGGAATCAAAGAAGTGCTGGCGCTGGAAACATCCGCTATTGAAGAACGTTTTCATCTGGAGAATAACGAAGGCGCAGCGTTGCTGTTCAGCGGCGAAATCTGTGATGACTTGCCCGGCGGCGCATTTCTTTATACTAATCAACAAACGCTCTCGTTAGGGATTGTTTGCCCGCTCTCTTCCCTTACGCAAAGTCGTGTTCCGGCAAGCGAGCTGCTGGCCCGCTTTAAAACGCATCCAGCAGTGCGCCCGCTTATCAAAAACACGGAATCGCTGGAGTATGGCGCGCATCTGGTGCCAGAAGGTGGCCTGCACAGTATGCCGGTGCAATACGCCGGTAACGGCTGGCTACTGGTGGGCGATGCGTTACGCAGTTGCGTCAATACCGGAATTTCCGTACGCGGCATGGATATGGCGCTGACTGGCGCACAGGCGGCGGCACAAACGCTGATAAGCGCCTGCCAGCACCGCGAGCCGCAAAATCTGTTTCCGCTTTATCATCAAAACATAGAACGCAGTCAGCTGTGGGATGTTCTACAACGTTATCAGCATGTTCCGGCGCTTTTGCAACGCCCGGGATGGTACCGTGCGTGGCCTGCGTTAATGCAGGATATTTCCCGTGATTTATGGGATCAGGGGGATAAACCTGTTCCGCCGCTGCGCCAGTTACTCTGGCGTCATATACGTCGTCATGGCCTGTGGCATCTGGCGGGCGATGTTATCAGGAGTCTGCGATGTCTGTAGCCCGTAATCTCTGGCGCGTTGCTGATGCGCCGCACATTGTTCCGGCTGACTCCGTTGAGCGTCAGACGGCAGAACGATTGATTAACGCCTGTCCGGCAGGTCTTTTTTCGCTCACGCCGGAAGGGGACTTGCGTGTTGATTATCGCGGTTGCCTTGAGTGCGGAACCTGCCGTTTGCTGTGCGACGAAAAAACACTACAACAGTGGCGCTATCCGCCTTCCGGATTCGGCATCACCTACCGCTTTGGATAAATAATAAGGATAATTTATGTCCCTCTTACACCTGCTCCGCCAGAATCCGGTGATTGCTGCCGTTAAAGATAATGCCAGCCTGCAACTGGCAATCGATTCTGAATGCCAGTTTATTTCCGTGTTGTACGGCAATATCTGCACCATCAGCCATATCGTTAAAAAGATTAAGAACGCCGGGAAATATGCCTTTATTCATGTCGATTTGCTGGAAGGTGCATCGAACAAAGAAGTGGTGATTCAGTTTCTGAAACTGGTGACCGAAGCGGACGGCATTATCAGCACGAAAGCATCGATGCTGAAAGCGGCAAGAGCGGAAGGTTTTTTCTGTATTCATCGCCTGTTTATTGTCGATTCGATTTCGTTTCACAACATTGATAAGCAGGTTGCGCAATCGAACCCAGATTGTATTGAGATCCTCCCAGGCTGCATGCCCAAAGTGCTGGGCTGGGTGACGGAGAAAATCCGCCAACCGCTGATTGCTGGTGGGTTGGTGTGCGATGAAGAAGATGCGCGTAATGCGATTAACGCGGGTGTCGTGGCGCTTTCCACCACGAATACCGGGGTCTGGACGTTAGCGAAAAAATTGCTTTGACGGGATAATCGTAACGAATTGAATTTGTGTGATTTGTAGGCTGTATGCCAAATCCGGCATTCAGCGCCTGATGCGACGCTTGACGCGTCTTATCAGGCCTACAAGTCCCGAGCCTGGCCCCCGTCCACGCCGCATCCGACTGTACGTTATTGGCAATCTGCGTGAATGTTTGTCACCAGTGCCTCCAGCACGGCTTTCCAGTCATCTACCACACCAACATCTGCCTGCGAAAATACCGCCGCGCTGGCGTCATGATTAATCGCCACCACAAACTTACTATTACGTACGCCCGCCATTAACGCTGCCGCACCGGATGCGCCCGCCACAATGCAAACATCTGGCGCCAACAAATGCCCGGAAATGCCAATGACCTTTTCGGCTTCAAAGCCACCGTTCATCACTCGCGCCCGACTGTAGCCCACTTCTGCCCCCAGCTTTTCAGCCAGCGTAGCGATGTCATGGCTATCTGCCTCGCCGCCCTGCCCCACTACCAGTACTCGTCTGGCCTCAGCTAATGGGTCACGGGTAACATTTTTAAGATCCTCTGTGCTAACCAGCCAGTCGGGAAGCGCCCCGGGAACAATGTTCAGTTGCTGCATACCAGAGGGCAACGTGGCGTTTTTCGCTGCTCCCACCTGACGTGCCAGCGAAAGGCATAGCGGGCGTTTTTCTGTTTGCAACGTCGCCGTTAGCGCATTTCCCCAGTGGGATTTGCGCACGCTTACGGTTGGAATATCTAACGAAGTCACCTGGCAGATGCTTGCACCATGTAAACGCCAGGCCAGCCGGGTCGACAGTTCATCACCAAACGTTCCCGGCGGAAAGAGAACAACGTCCACAGGCGTTCGCTGCCACTGTTCTACCAGCGCATCCAGCACCTGTTCCGCGACCATCGGCTGCGGCTCGATTTGCCAGTGCGTTAGTGTGCTGCCGCTGAAATCCTGCTCCGCCAGCCAGCCCGCTATTGCGGCATGTTCCTGATTTATTGTCACAATTGCGATATTCATGGCTGCATCCTTTGGCGTAAATAGTCCTGCCATAGCTTTTGCGCTTTTTCTGCTACCGTTTGCCCATCAATCAGCGTCGCTCTGCGTCGTTGCTCTGGCCTTGCCAGTTGCAGGCACTGCATCGCTGGCGATTCAGCAGCAACAGTTTTGCGGATAATTTCCGCTTTCCCCGCCGTCATACGCTGGCGCATTCCCGGTACTGGCAAGGCCACTTCACCGCACTGGCGCACGGCAATCACCGCGGGCAAGCGGACACGACAACAGCGCAACCCATTTTCAGTACGCTGTTCGAGGGTGATAAACGGCGCGTCGAGTGTGAAACGCTCCACCTGGGTGAAACAGGGCCAGCCCAGCATTTCCGCCAGCAAAAATGGCGTTTGCCCATTCTGTCCTTCGCTGCTTTGGCAGCCGGTAATTAGCAGATCCAGCGGATTCTGGCGCTGCCATTCGGCAATATGCCAGGCGACAAATTCCGGCGCAAAGCGCAGATCTGCCGCCGTCTCCAGCAATACAGCTTCCTCAAACCCAAGAGCCATGAGATAGCGCAGCCAGTGCAACGCCCGTTCATCCCCCATGCTCAACGCGGTTAAAGACATCGGCGTACCGTTTTTTCTCTGCGCCAACAGCAGCGCGGCAGCGGCCTGTTCATCAGCACCGAGTAAACTTCGCAGTAGCGAAACATCCGGTCCGCTATTACCCTGAGCCGCCGCCAGCCACTCTTTTTCCGCCAGCATCCCGGCATCCGGTTCGGCTTTAAACGCTAACAGTATGTTCATTCGCACCTCATACATTTCCCGCCGCCACCAGCGGGAGGGCTTTAGTTTCTGGTGCCCATAGCCAGGTCACGACAAAACCCACTAACAACACTGCCGCCAGGATCAATAAGGTAACTTGCATCCCCCACTGCGCCAGAATCCACGGCAGCAGACCCGTACTTACCGCCGCGCCAAGTCGACTCATGGCAGTGGCAAAACCGACGCCCAGCGAGCGAATGTCAGTAGGAAAACTTTCCGCAGGCAAAATGCCCACCAGATTACTGACCGCCGAAATGGTGGTGCTGAAGAGAACAAAAAGCAGCAGCGTTAATGAACTGCCGGAAGGCAAACAGGCCATTACTACCAGCGTTGCCGCCAGCAGCAAAAAACTTCCCAGCAAAAATTTGCGATGTGCCAGCAGGTGCGTCAGAACTAATCCCAGCAGCGCGCCCACAATTAACAACGCATTAAGCATCAGGCTGGCGGTCAGCGCATCTTCCAGACCAATAGTTTGGGCAATGGTCGGCAGCCAGGTATAAATCACAAACCATGGGATTACGAGGCAGACAAAGAAGACGCTGTTAAACGCCGTGCGCCGCCAGTAGCGCGAAGAGAACAAGGTTTTGATGTGTTTATGGGTCGCCGCTGCCACTTCATCGCCCAATAAAACATGGGGACCAAAATAGCGATGCACGATAGCGTGAGCTTCTGCAAAACGCCCCTGGCGCAGTAGCCAGCGTGGCGATTCTGGCGTTCCCCAGCGTAATAACGTAATCAACAACGCGGGCAGAGCTGCCGATGCCAGCAGCCAGCGCCAGGCTTCCGGGTTTTCGGAAATAAAGTGATGTCCGGCAATACTTGCCAACACATAGCCTACGGTCCACACCACGCTGAACGCGCCCAGCAAAATACCGCGATGGCGGCGCGGGGAAAATTCAGCCAGCAAGGTGTGACCGACTGAGTAATCGCCTCCCAGACCAATGCCAATCAAAATGCGCAGTCCAATAAGATGCTCTGGCGTGGTGGCAAAAAATTGTAAAAACGAAGCAAGCGTAATCAGCAAAAAACTGAAGGTGAAGATTTTTTGTCGCCCAATATGGTCGGAGATCCACCCCAAAACCAGGCTGCCGATAAACAGGCCAAGTAACGCCGAGCCGCCAATCATACCCGCCATAAACGGCGTCAGTTGCATGGCTGGAGTAAGCTGAATAATGGCGTAACCAATGACGCCGAGGACATAACCGTCGGTCAGGTGCGCACCGAAAGTGAGCGCAGCAATGCGGCAGTGAAAACGGTTAAGTGGTAAATCATCCATTCGCACCGGTGAAGTGTTCATCTTTACCCCTTCATTGTCCGGTAATAAGAACGGCTTCCCGGTTGAGAAGCCGAAAAGGCAACGCCCCGACATCACGGGACGCTGCCTGACACATTATTTTTCAATCGGATAGATAGTACCCGTATTCATAATGCCGTTAGGATCGAACTGCTTTTTCAGCCCTTCCAGCAACGCCCATGCGCTGCCGTGTTCCAGCTTGCTCCAGTGAACACGATGTTTACCAATGCCGTGGTGGTGCACCATCGAACCGCCGAGGCGAATGGTTTCTTCGCAGATGATTTTGTTGAGCGGATTGTGGTACTTGTCGATTTCCTCTTCCGGCTTACAGTCAACGACGTTGTAGTCGTAGACGAAGTACATGTTGGTGCCGTTCTGGTAGCTATGAGAGGAGTGACCGCCCAGCATGGTGATGTCTTCAGCGTGCGGGAACTCGGTACGAATACGGTTAATAACGCTTTCGTAGATTTCGTGGATGCAGCTCCAGCAGCCGGACACTTCAGTGGTAAAGCCCATGTTGCCGGTTTTGAGGATCTGCACACGTTCGGCAGCCACTTTATCTGGTCCCCAGTTCAGGTGATTAAACCAGGTTTCGATCAGTTTGCTGTCCACTCGCTGGCATTGCGGGTAGCGGGCAACGATTTCCGCAATCCCTTCGCCCGTCGCCTTCGCAATGCGAGGGTTACCTTCAGCCATAAAGATCAGCACGCATTTACCGTCGGCAAAATGGGTGAAGTGTTGGGTGCCATCTTCGGCGTCATACAAACGAGCGATCGACGGTCGATACCCTTCCACCATGATTTCACGCAGGATGTTGAAGCCGGTTTTCATGTCTTCCAGGATATAGCCGTAGAAGAGGTTGTTTTCTGGGGTGAATTTAAAGATTTTCACTGTTACTTCAGTGATATAGCACAATGCACCTTCGTTGCCGATGATGATGTGACGAATGTCCGGGCCAGCCGCGCGGCGTGGCACGTTTTTAATGCGTGTCACGGTGCCATCAGCCAATACTGCTTCCAGACCAACGACCATATCTTCGATTGCGCCGTAGAGTGTGGAGAACTGCCCGATACTGCGGGTTGCTACCAGGCCGCCCATCTGCGCCAGCGGTTTTGATTGCGGAGAATGCCCTGTGGTGTAACCCTTTTCACGCAACGCGTTTTCCAGCACCTCCAGCGGAACGCCACATTGCGCCGTGGCCTGCATATTCTCAATATCAATATTAATGATTTGATTCATGGCGGAGCCGTCGAGCACCACCGAGTTTTCCACAACGGTTTCCAGTCCCCCCTCGGTGGCGGAAGCGCCGGTACGCGGCACACCATTAATTTTGTGCGCATTCATAAAATTCAGCACACGGGAGACTTGTTCTGTGGAACCGAGTTTTACGACCGCTGCCGGAATCGGCAAAGTATAAATGCCATGAATATCCGGAAATTTACGAAAACGGTCAATACTGTTCTTCTTTAATACTGTTTCATCGGTAATTACGCGATCTGCACCAACAATTTCCTTTAGCTGGTCGACAATCGCTGCGCGAGATAAAGACATAGTAATTCCTTCCTGATAATAAAAATGGAATAATCATTAATAAGAGAAAACAGAAACCACCGTTATGGATTAGCGCACTAAATAACCGCCATCAACCACTAATAAATGTCCGTTGACATAATTCGATGCCGGACTTGCGAGGAATACGGCTGCGCCCATTAAATCCTGAGTATCGCCCCAACGGTTTGCCGGAATATGATCAAGAACGCGCTGGTTAGTTTCTGGATTACTACGGGTCGCCAGAGTGATATCGGTAGCGTAATATCCCGGGGCAATACCATTCACCTGAATATTATATTGACCTAATTCATCGCAATAGGCTTTGGTGAATCCGGCAAGAGCATGTTTAGTGGCAGAATAAGCAGGTGACCATTGTCCACCTAAGTAAGAGAACAATGAACAGATATTAATGATTTTACCGCTTTTCTGCGGGATCATAATTTTTGCCGCTTCATAGCTTAACTCGAATGCGGCGGTCAGGTTCACATCAATCATTGGATCCCAGTCGGCACGACCGAAGTCCAGCACTTTATTCAGCTTACAAATACCGGCATTGTTCACCAGAATATCAACGGTACCGAAGCGCTCACAGCAGGCAGCGATAATCTTCTGCGGTGCGCCTTCTGCGGTGATATCCACCTGCATGAAGTCCACTTCAACACCCTGTTTTTCAATCATTTCCTTTGTTTCGCCGTTATCTTTGACAAAACTTGGAATAAAAATATTTGCGCCAGCTTTGGCCAACGCCATTGCAAATGCCTGACCTAAACCGCTATTCCCGCCGGTAACAATTGCTGTTTTACCTTTCAGGGAGAAAAAATCCATTGAGAACGCATTGAGAGATTCGATTGACATAGTTAGCTCCAATTTCCGTAAGGCAAAAAAAAAGAAAGGTAACTTCCCCCGCGAGAGGGAAGTTACCTTTCTCATTATCTCTGGTAACTGGAGATAATTTTTAGCATAAGGGCATAACTGCTAATGTGATCGTAATCACAGTGTGCTGTTCGTATTATCAAATAGTTTTAAAAAGCAGAAGCGTGATTACTCTCACACAATACCACTGCTTTCCATGTTATTTCTTATCGCAATTACTAGAGACCTGAGAAAAGTAATCCACCTGAAAGGGCGGCTTACTTTTCTCTTTTTTTTGTCTATTACAAATGGGAATACGATATGCAACACAACTCATATCGCCGTTGGATAACCCTCGCGATAATTAGTTTTAGCGGCGGCGTTAGTTTTGACCTGGCTTATTTACGTTATATTTATCAAATTCCCATGGCGAAATTTATGGGATTCAGCAATACCGAGATAGGTTTAATAATGAGTACATTTGGTATTGCGGCCATTATTCTTTATGCCCCCAGCGGCGTTATTGCCGATAAATTTTCACACCGCAAAATGATTACTTCCGCGATGATCATTACCGGATTGCTGGGCCTGATAATGGCAACATATCCACCACTGTGGGTAATGCTCTGTATTCAGGTCGCCTTTGCGATAACCACTATTTTAATGCTGTGGTCGGTGTCGATTAAAGCCGCCTCATTGCTGGGCGATCATAGCGAGCAAGGGAAAATTATGGGCTGGATGGAAGGGCTGCGCGGTGTCGGTGTAATGTCGCTGGCGGTGTTTACCATGTGGGTCTTTTCTCGCTTTGCACCGGATGACAGCGCCAGCCTGAAAACGGTCATTATTATCTACAGTGTGGTTTACATCTTATTGGGGATTCTGTGCTGGTTTTTTGTTAGCGATAACAACAACCTGCGCAGTGCCAATAACGAAGAAAAACAGTCATTCCAGCTTAGCGACATCCTGGCCGTTTTGCGCATCAGCACCACCTGGTATTGCAGCATGGTGATTTTTGGCGTCTTCACCATCTACGCCATTCTGAGTTACTCCACCAACTATCTGACCGAGATGTACGGCATGTCGCTGGTGGCGGCGAGCTACATGGGGATTGTGATCAACAAAATCTTCCGCGCACTGTGCGGCCCACTTGGCGGCATTATCACCACCTACAGTAAAGTGAAATCCCCTACCCGCGTGATTCAAATCCTTTCCATCATCGGCCTGCTGGCACTGACTGCCCTGCTTGTTACCAACTCTAACCCGCAATCGGTCGCGATGGGGATTGGCCTGATTTTACTGCTGGGATTCACCTGTTACGCCTCACGCGGGCTGTACTGGGCCTGCCCCGGCGAAGCGAGAACACCGTCTTACATTATGGGTACCACGGTAGGTATTTGTTCGGTGATTGGATTCCTGCCGGATGTCTTCGTTTACCCGATTATCGGCCACTGGCAGGACACCCTGCCCGCAGCAGAAGCCTACCGCAATATGTGGCTGATGGGCATGGCGGCACTCGGCATGGTGATCGTCTTTACCTTTTTGCTGTTCCAAAAAATTCGTACTGCTGATATCGCCCCCGCAACGGCTAACAGCAAGTAAGCCAGAAAAATTACAGGAGAAAAATCATGTCGAAGAAATACATCATAGGGATTGATGGCGGAAGTCAGAGCACAAAAGTAGTGATGTACGATCTGGAAGGTAATGTAGTTTGCGAAGGTAAAGGCTTATTACAGCCGATGCTCACGCCGGATGCCGATACCGCAGAACATCCTGACGACGATTTATGGGCATCATTATGTTTTGCCGGTCACGATTTAATGAGCCAGTTTGCCGGAAATAAAGAAGATATTGTCGGTATTGGTCTGGGATCCATCCGTTGCTGCCGTGCGTTACTAAAAGCCGATGGCACGCCCGCTGCGCCGTTGATTAGCTGGCAGGATGCACGCGTTACACGCCCTTACGAACATACGAATCCTGACGTGGCATATGTCACCTCTTTTTCGGGTTATCTGACGCACCGTTTAACGGGGGAATTAAAAGATAATATCGCCAACTATTTTGGTCAGTGGCCGGTGGATTATAAGAGCTGGGCATGGAGTGAAGATGCTGCGGTAATGGAGAAGTTTAATATCCCCCGCCAGATGCTTTTTGATGTGCAAATGCCAGGCACTGTTCTTGGGCATATCACACCTCAAGCCGCGCTGGCGACGCATTTCCCGGCAGGACTGCCGGTTGTTTGTACCACCAGTGATAAACCGGTAGAAGCTCTGGGAGCCGGGTTACTGGATGATGAAACGGCGGTGATTTCTCTTGGCACTTACATCGCGTTGATGATGAACGGCAAAGCACTGCCGAAAGATCCGCTGGCGTACTGGCCGATTATGTCTTCTATTCCGCAAACGTTGCTTTATGAAGGTTACGGTATCCGAAAAGGCATGTGGACGGTGAGCTGGCTGCGCGACATGTTAGGCGAGTCGTTAATTCAGGATGCCAAAGCACAAGATCTTTCACCGGAAGATTTGCTCAACAAAAAAGCTTCTTGTGTGCCACCTGGCTGTAATGGTCTGATGACAGTGCTGGACTGGCTGACCAATCCGTGGGAACCCTACAAGCGTGGGATTATGATCGGCTTTGATTCCAGCATGGATTACGCATGGATATATCGCTCGATACTGGAAAGCGTGGCGCTAACGCTGAAGAACAATTACGACAATATGTGTAATGAAATGAATCACTTTGCGAAGCATGTGATCATTACTGGCGGTGGTTCGAACAGCGATCTGTTTATGCAGATTTTTGCCGATGTATTCAATCTTCCGGCGCGCCGTAATGCCATTAACGGTTGTGCAAGCCTGGGGGCGGCGATCAACACGGCTGTAGGGCTTGGTCTGTATCCAGATTACGCAACGGCTGTCGACAAAATGGTTCGCGTGAAAGATGTCTTTATGCCGATTGAGAGCAATGCCAAACGCTACGATGCGATGAATAAAGGTATTTTCAAAGATTTAACCAAACATACTGATGTGATCCTGAAAAAATCGTATGAAGTGATGCATGGTGAGCTGGGGAATGCGGATTCAATCCAGAGCTGGTCGAATGCGTAAATGAGGAAGACCGGGCGGGAAACTGCCCGGCCTGAACATACCTGAATGGTTATCCCCGGCTGACGCGGGGAGCTCATAGTCGAAGTCTTCATGACTTCCTTGATATTCGGTTTATCCCCGCTGGCGCGGGGAACTCTCTAAACATAACCTATTATTAATTAATGATTTTTAAGCCAGTCACAATCTACCAACTTTACAGAATCACACAAACAACATATCCATTATGTTAAAGAGCACTTAATCCATTGATTGAAAAGATAAATATATAAAATAACTCTATACAAACTAAAATCTACCAAACTCCGACGTAATAATTTTCACTCCAGTGAAAAATTAACGCCACAGAATTTGTAGAGAATGACAATGATTAGCCCGGAATGGGCAAAATGGATGAGTGTTCAGAGGCGACAAAAAATATAAATGAGTGGGAGTCTTTACAAACCCCCCCATTTACAACGCTTATAAATGTTTAATCAGGCAATATTTAAATATTTATGTGTTTGCATCGACAAACGCCAGTTACGCGCAATGCAAGTTTCAATGCACAAACGCGTAGCATCTTCCTTCTGGCTAATTGGCTGAAGTGCAATGATTCGCGGTTTATCATCGGTCAGCGTCGCCAGCAATTCATCCAGTGCTTCGATATCCCGTACGCGTCCAACTGGGTGTTTGATTTCGTTAGCTCGCTCCAGGGCTTGCGACAATACTTCATAACCGCCACGCATATTCAGTTTTGGCGACACGGTGACCCAGGTATTCGGCGTACAACGCACTTCATGAGTACCGCTGGTTTCTATCTGGCAACTGAAACCGTTCTTTTCGAGCAGGTCAGTTAGTGGCATTAAGTCATGAATACAAGGTTCACCACCCGTAATCACCACGTGACGCGCGGTGTATCCCTGACGACCGATGACTGCGAGCAAGTCTTCACTACTTGCTGCTCCCCACTTATCACTCTCTTTCGTTTTCCCCAGAATGCTGAAAAGGGAAACTTCCCGATCCTCAAGCTTTTCCCATGTGTGTTTGGTGTCGCACCAGGCACAGCCGACCGGGCATCCCTGTAAACGAATAAAAATGGCGGGGACGCCGGTAAAGTAACCCTCACCTTGCAGGGTCTGGAACATCTCGTTAATCGGGTACTGCATAGCATTCTCTGAGAAGTGGATAATTGTTAATTATTGCAGATCCTGCCGCAATATTCATGCTTTATTAACATTCTGTTACAGGCGGGTTTAAGGTAAAAAGTGAATCAGATCATTAAGAATAAAATGAAGCGGCGTATTATGTTTTAAGGAATTAAATAAAAGGGATTTAAACATGTTTAGAATATTCATCGTATTTATATTTATTTTCAATTTATCAGGTTGCGGTTATAACGATATTCAAACCTATGATGAACAGGTCAATGCCTCCTGGTCAGAAGTATTGAATCAGTATCAACGCCGTGCAGATCTTATTCCTAATCTTGTCGCCAGCATTAAAGGTTATTCCAGCCATGAAAAAGAGGTACTGGAGGCCGTTACGCTAGCTCGTAGTCAAGCTAATCGTGCCAGCAGCGATCTTCAGCAAGCTCCGGGAGATGAGCAAAAATTACAAGCCTGGCAACAAGCTCAGGCGCAGGTGACTCGCACTCTCGGGCAGTTAACGATTATTAGTGAACGTTATCCAGAATTAAAGGCTCAGGAACTCTATCAAAATTTAATGGTACAACTCGAAGGAAGCGAAAATCGAATTGCTGTCGCGCGAGGAAGATATATTAAAGCCATTGAACAATATAATGTCACTATCCGCAAATTTCCCGCAGTGTTAACCGCAAAGGTCATGGATTACACACCAAAGAAAAATTATTTGCCGGATGATGTCGCCGCAGTAAGCAAAGCCCCAACAATAGATTTTAGCCAGAATGCTAATGCTTATTAGGCGAGTTAATTATATGAAAAATTTTATCTTACTTCTTGTTCTGGTCTGTTCATCTGCGTTTGCAGTGCAAGTTCCAGTACCTGAATTACCTAAATATATAAATGATTTAACAGGGACATTAACCAGAGGGGAAGTAAGTACGCTAACCAGCCAGATTAAAGCCCTGACGCAAAAAGAACAGACGCAGCTTGTGGTATTGGTGGTTGAAACCACAGGCGAAGAAACCATCGAGCAATATGCAACACGTGTGTTCGAGAGTTGGCAGCCCGGCCATAAAGGTCGTGATGACGGTATTTTACTGGTAGTTGCCTGGCAAGATCATACAGTTCATATTGAAATCGGTTACGGGCTTGAGGGTATTCTTACTGATGCACAGTCCGGGCAAATTATTCGCAACAGTATTATTCCAGCGTTTAAAAAAGGCGACCTTACTGGCGGCTTGCAACAGGGTATCAGTGATATTGAAACCCGACTATCAGGAAATGATTTAGTCTATAACACATCGCCCGATCACCCTTTACCCTTTAGCGGTTGGTGGGCTTTGTTAGTCTGGGCGATAGCACTGACGTTTATTTCTGCCAGAGGATATGTCAAAACGCTGGGAGTGATTTGCTTTGCTGCCATAGTACTGGCTTTTGTACTTCCCATCGCTGGATATAGCGGGAGCTGGGGAGTTCTTGCCACATTATTATGTTTCGCCACACCATTCCTGACCGTAGCTATCGCTTTCACACCTTTCGGCAGAAAGGTGCGTGATTCAATGCGTAGTGCCAACCGACCGTCACGTTACGAAAGAAGCAACTCGGCCTCCTGGCATTCTTCATCATCGTCGTCATCTTCCTCTTCATCGTCTTTCGACAATGACAATTTCAGCGGTGGCGGCGGTTCGTCTGGTGGCGGTGGCGCTTCCGGGCGCTGGTGATCGTAATGCGCTTAATCTTTATTTTACTCGCTTTGTGGTGCCTTCCGGTGCTTGCCCAGCAAATTGCTGTGCCGGAGCTGCGCCACCAGGTGACCGATATTACTGGTACGTTAAGCTCGTCTGAACAACAATCACTGACACAGCAGCTGCAGGATATTACACAAAAAACACGAGCCCAGGTCGCCGTATTAATTGTGCCATCCACCGGGGACGATACCATTGAACAATATGCAACTCGCGTTTTTGATAGCTGGAAACTGGGGGATGAGCGGCGTGACGATGGTATTCTGATCCTGGTCGTCTGGGAAGATCGTAAAGTTCGCATTGAAGTGGGCTACGGGCTGGAAGGGGTGGTTACCGACCTGCAAGCGGCGAAGATTATCCGTGATATATTAATCCCTGCTTTCAAAAGTGATGACCTTATGGGTGGGTTAACACTGGCAAGCGAAAATATTGGCGCACTTCTGCTGAATGGCGAATTACCGGAAAACAGGGGGAATTACTACAGTATCAATCCCCCTATTCCATTATCGCTTGCTGTAATTATATTACTGGCGGTGCTTTCATATTTTATTGTTTTTACCGATCCGTCAAATCTCCCCTGGATAGCACTCACTGGCGCAATTTACGGGATGGTATTCCTCTATGTTGCAGAGCCAGGACCATGGACGAATTTAATCGTTGCCTGCGGTATGTTAACGCCTTTTGCGATCGTAGTGCTGCTTATCTTTTGGCTTATCGTTAGTAAAAAACTACGCGCCAAATATAAGAAACTCGGTAAAGAAAGAGCTTCAAGAAAAGGTTCTTCTTCATCCTCTTCCGGTGGAGGCTCAAGTGGTGGCGGGTTTAGCGGCGGCGGCGGATTTAGCGGTGGCGGTGGTTCATCTGGAGGCGGTGGTTCCTCAGGCCGCTGGTAACTCGACCATAAAAAATGCCAGCCCGAAGGCTGGCATTTTTAAATCAGATAAAGTCAGACTTATGCCTGGCCTTTGATCTCTTTACGACCGTTGTACGGTGCTTTTTCGCCCAGAGCTTCTTCGATACGAATCAGCTGGTTGTATTTAGCAACACGGTCAGAACGGCTCATAGAACCAGTTTTGATCTGGCCTGCAGCAGTACCAACAGCCAGGTCAGCGATGGTAGCGTCTTCAGTTTCGCCAGAACGGTGAGAGATAACTGCAGTGTAGCCAGCGTCTTTCGCCATCTTGATTGCAGCCAGAGTTTCGGTCAGAGAACCGATCTGGTTGAATTTGATCAGGATGGAGTTAGCGATACCTTTTTCGATACCTTCTTTCAGGATCTTGGTGTTGGTTACGAACAGGTCGTCACCAACCAGCTGGATTTTGTCGCCCAGAACTTTGGTCTGGTATGCGAAACCGTCCCAGTCAGATTCGTCCAGACCGTCTTCGATAGAAACGATCGGGTACTGTTTGGTCAGTTCTTCCAGGAAGTGAGTGAATTCTTCAGAGGTGAAAGCTTTGTTGCCTTCGCCAGCCAGAACGTATTTACCGTCTTTGTAGAATTCAGAAGCTGCGCAGTCCATCGCCAGAGTGATGTCTTTGCCCAGTTCATAGCCAGCAGCTTTAACAGCTTCAGCGATAACAGCCAGAGCTTCAGCGTTGGAACCCAGGTTCGGCGCATAGCCACCTTCGTCACCAACTGCAGTGTTCATGCCTTTCGCTTTCAGAACTTTTGCCAGGTGATGGAAAACTTCAGAACCCATGCGGATGGCTTCTTTCACAGTTTTCGCGCCAACCGGCTGAATCATGAATTCCTGGATATCAACGTTGTTGTCAGCGTGCTCACCACCGTTGATGATGTTCATCATCGGAACCGGCATGGAGTATTTGCCCGGAGTACCGTTCAGTTCAGCGATGTGCTCGTACAGCGGCATACCTTTAGCAGCTGCAGCAGCTTTGGCGTTAGCCAGAGACACAGCCAGGATTGCGTTTGCGCCGAAGTTAGATTTGTTTTCGGTGCCGTCCAGGTCGATCATGATCTTGTCAATGCCAGCCTGATCTTTGGCATCTTTGCCAATCAGCGCCTGAGCGATCGGGCCGTTAACCGCAGCAACAGCTTTGGTTACGCCTTTGCCCAGGAAACGGGATTTGTCGCCATCGCGCAGTTCCAGAGCTTCACGGGAACCAGTAGAAGCACCTGATGGAGCAGCTGCCATACCGACGAAACCACCCTCCAGATGTACTTCGGCTTCAACAGTCGGGTTACCACGGGAGTCGATGATTTCACGACCGATGATTTTTACGATTTTGGACATTAGGTTTTCCTCAAGTCACTAGTTAAACTGAAACTCCAGACAAACAACGCGTACCCAGGGTACGCGTTGCCGTTCTAACTTTTTTACTTACTTCGCCTGACGTTTCTGGAACTCGCTGGCGGCTTTTACAAAGCCAGCAAACAGCGGGTGGCCATCACGTGGAGTAGAAGTAAACTCCGGATGGAACTGACAAGCCACGAACCACGGGTGATTCGGAACTTCGATGATCTCGACCAACTGATCATCCCCGGAACGGCCCGCAACGCGCAGACCTGCATCTTCAATCTGTTTCAGCAGCATGTTGTTGACTTCGTAGCGGTGACGATGACGCTCAACAATTGTCGGCGCATTGTACAGCTGGCGAACCAGGCTATTGTCAACCAGCTGGCACTGCTGTGCGCCAAGACGCATGGTGCCACCGAGATCGCTCTTCTCGCTACGAACTTCAACGTTGCCGTTTTCATCGCGCCACTCGGTAATCAGCGCCACAACCGGGTACTTACAGTCTGGCACAAATTCCGTAGAGTTGGCGTTCTCCATGTTGGCAACATGGCGAGCGTAATCAATTAACGCCACCTGCATACCCAGGCAAATGCCCAGATAAGGAATATTGTTCTCACGCGCAAAGCGCGCGGTAGTAATCATGCCTTCTACGCCACGATAGCCGAAACCGCCAGGTACGAGGATCGCGTCCAGACCTTTAAGGATTTCAACACCGCGCGTTTCAACATCTTGTGAATCGATCAGTTTGATGTTGACGCTGACACGATTTTTCAGCCCGCCGTGTTTCAGTGCTTCAATCACTGATTTGTAAGCGTCCGGCAGTTCAATGTACTTACCGACCATACCGATGGTGACTTCACTCACCGGATTCGCTTCTTCGAAGATAACCTGTTCCCATTCGGACAGATTCGCTTCCGGGCAGTTTAAGCTGAATCGTTTACAAATATAATCGTCCAGCCCCTGAGATTTCAACAGGCCCGGAATTTTATAGATGGAATCGACGTCTTTCAGAGAAATAACCGCTTTTTCCGGAACATTACAGAACAATGCAATCTTCGCACGTTCGTTAGCCGGAACGGCGCGATCTGAACGACAAATCAGGATGTCAGGCTGGATACCGATGGAGAGCAGCTCTTTTACAGAGTGCTGGGTCGGTTTGGTTTTGACTTCACCAGACGCAGCCATGTACGGCACCAGCGTCAGGTGCATAAACAGAGTGTGCTCACGGCCAATTTCAACAGCCAACTGGCGAATCGCTTCGAGGAACGGCAGGGATTCGATGTCACCTACGGTACCGCCGATTTCGACCAGAACCACGTCGTGGCCTTCACCACCTGCAAGAACGCGTTCTTTGATAGCGTTAGTGATGTGTGGAATAACCTGTACGGTTGCGCCGAGGTAGTCACCGCGGCGTTCTTTACGCAGAACGTCTGAGTAGATACGACCCGTGGTGAAGTTGTTGCGGCGGCTCATTTTGGTACGAATGAAACGCTCGTAGTGACCCAGGTCCAGGTCGGTTTCAGCGCCGTCTTCAGTAACGAACACTTCCCCGTGTTGGATTGGGCTCATAGTACCTGGATCGACGTTGATGTACGGATCCAGTTTCATGATAGTCACATTGAGGCCACGGGCTTCAAGAATGGCTGCGAGGGAGGCTGCGGCAATGCCTTTACCCAGAGAGGATACGACCCCGCCGGTCACAAAAATATAGTTCGTTGTCATGCTGAACCTGAGAAGTTAGGTTGAAAAGACGATGGAATAACCAGGACGGGAAAGCAGTATACCCGAACATGACCTGTGCCACAAACTTTCATTATCCCTCCTCTTCGCCAGCGCACTATTGAAATCAGGAGTGAGAAAATAGCCCCTTTGGGGTAAATGTTTTTGACGCAAATCAAGCGCTTGTCATTTAAAAAATGACACAAATGGCGCTTGACCGCGTAATTCCCTTAGAGATCAATTTCCTGCCGTTTTACCTGTTGCCAGACTTCTTCCATTGTTTCGAGGTCAACACCTGTCATTTCCAGTCCACGCGCGGCAACAATACGCTCCACTTCGCGAAAACGACGCTCGAATTTTTCATTCGCTTTTTGCAATGCGATTTCTGCTTTCGTCCCTAAATGGCGAGCCAGATTAACCGTGGCAAACAGCAGGTCGCCCATTTCCTCCTCCAGTTTAGCCTGGTCGACAACAGCCTGCCGCGCCTCGTACATCACCTCGTCGATCTCTTCGTAGACTTTATCGACCACCGGGCCAAGCGTCGTCCAGTCGAAACCAACGTTGGCGCAACGTTTCTGGATTTTTTGCGCACGCATTAAAGCCGGTAAACTACGAGGAATATCATCCAGCGCCGAATGCTGTGCTTTCTGCGCGCGCTCTTCGGTTTTGATCTGCTCCCAACGGGCGAGAACTTCACTGCTGTTTTCGGCAGAACTGTCAGCAAAAACATGCGGATGGCGACGCTCTAATTTATCGCTGATCGCAGCACAAATATCATTAAAGTCAAAGCGCCCTTCTTCCTGGGCCATTTGCGCGTAAAACACCACCTGGAACAACAGATCGCCGAGCTCACCGCGCAGATCGTCAAAGTCTTCGCGGGCAATGGCGTCCAGCACTTCGTAGGTTTCTTCAAGTGTGTAAGGTGCTATAGAAGCAAATGTCTGCTCTTTATCCCACGGGCAGCCGTTTTCCGGATCGCGCAGGCGCTGCATGATAGTGAGCAAACGGTCGATTTGATTCATTAGAATGTCCTGAAAATTGCGGGCCTGTCAGGTGGAAACCTGTGACCAGAATAGAAGTGAGTTAGTAACACTACCCAATCAGCACGTTAATTTTGGCTTTAATGAGTTGTAATTCCTCTGGGGCAACCGTTCCTTTCTTCGTTGCTCCTCTTGCCCGCCAGGCGATACTTTTTACCTGATCAGCTAACGCTACGCCATCACGTTCCTGACCGGATAGAACAACTTCGAACGGATATCCTTTTGATTGCGTTGTACAAGGAACACACAGACACATACCTGTTTTGTTGTTGTACATGAACGGACTCAGGACAACAGCCGGATGATGTCCGGCTTGCTCGCTACCTTTTGTCGGGTCAAAATCAACCCAAATCAGATCGCCCATATCGGGTACGTATCGGCTTACCATTACCAGACTTCCTTATCTTTCGGCTCCCCCCAGTCGATATTCTCGTGGAGGTTTTCCGGTGTGATGTCGTTGACCAGTTCAGCAAGCGTAAATACGGGCTCTTTACGCACTGGCTCAATAATTAATTTGCCATCCACCAGGTCAATCTTCACTTCATCATCAATATTCAGATTGAGCGCCTGCATTAACGTAGCCGGGATCCGCACTGCAGGAGAATTTCCCCAACGCTTTACGCTACTGTGGATCATAACCCTTTCCTCAAACCGCTATCATATGTAGATACAGTATATATCAATCTACATTGTAGATACGAGCAAATTTCGGCCTAACTCCCGTGCAGTCGACGCGCGTCGATAACATCCGGCACCTGATTGAGTTTACCCAGCACGCGGCCCAGCACCTGCAGGTTATAAATCTCAATGGTCATATCGATGGTTGCCAGTTGCTGTTTGGTATCGCTACGGCTGGCAACGCCAAGCACGTTCACCTTCTCGTTGGCGAGAATGGTCGTGATATCACGCAACAACCCACTACGATCATTAGCCAGCACGCGGACCACCAGCGAATATCCGGCGGAGTAGCTCTCGCCCCATACTGCATCAACAATGCGTTCTGGCGCATGGGAGCGTAACTCCACCAGTTGTTCACAATCGGCGCGGTGCACAGAAATACCGCGTCCCTGAGTAATGAAACCAACAATTTCATCACCAGGAATCGGCTGACAGCAGCGCGCGATGTGGTGCATCAGATTGCCGACACCTTCTACTACCACGCGCCCGTTATCTTTACTGCGGTTTTGCGGGGCATGGCTTTTTTGCTGAAGCTGCTTCAGCGCGGCGGCGTCCTGCTCTTCGGCACTCGGCTTATTAAATTGCGATTGCAGGAAATTCACCATCTGATTGAGCCGGATATCCCCGCCACCAATCGCCGCCAGCAACTCGTCGACATCATTGAAGTTGTAACGCGGCAGCAGGTGTTTTTCTGCTTCTTTCAGGCTGATCCCCAGATGTTCCAGCTCGTCATCAAGGATTTGTCGTCCAGCCAGAATGTTTTTGTCACGATCCTGTTTACGGAACCAGGCATGAATTTTCGAACGCCCACGGCTGGTTGTGACATAGCCCAGGTTTGGGTTTAACCAGTCACGGCTGGGATTGGGCTGTTTCTGGGTGATAATTTCAATCTGGTCGCCCATTTGCAGCTGGTAGGTGAACGGCACAATGCGCCCGCCAATTTTTGCCCCGATGCAGCGGTGTCCGACATCACTGTGGATGTGGTAAGCGAAGTCCAGCGGCGTTGATCCCGCAGGCAAATCAACGACATCACCTTTCGGCGTAAAGACGTATACCCGGTCGTCAAAGACCTGGCTGCGTACTTCGTCGAGCATTTCGCCGGAATCAGCCATCTCTTCCTGCCACGCAATCAGTTTACGCAGCCAGGCAATCCGGTCTTCATGTCCCGAACGCGCCCCGCCAGCAGCCGCACCTTCTTTGTATTTCCAGTGCGCAGCGACACCCAGCTCTGCATCTTCATGCATCTGTTTGGTGCGGATTTGGATCTCAACGGTTTTGCCACCCGGCCCCAGTACCACAGTATGAATAGACTGATAGCCGTTTGGTTTCGGATTTGCGACGTAATCATCAAATTCATCCGGCAAGTGGCGATAGTGAGTGTGCACTATCCCCAGCGCGGCGTAGCAGTCTTGTAAACGCTCGGCAACAATACGAACTGCACGGACATCAAACAGCTCATCGAAGGCGAGGTTCTTTTTCTGCATTTTGCGCCAGATGCTGTAGATGTGTTTCGGACGACCATACACCTCAGCTTTAACGCCTTCAGCTTTCATCTCAGCGCGCAGATGACCGACAAACTCTTCGATATAGTGTTCGCGGTCGAGACGGCGTTCATGCAGCAATTTGGCGATGCGCTTGTATTCGGTCGGGTGGAGATAACGGAAGCAGTAATCTTCCAGTTCCCATTTCAGTTGCCCGATCCCGAGACGGTTCGCCAGCGGCGCGTAGATGTTGGTACACTCTTTTGCCGCCAGTACACGTTCATCTTCCGGCGCATCTTTCACTTCACGCAGATGGGCAATTCGCTCTGCCAGCTTAATGACCACGCAACGGAAATCATCGACCATTGCCAATAACATCCGGCGAACGTTATCGACCTGTTCGGAGGAAACAGAATCAGTGTGCGTCGCTTTCAGCTGGCGGATTGCCGCCATATCGCGCACACCGTGAATAAGATTAACGACCGACTTACCGACGCTCTCGCGCAGTACGTCTTCGCTGACTACGTTGGCATCGGCCAGAGGGAACAGCAGCG
Source organism: Escherichia sp. E4385 (assembly GCF_963883145.1). Taxonomy (NCBI): domain Bacteria; kingdom Pseudomonadati; phylum Pseudomonadota; class Gammaproteobacteria; order Enterobacterales; family Enterobacteriaceae; genus Escherichia; species Escherichia sp. E4385. Next base: position 86,192 of record NZ_CAWOOJ010000019.1, read on the forward strand.
CCGCCCGCAGCGTGTCAATGTCCATACTTAATGTCGAGAGGATCTCCACCATCTCGACACCACGCCACAACAGCAAACTGGCATCCGGATGCCCCTGCGTCTGCTGCAGACAATACGCCCAGGTTTCGGCTAAGCACTCACACGACTTCTGGCTGGCAATCCCCAGACTTGCGATCCATTTGTCCGGATCAAATTCACCAGCCTTATTGATATGTGCACTTCTTACCGCAACCATTGTCCTCTCCTTTAGGGACCTGACCTGCCGAAATCAGCAAATCGTAACTATTTAACGCGCGAAAAAAGCACCATCGATTCCAGATGCCCCGTGTGTGGGAACATATCCAGCATCGCCAGTCGCGCAATGGTATATCCTGCTTTTAATAACGCCTCGCTATCCCGAGCCAGCGTCGCAGGGTTACAGGATACATAAACTATACGAATGGGTTCCAGTTTTATAATTTGCTGCATGACGCCAGCAGCACCTGCTCGCGCCGGGTCCAGCAACACTTTGTCAAAGCCGTTTTTAGCCCACGGTTGCTTTGTGACATCATCTTCAAGATTCTCATGATAAAACGTCACATTTTGTAAACCATTAAGTCGCGCATTTTCCTGACCTTTCTCCACCAGCGCCGCAACACCTTCTACCCCTACCACGCTAGCCGCTCGTGTCGCTAATGGCAGTGTGAAATTGCCCATACCGCAGAACAGATCAAGCACGCTGTCTTCAGCCTGCACATCCAACCACTCCAGCGCGCGAGCCACCATTTTCTGGTTCACACCCGCGTTGACCTGAATAAAATCACGCGGGCTAAAAGTTAAACGCAACCCATTTGAGTCATACCAGGGCATCTCGCCAGAGACGGTTTCGAGTATCTCACTATCGGGAGCGAGAAACAGATCCAGGCCTTCAGAATGCGAAAAGCGTTCCAGTTTTTCACGATCAGCCGAACTTAGCGGTGCGGTATGGCGTAAAATCATCAGCGTGCCGCTGGTTGCCTGCACCAGTTCAACGTGACCAAGATGGCGCATGGCTTGTAAGCTGGTCAGGCATGCCCTGACTTTGGGCAGCAATGCTTCAAGTTGGGGCGCTAAAATGGGGCATTGCTTAACATCGACAATGTCACTGGAACCCGCTTTGCGAAATCCCATCTGTAATTGTTGTGTTTTCGGCTGATAGTTCAGGCTTAAGCGCGCGCGGCGACGGTACCCCCAGGGAACATCGGCGATCACTTCAGAGACGTCGTGCTTCATTAACCGGGCGAGCGCCGCACTTTTGCTTCGCTGCTGTAGTTCGATGCTGGCGTGTTGTTGCTGACAGCCGCCGCATACGCCAAAATGAGGGCAGCGTGGCGTTTCGCGTTCCGGGCTGTCGCTTAGCCTGCGCACGACTTTAGCGCGGGAATACTGTTTTTTATCTTCAGTAACAGTAACTTCCGCGTCTTCCTGCGGCAATAGCCCGGGGATAAATAACGCTTTTCCGTTATGTCGTGCCACGCCCTGACCAAAAGAGTCGAGGTCGTTGACTGAAACGGTTATGATCTGACGCGTCGTCACGCGTCGTTTTGCAGAGTAGAATTGCGCCATTGGCGAGACTTTCTCAATTTAACAGTGTGACCTTAATTGTCCCATAACGGAACTCCATGACCAACTACAGCCTGCGCGCACGCATGATGATTCTGATCCTGGCGCCGACCGTCCTTATTGGTTTATTGCTCAGTATCTTTTTCGTCGTGCATCGCTATAACGACTTGCAGCGTCAACTGGAAGATGCCGGTGCCAGCATTATTGAGCCGCTTGCAGTTTCTACTGAATATGGCATGAGCCTGCAAAATCGCGAATCTATCGGTCAGTTGATAAGCGTTTTGCATCGTCGCCATTCTGATATTGTTCGCGCCATTTCAGTTTACGATGAAAATAACCGACTCTTTGTCACCTCCAATTTTCATCTCGACCCTTCAGCAATGCAGCTCGGTAGTAACGTGCCATTTCCGCGCCAGCTCACTGTCACACGTGATGGCGATATTATGATTTTGCGTACGCCGATTATCTCCGAGAGTTATTCTCCCGACGAATCGCCCATTAGCGATGCCAAAAATAGTCAGAATATGCTGGGGTATATTGCCCTTGAGCTGGACCTTAAATCGGTGCGCTTACAGCAATATAAAGAGATTTTTATTTCCAGCGTGATGATGCTGTTCTGTATTGGTATTGCGCTTATTTTTGGCTGGCGACTCATGCGCGATGTAACCGGCCCGATTCGCAACATGGTGAATACTGTCGACCGCATCCGCCGAGGACAACTCGACAGCCGGGTGGAAGGATTTATGCTCGGCGAGTTGGATATGCTGAAAAACGGCATTAATTCGATGGCAATGTCTCTGGCGGCTTATCACGAAGAGATGCAGCACAATATCGACCAGGCGACGTCCGATCTGCGTGAAACGCTGGAGCAGATGGAAATTCAGAACGTTGAGTTGGACCTGGCGAAAAAGCGCGCCCAGGAAGCGGCGCGTATTAAGTCCGAGTTTCTGGCGAACATGTCACATGAGCTGCGTACACCGCTGAATGGGGTTATTGGCTTTACCCGCCTGACGCTGAAAACAGAATTAACGCCAACGCAGCGCGATCACCTGAACACGATTGAACGCTCGGCAAATAATTTGCTGGCAATTATTAATGATGTTCTCGACTTCTCGAAACTGGAAGCGGGCAAGCTGATTCTGGAAAGTATTCCGTTCCCGCTGCGCAGCACGCTGGATGAAGTGGTTACTCTTCTGGCGCATTCTTCTCACGATAAAGGGCTGGAATTGACGCTCAATATTAAGAGCGACGTGCCAGATAACGTGATAGGCGATCCGCTGCGTTTACAGCAAATTATCACTAACCTGGTGGGGAATGCGATTAAATTCACCGAGAATGGCAACATCGATATTCTGGTGGAAAAACGAGCGCTGAGTAATACCAAAGTTCAGATTGAAGTGCAGATCCGCGATACCGGTATTGGTATTCCTGAACGCGATCAATCGCGCCTGTTCCAGGCCTTCAGACAGGCAGATGCCAGTATTTCACGCCGTCATGGCGGCACCGGGCTGGGGCTGGTAATTACGCAAAAACTGGTTAATGAGATGGGCGGGGATATCTCGTTCCATAGCCAGCCGAATCGTGGCTCAACCTTCTGGTTCCATATTAATCTCGATCTGAACCCGAATATTATTATTGAAGGACCATCCACCCAGTGCCTCACAGGCAAACGCCTGGCTTATGTCGAACCGAACTCGGCAGCCGCGCAGTGCACGCTGGATATTTTAAGCGAAACACCGCTTGAGGTGGTCTACAGCCCAAGCTTCTCGGCACTCCCTCCCGCGCATTACGACATGATGTTGTTAGGGATTGCGGTGACTTTCCGCGAACCGCTAACGATGCAACATGAGCGGTTAGCGAAAGCGGTGTCGATGACCGATTTTCTGATGCTCGCCCTTCCGTGTCATGCGCAGGTCAATGCCGAAAAGCTCAAGCAAGATGGTATCGGCGCGTGTCTGCTGAAACCCCTGACGCCTACACGTCTGTTGCCTGTACTGACCGAGTTTTGCCATCAAACACAAAATACGCTGTTGCCTGTCACCGACGAAAGTAAGCTGGTAATGACGGTTATGGCTGTTGATGATAACCCCGCCAACCTGAAACTTATCGGCGCATTGCTGGAAGACATGGTTCAGCATGTGGAGTTGTGCGATAGCGGGCATCAGGCGGTTGAACGAGCAAAACAGATGCCGTTCGATTTAATCTTAATGGATATTCAAATGCCGGACATGGACGGCATTCGTGCATGCGAACTTATCCACCAGCTTCCGCACCAGCAACAAACGCCAGTCATCGCGGTGACTGCACATGCGATGGCTGGGCAAAAAGAGAAATTACTTGGCGCGGGGATGAGCGATTATCTGGCGAAACCGATAGAAGAAGAGCGATTGCATAATTTGCTGCTGCGCTACAAACCCGGCAGCGGCATTTCCTCCCGCGTTGTGACGCCAGAAGTGAACGAAATTGTGGTGAACCAGAATGCGACTCTGGACTGGCAACTGGCGCTACGCCAGGCCGCTGGCAAAACCGATCTGGCGCGCGATATGCTGCAAATGTTGCTCGATTTCCTGCCAGAAGTTCGCAACAAAGTTGAGGAACAACTAGTTGGGGAAAACCCGGAAGGCCTGGTTGATTTGATTCATAAACTGCATGGCAGTTGCGGCTATAGCGGTGTGCCGCGTATGAAGAATCTCTGTCAACTTATCGAACAACAGCTACGAAGCGGTACTAAAGAAGAAGATTTGGAGCCGGAGCTACTGGAATTGTTGGACGAGATGGATAATGTGGCACGCGAAGCCAGTAAAATTCTTGGGTAATAAATATTTTATCGAGTAAAAATCGGCTTCTTATGAAGCCGGTTTCAGACTGGTGACAAGGTGCCTGTGTTTATGCCGGATGCGGCGAAAACGCCTTACTGGCCTACGAAACCATTCAAATTCAATGAATTAAAAAAGCATGTGGGCCTGATAAGCGTAGCGCATCAGGCAATTTTGTGTTTGGCATCAGTCTCAAACCGGCTCCTGACAGAGCCGGTTTTTGTATTCTGTCTTAACGCACCATGCACGGACGCTTGTTATCGAACGTCCAGCCAGGAATCAGGTACTGCATCCCCATCGCATCATCACGCGCGCCAAGCCCGTATTTCTGATACAGCTCGTGGGCTTTCATCACCTGATCCATATCGATTTCTACACCCAGACCCGGTTTTTCCGGCACTTGTACCAAACCGCCTTTGATCTCAAAAGGCTCTTTAGTCAGGCGCTGATTACCTTCCTGCCAGATCCAGTGCGTATCAATCGCGGTGATTTTACCCGGTGCAGCTGCGGCAACATGGGTAAACATCGCCAGGGAAATATCGAAGTGGTTGTTAGAGTGTGACCCCCAGGTCAGGCCAAATTCATGGCACATTTGCGCCACACGTACCGAACCCTGCATCGTCCAGAAATGCGGGTCCGCCAGCGGGATATCAACAGATTGCAGGGAGAGCGTATGGCCCATCTGCCGCCAGTCGGTGGCGATCATATTGGTTGCAGTCGGCAGACCAGTCGCGCGACGGAACTCTGCCATCACCTCACGCCCGGAGAAACCTTGCTCCGCACCACACGGATCTTCTGCATAAGCCAGCGAACCTTTCAGGTATTTACCAATTTTAATCGCTTCGTTCAGCGACCAGGCACCGTTAGGATCGAGCGTAATACGTGCCTGCGGGAAGCGTTGCGCCAGTGCCACAATAGATTCGGCTTCATCTTCCCCGGCCAGTACACCGCCCTTCAGTTTGAAATCGTTGAAGCCATATTTTTCATACGCCGCTTCCGCCAGGCGCACCACCGCATCCGGCGTCATCGCTTCTTCGTGACGAAGACGATACCAGTCGCATTTGTCATCCGGCTGGCTTTGATACGGTAACGGTGTGGCTTTGCGATTGCCGACAAAGAACAGATAACCCAGCATTTCGACTTCGCTACGCTGTTGACCATCGCCCAGCAAGGATGCCACGTTAACTCCAAGGTGTTGCCCAAGCAGATCCAGCATTGCCGCTTCTATCCCGGTAACTACATGGATAGTGGTACGCAGGTCAAAAGTCTGTAAACCGCGCCCGCCAGAATCACGATCGGCAAAAGTATTACGCACCAGCGTCAGAACGTTTTTGTATTCACCCAGCGTTTTACCTACCACTAGCGGAATCGCATCTTCCAGCGTTTTACGGATTTTCTCGCCGCCGGGAATTTCCCCTACGCCGGTGTGACCAGAATTATCTTTGATGATCACAATATTACGCGTGAAGAACGGTGCGTGTGCGCCACTCAGATTCATCAGCATACTGTCATGACCCGCCACCGGGATGACCTGCATTTCAGTAACAACAGGCGTCGTAAATTGAGAATTCATATTTATATCCTTATTCAAAATCAATGACGGCCGAAAACGGGACGTTTACGGTCAAAGGTCCAGCCGGGGATCAGGTACTGCATCGGACCCGCGTCGTTACGCGCGCCGCCAGGCAGACGTTTATAGGCTTCGTGCGCCTTTTGTACCTGTTCCCAGTCCAGTTCCACGCCCAGGCCGGGCGCATCAGGAACGGCAATTTTTCCGTTTTTAATCTCCAGCGGATTTTTGGTCAGGCGACAATCGCCCTCCTGCCAAATCCAGTGGGTATCGATAGCGGTGGGATTACCCGGTGCCGCCGCGCCCACATGGGTAAACATCGCCAGAGAGATATCGAAGTGGTTGTTGGAATGACAGCCCCAGGTCAGCCCCCAGTCGTCGCAAAGCTGCGCCACACGGACTGCACCGGAAAGCGTCCAGAAGTGCGGATCGGCAAGTGGAATATCTACCGCATTGAGCATCACCGCATGACCCATTTCGCGCCAATTGGTGGCGATCATGTTGGTCGCGACGGGCAAGCCGGTCGCCCGCCGAAACTCCGCCATCACTTCACGGCCGGAGAAGCCTTGTTCTGCGCCGCATGGATCTTCAGCATAGGTAAGAACATCATTCAGCCCTTTGCATAGAGAAATGGCTTCATCAAGTAGCCAGGCACCGTTGGGATCAACGGTAATCCGCGCATCCGGGAAGCGTTTCTTCAATGCACGAACGGTGTCGATTTCTTGCTCGCCGGGTAATACGCCGCCTTTGAGTTTGAAATCTTTAAAGCCATAGCGATCCTGTGAGGCTTCCGCCAGACGCACAACGGCTTCGCTGTTCATCGCTTTCTGGTGGCGCAATTGATACCACTCATGGTTGCCTGGCGTACTGTCCAGATAAGGAAGATCGGTTTTAGTCCGATCACCGATATAAAACAGATAACCGAGGACGGTAATAGCATCGCGTTGCTTGCCTGGGCCAAGCAGTTCACAGACCGGAACATTCAGCGCCTTACCTAACAGGTCAAGCAAAGCGGCTTCCAGCGCCGCCACGGCGTTAACGCGCAATTCAAAGGTCCAGGCACCTTTGCCGAAGGTATCAAAATCGGCGGCCTGATTACCTTTATGCACCTGCTGGACCACTTTATTCAGTCGCGCGACTTCCTGGCCCAGAACCATCGGAATAGCATCGACAAGCGTTTGATAAATCACCTCTCCGCCCGGTGCTTCACCAATGCCGGTATGTCCGGCATTATCGGTGAGTACCACAATGTTGCGGGTGAAATATGCGTTATGTGCACCACCAATATTGAGCAACATGCTGTCATGTCCGGCGACCGGAATGACTTTCATATCAGTAATGACTGGACTGGATTGTGTCGTCATCTTATTGCCCCGCGACAGGTTTCAGCTCAATACGTTTAATATCGCCCACCAGCACCAGGTAGCTCAGCACCGCAATTAAGGCATGAACCCCGACATAAATCAGCGCCCCATTAAAGGAGCCAGTCGTGCCAACGATATAACCAATTGCGATTGGCGTGACGATACCGGAAATGTTACCGAACATATTGAACAGGCCGCCGGAAAGACCGCTAATCTCTTTCGGCGCAGTATCTGCCATTACCGCCCAACCCAGCGCCCCGATGCCTTTACCGAAGAAGGCCAACGCCATGAAACCGATGATCATCCACTCAACATCGACGTAGTTACAGAACACCATCACCATCGACAGCAACATGCCCATCACGATCGGTGTTTTACGCGCAATGTTCAGCGAGCCCGTGCGGCGCATCAGCCAGTCGGAAATAATCCCCCCCAGCACGCCGCCGATAAAACCGCAAACAGCAGGAACGGAAGCCACAAAGCCCGCTTTCAGAATCGACATCCCGCGCGCCTGCACCAGATAAACCGGGAACCAGGTAATAAAGAAGTAAGTCAGGGCGTTGATACAATACTGACCGATATAAACACCGATCATCATCCGCGAACCGAGCAGCTGTTTGATCTGCCCCCACTTCACGCTGAACGGCACTTTAACTTTGGTGTTTTGCTGATCCATATTGATCAGCGCGCCGCCAGCGGCGATGTACTCCAGCTCTTTCTGATTTACGCCCGGATGTTGATTTGGCTCGTGGATGACTTTCAGCCAGAAAAAACTGATGACAATGCCCAGACCGCCCATAAAGAAGAAGACGTGTGACCAACCCACTTCATGAGTCAGCCAGCCCATAATCGGCGCGAAGATCACCGTTGCGAAGTATTGGGCGGAGTTAAAAATCGACACCGCCGTTCCCCTTTCCTGCGCCGGGAACCAGGCTGCCACGATTCGGCTGTTGCCGGGAAAAGAAGGTGCTTCGGCAAGCCCTACCAGGAAGCGGAGAGTAAACAAGGCAACGATAATGCCGAATCCACTAAAGATATCGACGAAACCTTGCAGCAAGGTAAACATCGACCAGATAAAGATTGACCAGAAGTAGACGCGTTTTGAACCAAAGCGATCCAGCAACCAGCCGCCAGGGATCTGCCCAATAACATAAGCCCATGAGAAAGCAGAGAACACATAGCCCATACCCACTGGATCAAGACCGATATCTTTGGCCATTTCCGAACCGGCGATCGAGAGCGTAGCGCGATCGCCGTAGTTGAAAGATGTGACGATAAACAGCATCACCACTATCCAGTAACGAGCATTCGTGCGTTTTTCCACACTGCTCGCAGCCTGACTTAAAGAACTCATTGTTGCACTCCTGAAAATTCGCGTTAGCCACGCTCACTCTGGACTGCGACATCGCCAGGAAATCAGAGGTGACGTAGGGTGTTTTTGCCGTTTTTATAGGTCGTTCGCCGAATGCGGCGCGTGTTTTATATCTGGCAATAGCAGTATAAAAAGCGCGCCATAGCGGCTCACCGTGCAACAACACAACATTAATGCGTTCAATGAGGCTCGATTTTGGCATTAGCCCTGGACGGTGGAATCCACTTCACGGAAATGAAAACAAGAACAAGAAAGGAAGGGTTAAATCGGAGAAATAAAGAAGAGTATGAAATGGATCGCTTGACTCCAGGCAAACGCCAGTAAAAACCCGCGCTAAGAAGCAGTTTTTACAGGCATTTGCCTGAAAAGACTCGATTCAGCACCGCTAAAACGGTATTTTGCCGATCGCTGAACAAATCAGGGCAACAGCGTCCCCCACTGCTCAACCCACGGATTGGATTCCGTTTCTGGTTCCGGGGTTTCACTGGCATCGATCAGCAGCATTTCCCCTACCCGCTGCGCGCTCTGTTCCTGTAACAAAGCATCAAACTGTTTGCCACCGTTGCAGAAATTCACATAACTACTGTCGCCGAGCGCAATCACGCCGTAACGCAGGTTCGGCTGGAAACCGAGGTTATCCTTTATGCCCAGAAAGAGTGGCACAATGCTGTCAGGAAGGTCGCCCTGCCCGGTGGTGGACGTAACTACCAGAACATACTTGTCCTGATAGGGTAACCAGTCGCTTAATTCTGGGTCTTCAAACACCGTTGCTTTGTGGCCCTGTGCGGTCAGAATCGCTTCCGCTTCTTCGGCCACTAGCAGTGAATTCCCGTACATGGTGCCTACAAAAATACCAATTTCCGCCATACCATTTTCTCCCTGGATTAGGAACTTATCTCATCATCCTGACCCGATGGCGCGCTGAACTCAACCCTTTCATTTTCAGGAAGCAGACCGCGCCAGCCAAATTGTGATAATGCCCGCATCCAGGTGTCGTCCAGACCGGCGTGGATAGTCAGCGGCTCGCCAGTAAAAGGATGCGTCAATGACAACTTACTGGCGTGCAACATTAACCGCTGGAGGCCAAAATGTTCAGCCGCGCTGCGATTCTGGCGCAAATCGCCATGTTTGCTGTCGCCAATAATCGGATGGCGCAAATGGGCGAGATGGCGACGAAGCTGATGTTTGCGTCCGGTTTTCGGCTCCAGTTCCACCAGACCGTAGCGTGTCGTCGGGTAACGCCCGGTCGCAACTGGCATTTCAACCGTCGCCAGACCGCGATAATGCGTCACTGCTGGCTGCGGGTCTTTATCTTCGCGGGCATACTTATCGGCGATTTTATCCAGTTCTTCCACCAGCGGATAATCCAGCACCGCTTCTTCCATCAGCCAGCCACGCACAATCGCATGGTAACGTTTCTGGATTTGGTGCTGTTCAAACTGTTGCGCTAACAGCCGTCCGGCCTCGCTGGATAATCCCATCAGCAATACGCCGGAAGTCGGTCGGTCCAGCCGATGCGCGGTAAACACGTGCTGACCAATCTGGTCACGTACGGTTTGCATGACCACCACTTTTTCGTCACGATCCAGCCAGCTGCGGTGAACCAGCCAGCCAGACGGTTTGTTAACCGCAACCAGCCATTCATCCTGGTAGAGTATTTCCAGCATCAGTTTGTATCATCCGCAAAAAGCGCATCCAGTTTTTCCAGCTCCGCCAGAATAAGCGCGCGCTGGGGGTGGTCCGTCGCCAGCGCCATTTCATAATACGGCGCCACGGCGAAAGCCCCTGGCAATGGCTGATTATTATCTAAGAGATCGTGCATTCGCGGGATCAGTACCCATTGCAACCATTCCAGTGGCTCCATCGTATCCATAAAGAAAGGTTGGGTACTGTTGAATTGATGCGGCTGCGGTTCATCGCTCCGCCAGTGCTGATGTTCACGCAGTAATGTTTCAAGCGCCTGCAACTGAAGACGAACGCGGTCATGAGTGGTCATAAAACAACCTCAAGAAGAAAAAACTGCCGCGAAGGATAGCAGGAATAAAAAAAGGGAGCACTGTATTAACAGTGCTCCCGGTTCGTTTCGCAGCATTCCAGCTACTTTTGTTGCTCCCTGCTCATCCTTGACAACTTTTCCTGTGGTCTTGCGACCAATCGTTCATCCTGAACTAATGCTTCCTGCTCACACCACCCCGATGTGATACTTCATCCTGAAGTGTCCCTGGCCATCCTGACCCACCGAATCATCCTGACCGGTTCTCATTCTCCGTCCTGGAGGTGTCCTTTAACGCATCCAGCGTTTTCCTCTTCGCTTCATCCAGAAGCCTTTCCCTGAAGCACCATCCTGGCGTGTCCTTTAGAAGTGTCATCATCCTGATGTTCACTTCGTTGTCTGACTCCCTGTCGACGAAGATAGAATCGTCTTTTTCGCTGAGTCTTACAAGGCGCTTACAGACAATGCCTTAAGGAAAATTTCATATGAAAGTTAAGAATCTTTCTTCAATGCATTGATTTAAAATAGAAATATCGATTCTTATCTTTTTAAGTATTCACTTACTTCCTGGCGATCTCCTACAGGGTCTGTAAGAGATCTCTCACAACTAGACGGGGTATTTGGATTACAGAAGAGGCTTAAGCTGCATAAGGAATTCCGCAAGATTTGAGGCTAAATGCATACGATTCCGCGTCCCCAGCGTCTCTTTGCATACTTCGCCAGAGAGATTACACACCGAAATCACTTCCAACTCTTCTTCCAGTGTGGCGATAAATAACGTGGGGGGCAGTTTCAGACGTTTCTGGGTAACCAGATGTCCAATCAGGTTTTCCTGCACCCGGCGGAAGTCATCTTCGCTCCAGGTTTGCAGTAATGTCAGTTTGATATCGCCAAACTGCGCATGCATATCCCCGGCAAACTGGGTCGTATAGAAGGTATGAATTGCGGGTTGTATCACAATATCAAACGCACGCTCAACCGCGTTTACATTTTGCTCACCGCTAAACGGCTGCGGTTGCCAGAACACAGCATCATTAGTGGTTGAAATAATGCACGGTGAAGGAACGCCATACAGCTCCTCGCTTAACGGCCAACTATTGTGCTGTTCGTGCCATGCATCACAGTAACGCGTGGTAAAATCTCTCAAGGCTTGTGCGGTCAATTCGTCCACTAATTTCTCTCTTCACTTAAACCAGATACACTTGTCGTTTAGTTTATCTGGTTTATGACGGTGAAACATGTCTTCTTATGCAAACCATCAGGCACTTGCGGGCCTGACTCTTGGAAAATCAACCGATTACCGGGATACCTATGACGCCAGCCTGCTACAAGGCGTTCCACGTAGTTTGAATCGCGATCCGCTGGGCCTGAAAGCAGATAATCTGCCTTTTCACGGTACGGATATCTGGACGCTATATGAACTTTCCTGGCTGAATGCGAAAGGTTTGCCGCAGGTTGCCGTGGGTCATGTTGAACTTGATTACACCAGCGTAAATCTCATTGAGTCGAAGAGTTTTAAGCTCTATCTCAACAGCTTTAACCAGACACGCTTTAACAATTGGGATGAAGTGCGCCAGACGCTGGAGCGCGACTTAAGCACTTGCGCCCAGGGTAACGTTAGCGTGGCGTTATATCGTCTTGATGAACTGGAAGGTCAGCCGGTGGGGCATTTCAATGGCACCTGCATTGATGACCAGGATATCGCTATCGATAACTATGAATTCACCACTGACTATCTTGAGAATGCCATCAGCGGCGAGAAAGTGGTGGAAGAAACACTCGTTAGCCACCTGCTGAAATCAAACTGCCTGATTACTCATCAACCAGACTGGGGATCTATCCAGATTCAGTATCGTGGACGCAAGATTGACAGGGAAAAACTGCTGCGTTATCTGGTTTCTTTCCGTCATCATAACGAGTTCCATGAACAGTGCGTAGAGCGCATTTTTAATGACCTGTTACGCTTCTGCCAGCCAGAGAAATTAAGCGTTTACGCACGTTATACCCGTCGTGGCGGTCTGGACATTAACCCATGGCGCAGTAACTGTAATTTTGTCCCATCGACAACCCGTCTGGCACGGCAATAAAATTTTTCTCAATTTTGCGGGCTGGATTCACGCATAAGGTTGTGAAAGGTCATCAGGCAGGGCTATTGTAATCAAAGGGAATGACGATAATCGTCCCATAAGGAGTTTTTCTTGATTACACATATTAGCCCTCTTGGCTCCATGGATATGTTGTCGCAGTTGGAAGTGGACATGCTTAAACGCACCGCCAGCAGCGACCTCTATCAATTATTTCGCAACTGTTCACTCGCTGTTCTGAACTCCGGTAGCCTCACCGATAACAGCAAAGAATTGCTGTCCCGTTTTGAGAATTTCGACATTAACGTGCTACGCCGTGAACGCGGCGTTAAGTTAGAACTGATCAATCCCCCGGAAGAAGCTTTTGTCGATGGGCGTATCATTCGCTCCTTGCAGGCCAACTTGTTTGCCGTTCTGCGCGACATTCTCTTCGTCTATGGGCAAATCCATAACACCGTTCGTTTTCCAAATCTGAATCTCGACAACTCTGTTCATATTACCAACCTGGTCTTTTCTATCTTGCGCAATGCTCGCGCGCTGCACGTGGGCGAAGCGCCCAATATGGTGGTGTGCTGGGGCGGTCACTCCATCAACGAAAACGAGTATTTGTATGCCCGTCGCGTTGGTAATCAGTTGGGGCTGCGTGAGTTAAATATTTGCACTGGCTGTGGTCCAGGCGCGATGGAAGCGCCGATGAAAGGCGCAGCGGTTGGACACGCCCAACAGCGTTACAAAGACAGCCGTTTTATTGGTATGACTGAACCATCAATTATCGCCGCTGAACCGCCTAACCCGCTGGTTAACGAACTGATCATCATGCCGGATATCGAAAAACGTCTGGAAGCGTTTGTCCGTATCGCCCACGGCATCATTATCTTCCCTGGCGGTGTGGGTACAGCGGAAGAGCTACTGTATTTGCTGGGAATTTTAATGAATCCGGCCAACAAAGATCAGGTCTTGCCATTGATCCTCACCGGCCCGAAAGAGAGTGCTGATTACTTCCGCGTACTGGACGAGTTTGTCGTGCATACGTTGGGAGAAAACGCGCGCCGCCATTATCGCATCATCATTGATGACGCTGCAGAAGTAGCCCGTCAGATGAAAAAAGCGATGGCGCAGGTGAAAGAAAACCGTCGCGATACGGGCGATGCCTACAGCTTTAACTGGTCAATGCGTATTACGCCAGATTTGCAAATGCCGTTTGAGCCGTCTCACGAGAATATGGCTAATCTGAAGCTTTACCCGGATCAGCCCGTTGAAGTGCTGGCTGCCGACCTGCGTCGTGCATTTTCTGGCATTGTAGCCGGTAACGTAAAAGAAGTCGGCATTCGCGCCATTGAAGAGTTTGGGCCATACAAAATCAACGGTGATAAAGAGATCATGCGCCGTATGGACGACCTGCTTCAGGGGTTTGTTGCCCAACATCGTATGAAGTTACCAGGCTCTGCCTACATCCCTTGCTACGAAATCTGCACCTAATCCTCCCTTCCCCGGTAACGTTTGTTGCCGGGTTTTTCTCTTTTTTGGTCGCTCACTAATCAATCTATTTCATTTGTTATATGAATGTTTAAGCGCGTCATCATGTCATTAATATCACCACCTGTAATATGTCATACAATTTATGTTGCAACGCAAACGTTTCCCTTAATTTGAAGACCGCATTTTATCTCCGAAAAAAAGAAAATCTTGTAATCATTAACTAAAAGTATTGATTTTTGCAGTTCAACCTACATATATTGCGCGCCCCGGAAGAGGCCAGATGTCGTTAATCTGCCAAATATTGCCCTTAAATTCTCTTTTACTTTTGATTTACAGAGTAAAGCATTGGGATTATCTATCTTCCAAGTAGATTATTGTATTTGAGATCAAGATCACTGATAGATACATAACTTGTGTGTATCTTTCCGCCCTCAAATTATTACGGCGGAAAATGATTAAGCCATCGCCGATAGACAGATTTCATTTTTACGGCCAGGCACCTTCCCGGGCTGAACTGGCTAAAAGCTGAATTATTTGCATTCCTCCAGGAGAAATAGATGGAAACGACTCAAACCAGCACGATTGCGTCGAAAGACTCTCGCAGTGCCTGGCGCAAGACAGATACCATGTGGATGCTGGGCCTTTACGGCACGGCGATCGGCGCGGGCGTGCTGTTCCTGCCAATCAACGCCGGTGTTGGCGGTATGATCCCGCTGATCATCATGGCTATCCTTGCGTTCCCGATGACGTACTTTGCGCATCGTGGCCTGACTCGCTTCGTGCTGTCTGGCAAAAACCCAGGCGAAGACATCACCGAGGTAGTAGAAGAACACTTTGGTATTGGCGCAGGTAAACTGATTACCCTGCTTTACTTCTTCGCTATCTACCCGATTCTGCTGGTTTACAGCGTGGCAATCACCAACACGGTTGAAAGCTTCATGTCTCACCAGCTGGGTATGACGCCACCGCCGCGTGCGATTCTGTCACTGATCCTGATCGTGGGTATGATGACCATCGTTCGCTTCGGTGAGCAGATGATCGTTAAAGCGATGAGTATTCTGGTATTCCCGTTTGTTGGCGTACTGATGCTGCTGGCTCTGTACCTGATCCCGCAGTGGAACGGCGCAGCACTGGAAACTCTATCTCTGGACACTGCATCGGCAACCGGAAACGGTCTGTGGATGACCCTGTGGCTGGCAATTCCGGTAATGGTGTTCTCGTTCAACCACTCTCCGATCATCTCTTCTTTCGCCGTTGCGAAGCGTGAAGAGTACGGCGATATGGCAGAACAGAAATGCTCGAAGATCCTGGCATTCGCTCACATCATGATGGTGCTGACCGTAATGTTCTTCGTATTCAGCTGCGTACTGAGCCTGACTCCGGCAGACCTGGCTGCGGCTAAAGAGCAGAACATCTCGATTCTGTCTTACCTGGCTAACCACTTTAACGCGCCGATCATCGCGTGGATGGCTCCGATTATCGCGATTATCGCTATCACCAAATCCTTTCTGGGCCACTACCTGGGCGCACGTGAAGGCTTCAACGGTATGGTGATCAAATCACTGCGTGGTAAAGGTAAGTCTATCGAAATCAACAAGCTGAACCGTATCACTGCGCTGTTCATGCTGGTAACGACCTGGATTGTTGCCACCCTGAACCCGAGCATCCTGGGTATGATTGAAACCCTGGGCGGCCCAATCATCGCGATGATCCTGTTCCTGATGCCGATGTACGCCATTCAGAAAGTACCGGCAATGCGTAAATACAGCGGTCACATCAGCAACGTATTCGTTGTCGTGATGGGTCTGATTGCAATCTCCGCAATCTTCTACTCTCTGTTCAGCTAAGTCCTTTCGCGCCGCTTTCGGGCGGCGCTTCCTCCGTTTTAACGCGATGTATTTCCTATGATTAGCGTATTCGATATTTTCAAAATCGGCATTGGCCCTTCCAGTTCTCATACCGTTGGACCAATGAAAGCGGGTAAACAATTTACCGACGATCTGATTGCCCGTAACCTGCTTAAAGACGTGACCCGCGTGGTGGTTGACGTCTATGGTTCGCTCTCTCTGACCGGCAAAGGGCACCACACTGATATCGCCATTATTATGGGCCTGGCAGGGAATCTGCCGGATACCGTGGATATCGATTCTATCCCTGGTTTTATTCAGGATGTGAATACTCATGGTCGCCTGATGCTGGCAAACGGTCAGCACGAAGTCGAGTTTCCGGTTGATGAATGCATGAACTTCCATGCCGATAACCTTTCTCTGCATGAGAACGGCATGCGCATTACCGCGCTGGCGGGCGATAAAGTTGTTTACAGCCAGACGTATTACTCCATCGGCGGTGGCTTTATCGTTGATGAAGAGCATTTTGGCCAGCAGGATAGCGCACCGGTTGAAGTTCCATATCCGTACAGTTCTGCTGCCGATCTGCAAAAACATTGCCAGGAAACCGGGCTGTCACTCTCTGGTCTGATGATGAAAAACGAGCTGGCGCTGCACAGCAAAGAAGAGCTGGAACAGCATCTGGCGAACGTCTGGGAAGTGATGCGTGGCGGTATTGAACGCGGTATTTCCACCGAAGGTGTGCTGCCGGGCAAACTGCGTGTTCCACGTCGTGCCGCGGCACTGCGCCGGATGCTGGTCAGCCAGGATAAAACCACCACTGATCCGATGGCGGTTGTTGACTGGATCAACATGTTCGCACTGGCAGTGAACGAAGAGAACGCTGCGGGCGGTCGTGTGGTGACTGCGCCGACTAACGGTGCGTGCGGGATTATCCCGGCAGTGCTGGCGTACTACGACAAGTTTATCCGCGAAGTGAACGCTAACTCACTGGCTCGTTACCTGCTGGTAGCCAGCGCCATTGGTTCTCTTTATAAGATGAACGCGTCGATTTCTGGTGCCGAAGTGGGTTGCCAGGGTGAAGTTGGCGTGGCGTGCTCAATGGCGGCGGCGGGTCTGGCAGAACTGTTAGGCGCAAGCCCGGCGCAGGTGTGCATCGCGGCGGAAATCGCTATGGAGCATAACCTCGGCCTGACGTGTGACCCGGTTGCTGGACAGGTTCAGGTACCGTGCATTGAGCGTAACGCCATTGCGGCAGTGAAAGCGGTGAACGCCGCGCGTATGGCACTGCGCCGTACCAGCGAACCGCGCGTCTGCCTCGATAAAGTTATCGAAACCATGTACGAAACAGGTAAAGACATGAACGCCAAGTACCGCGAAACCTCTCGCGGCGGCCTGGCAATGAAGATCGTGGCCTGCGATTAATCGCTCTCCAGAGGCCTCGTTTTGCGAGGCCTCACATTGTTGAGAATGTACCTGTTGTTTATGTCGGATGCGGCGTAAACACCTTATCCGACCTATAAAACAGCGTAAATTCAATAGATTGCGATTCTTTTGTAGGCATGATAAGCGCAGCGCATCAGGCAATTTGGCGTTGTCATCAATATCAGATCTCGTTTTGCGAGCCCTCTTCCTGTTTTCTCATCCAGTCGTAGCCTGTTCCGGTGACCAATGTTACCCTTATCGCCTGATCTTTAAGGGGGTTATCGTGGCTGTTCATTTGCTTATTGTCGATGCACTGAATCTTATTCGTCGCATTCATGCCGTGCAGGGTTCACCCTGCGTCGAAACCTGCCAGCACGCCCTTGATCAACTTATTATGCACAGCCAGCCAACTCATGCGGTTGCCGTATTCGATGATGAAAACCGCAGTAGCGGCTGGCGTCATCAGCGCCTGCCTGATTACAAAGCGGGTCGCCCGCCAATGCCGGAAGAGTTGCACAACGAGATGCCCGCGTTACGTACAGCCTTTGAGCAACGCGGTGTCCCGTGCTGGTCAGCCAGCGGCAACGAAGCCGATGACTTAGCCGCCACGCTGGCGGTCAAAGTGACCCAGGCGGGGCATCAGGCAACCATCGTTTCGACAGATAAAGGCTACTGTCAGCTACTTTCACCTACATTACGTATTCGCGATTACTTCCAGAAACGCTGGCTGGATGCACCGTTTATCGATAAAGAATTTGGCGTTCAACCGCAGCAATTGCCCGATTACTGGGGGCTGGCGGGGATCAGTAGTTCAAAGGTGCCAGGCGTTGCGGGAATTGGGCCCAAAAGCGCCACGCAGTTGCTGGTCGAGTTTCAGAGTCTGGAAGGGATATATGAGAATCTGGATGCGGTTGCCGAAAAGTGGCGCAAGAAATTAGAAGCCCATAAAGAGATGGCGTTCCTGTGCCGTGATATCGCCCGCTTACAGACTGATTTGCATATCGACGGCAATTTACAGCAGCTAAGACTTAAACGCTGATAAACCAATGCCGGGAGCAGACAGTTATAGCTTCCGGCACACGGAGTCAGCGATTAGCGCTCGTCGCGACGACCACCTACCGCAGCCCAGATGCGACGGACATGCACCGTCACTTCTTCGCGATCGTGATACAACTGACGCGCCTGAATCTGGGCGTTAATGCCATGTTCATCAAGCTGTGCCTGAATGTACGCCAGATTGTGTGACACTTCTTCGTAGCGTTTTTTCATCGGCAATTTAAGGTTGAAGATAGTTTCACGACACCAGCCATTAACCAGCCACTGCGCCATCAATGCCGCGACCTTCGCCGGTTTTTCCACCATGTCACACACCATCCAGGAGATATTGCTACGTGTCGGGCGGAATTTAAAACCATCTTCCCGCAGCCACGTTACTTGTCCGGTATCCATCAGACTTTGCGCCATCGGGCCGTTGTCGACGGAATAAACCCACATGTTGCGCTTCACCAGTTGGTAGGTCCAGCCGCCCGGGCAAGCGCCCAAATCCACCGCCCACATCTCGTTCGCCAGGCGTTCATCCCATTCATCCGCAGGAATAAACACATGAAATGCCTCTTCCAGCTTGAGCGTGGAACGACTTGGCGCATCTGCCGGAAACTTCAGGCGCGGAATGCCCATATAGAACGGCGAGTTATTATTGCTGTAGGAGTAGCCGGTATAACAGCAGCCTGGCGCGATAAAGAACACATGCACCACTGGACGCTTCGGCGTTTCATAGCTCGCCAGGACGCCCGCATCACGCAAGGCAGCCCGTAACGGTACAGTAAATTTGCGGCAGAATTTCAGTAACTCTTTACTTTCGTTGGTGTCCGCGACTTCAACACGCAGTTCGCCGCCCTTCTCTACCACACCCTGCAACATGCCAACTATTGGCGTAATGCGGTCTTCCTGCGGCAAATGCTGGAGCAGTTCCCCCACCACAAACCACTGGCGGGCAAAAATTAATGAACTAAATGGCAGTTCACGGATTAACTTATCGCCATCTTCCGCTTGATAACATTCATAAATCACATAACCCGCATTCTCTTTTACACGGGCAAAACCGAATATTTCCCGCTGCCCGGCTTTATCGGTAATTTCTGCGGCGCACTCTTTTTCAAAGCCCGGACGGCACAACAATACAACTTTATTCATGACTTACGCCCTTGCGCTTTAAACGGATAGCACCAACTAACATTAACGCCCAGCCCGCGAGAAAACTCACACCGCCGACCGGAGTGACAAACGCCCACAAACGCAGATGAGACAGCGCCAGGCAATAAAGGCTGCCGCTGAACAGCACCGTACCTAGCGCCAGAAAGACGCTACTCCAGTAAAACCAGATACTGATGCGACGTTGCATTGCCACCGCCAGACCTAAAATTGCCAGCGTATGAAATGCCTGGTATTCGAGGCCGGTCTGGATCCAGCCCATTTCAACGGCACCCATGGTTTTACTTAAAACATGCGCACCAAAAGCACCCAGAGCGACAAAAATGAAGCCGCTAATGGCGGCGAAAATCAGCATAAAACGGCTGGTCATGGTCGTACCCTACATAAATTATTGTTCATAACGAAAGCGGAATTTTTCTTGTTCAGCAGCGGCTTTCGCCAGGATCCATTGGCGAAAGGCGGCTATTTTACCCAGTTCTGCCTGGCTGTCATGACATACCAGATAAAAAGCATTTTTACTGACCAATACGTCATTAAACGGGCAAACAAGGCGTCCGGCCTCGATTTCAGATTGCGCCATCACGTTATTTGCCAGCGCCACCCCCTGCCCGTGAATGGCGGCTTGTAGCACCATGGCGCTATGGCTGAAGATAGGCCCTTGCTGAACGTTAATATGAGTCAGCCCCAACTGGCGGGTATATGTCTGCCAGTCTCGCCGGGATGCATCGTGTAATAACGTATGTTTAGCCAGATCTTCCGGCGTCTTCAAGGATTTCTCACCGGTTAATAGTAAAGGCGAACACACTGGCAACAGGTATTCGGCGTAAAGCTTTTCCACCCGCAGCCCCGGCCAGTTGCCTCGGCCATAAAATATCGCCACATCGACATCATCCGCCAGTTTATCTTCCTGTCGGTCGACCGCCTGGATTCGAACGTCGATTCCCGGATAAGCTGAATTAAAGCTGGAAAGTCGCGGTACCAGCCAGTGGATGGCAAAACTGGGGAGTAAGCTGACCGTCAATGCCCCTTTGGCGCTACGGGCCTGGAGTTTACGCGTCGCTTCGGTTAATTGCGAAAATATCTCTTTGATATCGAGAAAATAGCTTTGCCCTTCCTCGGTCAATAGAAGTGAACGATTACGGCGGCGGAACAGTTTTAGCCCCAAAAAATCCTCAAGGGACTTGATTTGATGACTTACTGCGGCCTGGGTCACAAAAAGCTCTTCTGCTGCACGCGTGAAGCTTAAATGGCGGGCTGCGGCATCAAAAACTCGTAAGGCATTTAGCGGTGGTAATCGTTTAGACATGGCTTTTAAACTTTGATGTTAAATGAATTTAACAATTAGATTACACTGTGTAACCTATTAGTTTTTTTAATCTGAGCCATTATAAATTGTCCGTTGAGCTTCTACCAGCAAATACCTATAGTGGCGGCACTTCCTGAGCCGGAACGAAAAGTTTTATCGGAATGCGTGTTCTGGTGAACTTTTGGCTTACGGTTGTGATGTTGTGTTGTTGTGTTTGCAATTGGTCTGCGATTCAGACCATGGTAGCAAAGCTACCTTTTTTCACTTCCTGTACATTTACCCTGTCTGTCCATAGTGATTAATGTAGCACCGCCTAATTGCGGTGCTTTTTTTTACCTTGCGATCGCGAATTACTGATCCAGTTCGACCATCTCTTTCACGTCGGTACGGTTGATCTGCTGTTTGTTGCCATTAGCGTCTTTATAAGAAATCATACCGGTTTCATCATCCGTCATCGGTTTACCATCAGATACTATGGTACGTCCGTCGTTGGTGTGCATCACATAGTTCGAACCGGAGCAGGCGCTAAGGGCAAAAGTCAGCATACAGGCAGAGATAATGGCGGCAGTCTTTTTCATCTTCTTCTCCTTAAAGCGATTACTAAATCTTAATAATATTGATTAACAGGCTAAAATTAACGCCTAACACTATTCAGCATATGTTACTGACGCGGCTTCGACAGGATATCCAGACGATTCCGATGGTTAGCACTCACCTTGTTTCAAAGTGAATTTTGCGTCACGATCGGCGAATCAAGCCGAGGAGTCTCATGAACGTTTTTAATCCCGCGCAATTTCGCGCCCAGTTTCCCGCGCTACAGGATGCGGGCGTTTATCTCGATAGTGCAGCGACCGCACTCAAACCCGAAGCTGTGGTTGAAGCAACCCGGCAGTTCTATAGCCTGAGCGCCGGAAACGTCCATCGCAGCCAGTTTGCCGAAGCCCAACGCCTGACCGCACGTTATGAAGCTGCACGGGAAAAAGTAGCGCAATTGCTAAATGCACCGGATGATAAAACTATCGTCTGGACGCGCGGCACCACCGAATCCATCAACATGGTGGCACAATGCTATGCCCGTCCGCGTCTGCAACCGGGCGATGAGATTATTGTCAGCGTGGCAGAGCATCACGCTAACCTCGTTCCCTGGCTAATGGTTGCCCAACAAACCGGAGCCAAAGTAGTGAAACTGCCGCTTAATGCGCAGCGGTTGCCGGATGTCGATTTATTGCCGGAGTTAATTACTCCCCGTAGTCGAATTCTGGCGTTGGGCCAGATGTCGAACGTCACTGGCGGTTGCCCGGATCTGGCGCGAGCGATTACCTTTGCTCATTCAGCCGGGATGGTGGTGATGGTTGATGGTGCTCAGGGCGCAGTGCATTTCCCTGCCGATGTTCAGCAACTGGATATCGATTTCTATGCTTTCTCTGGTCACAAACTGTATGGCCCGACGGGTATCGGCGTGCTTTACGGCAAACCAGAACTGCTGGAAGCGATGGCACCCTGGCTGGGCGGCGGCAAAATGATTCACGAAGTGAGTTTTGACGGCTTCACTACTCAATCCGCGCCGTGGAAACTGGAAGCCGGAACGCCAAATGTCGCTGGTGTCATAGGATTAAGCGCAGCGCTGGAATGGCTGGCTGATTATGATATCGACCAGGCAGAAAGCTGGAGCCGTAGCCTGGCGACGCTTGCAGAAGACGCTCTGGCAAAACGTCCAGGCTTTCGTTCATTCCGCTGTCAGGACTCCAGCCTGCTGGCCTTTGATTTCGCGGGTGTTCATCACAGCGATATGGTGACGCTACTGGCGGAATATGGTATTGCCCTGCGCGCCGGGCAACACTGTGCTCAACCGCTGTTGGCAGAATTAGGCGTAACCGGCACCCTGCGCGCCTCTTTTGCGCCATATAATACAAAGAGTGATGTGGATGCGCTGGTGAATGCCGTTGACCGCGCGCTGGAATTATTGGTGGATTAATGACGAACCCGCAATTCGCCGGACATCCGTTCGGCACAACCGTTACCGTAGAGACGTTACGCGATACTTTCGCGCCATTGACGCAATGGGAAGACAAATATCGCCAGCTGATTATGTTGGGGAAACAGCTTCCTGCGTTGCCAGACGAATTAAAAGCACAGGCCAAAGAAATTGCCGGATGTGAAAACCGCGTCTGGCTTGGATTTAACGTCGCAGAAAACGGCAGGATGCATTTCTTTGGTGATAGCGAAGGGCGCATTGTGCGCGGTCTGCTGGCCGTATTGCTGACTGCCGTTGAGGGCAAAACTGCCGCCGAGTTACAAGCACTGTCGCCGCTGGCATTGTTTGATGAGCTGGGATTGCGTGCGCAACTTAGCGCCTCTCGCAGTCAGGGGTTGAATGCGTTAAGCGAGGCAATTCTCGCTGCGGCGAAGCAAGCTTGATGTTACACAGATCCTGGTCGGATAAGACACACCAGACGTCGCATCCGACCTAATGTTTACCCCTGACGCGCCGCTTTCGCCATCATCTTCTTTAGCGCATGAGAAACCGCAACAAACCCAAAGGTGGCGGTTACCATCGTCGCGGCGCCAAATCCAGATGCGCAATCCATCCGCTTTGGCCCTTCCGCCGTGGCTTTCATTGCACAGACCGTGCCGTCTGACTGCGGGTACACCAGTGCTTCGGTAGAGAACACGCAATCCACGCCGAGCTTACCTTTACTGTTTTTCACCACGCCGAAATCGCTTTTCAGGCGCTCGCGCAGCTTCGCCGCCAGCGGATCCTGAATCGTCTTCGCCAGATCGGTAACCTGAATCTGCGTCGGATCAATCTGCCCACCAGCGCCACCGGTCGTGACCAGCGGGATTTTATTGCGCCGACAATAAGCAATCAGCGCCGCTTTGGGTCGCACGCTATCAATGGCATCAATTACATACGAATAACCTGCACTCATGTATTGCGCTACGTTATCCGGCGTCACGAAGTCATCTACTACTGTTACACGGCACTCAGGGTTAATCTGGCGAATGCGCTCCGCCATTACTTCCGCTTTTGCCAGCCCGACATTATCGCGCAGGGCATGAATTTGCCGATTGGTATTGGTGACGCACACATCATCCATATCAATAAGCGTGATTGCGCCAATCCCCGTGCGCGCCAGCGCTTCCGCAGCCCAGGAACCGACACCACCGATACCCACCACACAAATATGCGCATCAGCGAACAGTTGCAACGCTTTTTCACCATACAGACGCGCTGTGCCACCAAAACGCTGACGCCATGCATCACTAATTACAACAGACATAGCACCTCAGAATTAAAAAGGGCGAGGTTATCCCTCACCCTAAACGCATAAATGCCTGATGCGCTACGCTTATCAGGCCTACATAACTCCTGCAATATATTGAATTTGCATGATTTGTAGGCCGGATAAGGCGTTCACGCCGCATCCGGCATGAACAACGCGCACTTAGTCAACAATCAGGATGTGAGGTTATTCCTCACCCTGCCTTATCCGTAAAAACGGCATACAGAATATCACATCAGCCGCTAAAGACGTTACCTGCGCCCGGGGCGGTTTTCAGCACCCAGACACGTCCATAGTGGTTGTACCAACCTGCGCGATGTCCGGCTTCCGGTCCAATCCCCTGGTAGATATCGAAGTGTTGGCCTTTGATTGCACCACCGACATCTAACGCCACCATCAAACGCAGTTCGTACTGACCGTTAAATTTGCCGTTATTATCCAGCAGCGGCACTTCTGCCAGCAAGGTTGTACCTGGCGGGATAATGGAACGATCGGAGGCAACTGAAGCGCGACCAACCAGCGGCACCGCACTTGCCCCTTTCACCGGTGCAAAAGACTGCGGTTTAAAGAAGACGAAAGACGGGTTCTGTTCCAGCAGCTCGCGAACTTCGGCTTCACTGTGTGTTTCACCCCAGTGACGAATCGCCTGCATCGACATATCTTCTTTTTTCACTTCGCCACGATCGATCAACACCTTGCCAATACTGCGATAGGCATGACCATTCTTTCCGGCATAGCTGAAGAAGTTAAGCGGACTGCCATCACCAAAGTCGATATACCCACTACCCTGCACATCCATAATGAAGTTATCCATCAGAGAGTTGCTGTAAGCGAGGATGTATTTATCGCTCAATGCTCCCGCGTAGATCTCCGCGCGAGACGGCAAACGCCCACGTTTTGGCGGCATTCGATAAATAGGATACTGGAACTCGCCCTGACGAGTATGGCGCGCCTGAATCACCGGCGTGTAATAGCCCGTAAACTGTACGTTACCGTAATTATCCGTACCTTCCATCTGCCAGGCGTCAATGCCGAACTGGCGCATATTGCGGGTATCACCGCCTGCACGCAGCCACTCCTGCACGGCGTTATAAACGCTACTCTGGTTGCCATACAGACGCGGCGACGCGTTGCGGATATGGTTAATTTGTTCGGCAAAATCACCGGCGTTAATCGGCGCGCCAACAGCATCTGGTTGGTTCACCAGAGAGAAAGGCTGGGTAAATTTCCCGTCTTTATATTGTTGTCCGCGATCGGTTGGTTTGGAGGAGCAGGCGGCCAGTATCGTCACAACCGCGCCCATAAGAAGGTACTTTACCCAACGTCCTTTCATTGTTCTCTTCTTCAGGTTAAAAAATAAGGCGTTAATGAAGATAACAAACCGTCGCCTTTAATGAAATCCGTAGTATTCCCTGATGCAAATTTTGCACAAAAAATAGACTTCAATGCTTTGTTTTTGTTCAAAATCATGCCAAATCCGTGATCAGAGTAAAAAAAAGGTTGCATGAAAACGCGAGCGGAGTATAGTGCGCATCCACGGACGCGGGGTGGAGCAGCCTGGTAGCTCGTCGGGCTCATAACCCGAAGGTCGTCGGTTCAAATCCGGCCCCCGCAACCAATTAAAATTTGATGAAGTAATAGCAGTACGGTGACGCGGGGTGGAGCAGCCTGGTAGCTCGTCGGGCTCATAACCCGAAGGTCGTCGGTTCAAATCCGGCCCCCGCAACCAATTATTGAACACCCTAACGGGTGTTTTTTTGTTTCTATTCTCCCATAAAAAAGCGCCATTCAGCGCCTTTTTATCATCCTCTTCTCGCCAGCGTCGCCCCATCGGCAAAATACGCTTTAATTCCCGCAAGAATAGACTCCGCAACTTCCTGCTGGAAAGTCGCCGTTTTCAATTTGCGTTCTTCCTCAACGTTACTGATAAACGCCGTTTCGACCAGAATGGAAGGAATATCTGGCGCTTTCAGCACAGCAAACCCGGCCTGCTCAACCTGATTCTTATGCAGTTTGTTGATTTTCCCCAGCTTATTTAGCACGGCCTTACCAAACTTCAGGCTGTCGGCAATGGTCAACGACTGCACCATATCGAACATGGTGTGGTCGACATAGCGGTCGCCGCTTTTGCTCACACCACCAATCAAGTCCGAGGCGTTCTGGGTTTGTGCCAGATATTTTGCCGCAGTACTGGTTGCGCCTTTGGTAGAGAGCGCAAACACCGAGGAACCGCTCGGCTGGCGACTGGTAAAGGCGTCGGCATGAATAGAGACAAACAAATCAGCACGCTGTTTCTGTGCTTTTGCTACGCGCACTTGCAACGGAATGAAGATGTCTTCATTACGCGTCATGTAAACCTTCATATTGCCCTCTTTCTCGATCAGAGAGCGCAGACGGCGAGCTATTTGCAATACCACGTCTTTTTCGCGCGTTTTGTATTTCCCCACCGCGCCGGAGTCTTCGCCGCCGTGGCCAGGGTCGAGCATAATGACAATCGGACGATCGCGCCCGGCCTTGCCTGGCTGTGGGCCACTCTGCGCTGGCGGCACCTGCTTTTCGAGGTCGCCTTTGTTGTAATCTTCCAGCAGCGCCAGCAATGGGTCTTGCATGTCCTGAGCATTGGCCGGATAAAGGTCCATCACCAGACGTTCTTTAAACCCGGCGACCGGCGCGAGGGCAAACATCTGCGGTTTTACATTTTGCTTTAACTCAAAAACCATCCGCACGGTTTGCGGATCAAATTGGCCGACGCGTGCCGACTTGATGAACGGGTCGTCAGCGCGGATTTGCGCAGCCATCCCCTTGAGCACCGAGTTCAGGTTTACATCTTCGATATCCACCACCACGCGTTCAGGGTTACTCAACGCGAACTGCTTATATTTCAGCTGACGATTTGATTCTACCGTCACGCGGGTGTAGCTGGACGCAGGCCAGACGCGCACCGCCACGACCTGGCTGACCGCAGCCAGACTCACCTGGCTTACGCTCAATAGCCACATGGCGCCCGCGCCTTGCAGTAAACGACGACGGCTGATTGCAGTGTTGGATCCTGACATGCCTCTCCCGAGCAAAAGAAATCTAAGCTGTGTAACAAGTAAACGACCAATTTGACCGGAAACTTTAGCGAAAGACGCATAATCTGTCATCTATAAAACGGTAAACATTCTATTTATATTCACGGTATTACTGATAAAAAAGTCGCACTCGCATAAAATTTGCACTTGCGCACGGCGAAAAAACAGAATAAAAATACAATAATTTCGAATAATCATGCAAAGAGGTGTGCCGTGGTAAAGGAACGTAAAACCGAGCTGGTCGAGGGATTCCGCCATTCGGTTCCCTATATCAATACCCACCGGGGAAAAACGTTTGTCATCATGCTCGGCGGAGAAGCCATTGAGCATGAAAATTTCTCCAGTATTGTCAATGATATTGGGTTGTTGCACAGCCTCGGCATCCGTCTGGTGGTGGTTTATGGCGCACGTCCCCAGATCGACGCAAATCTTGCAGCGCATCACCACGAGCCGCTATATCACAAGAATACGCGCGTGACCGACGCCAAAACGCTGGAGCTGGTGAAGCAGGCTGCGGGTACGTTACAACTGGATATTACCGCTCGCCTGTCAATGAGCCTCAACAACACGCCGTTGCAAGGCGCGCATATCAACGTCGTCAGCGGCAATTTTATTATTGCCCAGCCGCTGGGCGTGGATGATGGTGTGGATTACTGCCATAGCGGGCGCATCCGGCGGATTGATGAAGAAGCGATTCATCGCCAACTGGACAGCGGTGCGATTGTGCTGATGGGGCCGGTGGCGGTTTCGGTCACTGGCGAGAGCTTTAACCTGACCTCGGAAGAGATTGCCACTCAACTGGCCATCAAACTGAAAGCTGAGAAGATGATTGGTTTTTGCTCTTCACAGGGTGTCACTAATGACGACGGTGATATTGTCTCCGAACTTTTCCCTAACGAAGCGCAAGCGCGGGTAGAAGTCCAGGAAGAGAAAGGCGATTACAACTCCGGTACGGTGCGCTTTTTGCGTGGCGCAGTGAAAGCCTGCCGCAGCGGCGTGCGTCGCTGTCATTTAATCAGTTATCAGGAAGATGGTGCGCTGTTGCAAGAGTTGTTCTCACGCGACGGTATCGGTACGCAGATTGTGATGGAAAGCGCCGAGCAGATTCGTCGCGCAACAATCAACGATATTGGCGGTATTCTGGAGTTGATTCGCCCGCTGGAGCAGCAAGGTATTCTGGTGCGTCGTTCTCGCGAGCAACTGGAGATGGAAATCGACAAATTCACTATTATTCAGCGCGATAACACGACTATTGCCTGCGCCGCGCTCTATCCATTCCCGGAAGAGAAGATAGGTGAAATGGCCTGTGTGGCAGTTCACCCGGATTACCGCAGTTCATCAAGGGGCGAGGTTTTGCTGGAACGCATTGCAGCCCAGGCGAAGCAGAGCGGCTTAAGCAAATTGTTTGTACTGACTACGCGCAGTATTCACTGGTTCCAGGAACGCGGATTTACCCCGGTGGATATTGATTTGCTGCCGGAGAGCAAAAAGCAGTTGTACAACTACCAGCGTAAATCAAAGGTGTTGATGGCGGATTTAGGGTAAGCGATGGAAATCGCCAGATGCGACATGCGTAACACTCGTAGGCATGATAAGACGCACATGCGTCGCATCAGGCATCGGCACTCATCGTCGGATGCGGCGTGAACGCCTTATCCGACCGACGGAAAATCAAAGGTGTTGATGGCGGATTTAGGGTAAGCGATGGAAATCGCCGGATGCGACATGCGTAACACTCGTAGGCATGATAAGACGCACATGCGTCGCATCAGGCAATCACATTTATCCCCGCGAACCAAACAACGCTGCCAGCCCGCTACGCCGCTCGGTGCGCGTAGCGATTGCCGCACTTAAAATGCGTTCATCGGCATACAATGACAAACGCCGACGCGCGCGGGTCACCGCGGTGTAAACCAGCTCTCGCGTTACTACCGGCGTGCGTTGGCTCGGTAAAATCAACGCCGCATGGTCGAACTCCGATCCCTGCGATTTATGTACTGTCATCGCCCACGTGGTTTCGTGCTCCGGCAGGCGACTCGGTTGCACCGACTTGATATTGCCATCCGGCATTGCAAACCAGACGCGCGTCCCCTGCCCGCGATCCAGAGCGACACCGATATCACCATTAAACAACCCAAGCGCACTGTCATTACGGGCAATCATCACCGGCCGGCCTTCGTACCAGCGCGAGTGCGGATGACGATGAATTTTGCGCTTCTGTTGCATAAACTGTTCAATTCGCTCATTCAGTCCTGCCACGCCAAACGGCCCTTCCCGCAGGGCGCACAAAAGCTGATACTCATTGAACGCCTGAATG
This sequence comes from Escherichia sp. E4385, assembly GCF_963883145.1. Classification (NCBI taxonomy): domain Bacteria; kingdom Pseudomonadati; phylum Pseudomonadota; class Gammaproteobacteria; order Enterobacterales; family Enterobacteriaceae; genus Escherichia; species Escherichia sp. E4385. The sequence goes on from NZ_CAWOOJ010000019.1 coordinate 115,915, forward strand.
ATTAAATCCGGCTCGGCACGTGCCTGAAGCAGATCCAGGTAGCGTCCGTAACCCGCAAGAGCTTCCTCAAGCATCGCAATATAATCTTCGCCGCTCTGTAAAAGCCGTTTTTCGATATCAGTAAAATCCTGCTGAAAAACTGTTTTCACTGCCGTCTTATCGCCACGATTAATAGCCGCCGCAAGCTGACCAATGCCAGAGTTGCTGCCGAAACGGTAACTCTTTTGCAGCAGGCAGAGACTATCGCGCAGTGATGCCGCTTCTGTGCCGCTTCCCGCCGGAACGTGGCTTCCCGTCAGGCGGCTCAACTGCCCGGCACGCTCTGCGGTAAAGCCCGCATTGGCATAAGCACAGATATCGCCCAGCACAGCTCCAGCCTCAACGGAGGCCAGTTGATCGCGATCGCCGAGGAAGATCACTCGCGCATGATCGGGCAAGGCATCGATCAGCCGAGACATCATAGGCAGATCAATCATTGACGCTTCATCCACCACCAGCACATCAAGATGCAGCGGGTTACCCGCATGATGGCGTAAACGCTGGCTACCTGGCTGCGCGCCCAGGAGGCGGTGCAAGGTGCTGGCGTCTTCTGGTATGCGTTTCTTTTGTTCATCGGTCAGCGGTAACTGGCGCAGAGCCTTGCCGAGAGATTCTGTTAAGCGTGCGGCAGCTTTCCCCGTTGGCGCAGCCAGGCGGATACGACAGCGTTCACCGTCGGCCATCTGAATTAACGCAGCCAACAACTTCGCCACGGTCGTCGTTTTACCTGTGCCGGGGCCGCCGGAAATTACCGAAATGCGCCGCGTCAGTGCCACTGCTGCCGCCACTTTTTGCCAGTTAACTTCATCACCAGGCGGAAAGAGTTTATCCAGCGTTTGCGCCAGCAACGCTTCATCCACCTCGATGGCATGATTCACCTCATTGAAGAAGCGCGCCACCGTACGCTCGTTACACCACATGCGATTCAGATAAAGGCGATCGCCACAGAGGATCATCGGCGTTGGTTCATCTCCCCGGCTGACCGCTTGTGAAGCCAGCAAGCATTCTTCCCAATTTTGTAGCTCACCGATTTCACTGACACAGGTCGCCAACAGCGGATGCGACGCCTCGTTATTTTCCAGTCGTGAAAGCGGCAAACAGACGTGTCCCTCTCCGGCATCATGACTTAGCAGTGCCGCCGCGAGGGTGACGGCAGGATGTTCATCTCCCGCCACGGTCAGGGCAAATTGCACATCCAGCGGGCGTAGCTGTTTGTGCTCCACAGCTTCCAGTAATTGCTTTTGCAATTTCATTACGCCTCCTCCAGGGTCATACCGGCAAACATCTCATCCATCAGGTCAATCAACTCGGCGTTGGGTCGGGTCGCGTAGATCCCTTGTTGCGGATGTTCTTTATCAACGCCACGCAGGAACAGATAGATAACGCCGCCAAAGTGACGATCATAGTTGTAATCAGCAATGCGATGGCGCAGATAACGGTGCAGCGCCAGGGTATAAAGCTGATATTGCAGATCATAGCGGTGTGCCTGCATCGCCGCTGCCATAGCCTGTTGGGTGTAAGCCGAACTGTCTTCACCCAACCAGTTGGATTTATAGTCGAGCAGGTAATAACGCCCTTCGTGGCGAATCACCAGGTCAATAAAACCTTTTAACATGCCGCGCACCTGCATGAACTCCAGCGGCGGGCAGCCTGCGGATAGCGGGTCAAACTGGCGGATTAACGTATCAAACTGACTGGCGATAAGCGGTTCACTAATCGGCAGATAAAACTCCATCTCCACCTGTTTATCGCGGTCGGAAAGCTGATTCAGGCTAACACCCGTTTCATTGAGTGGCGCCTGAAGAATAGCGGTGATCCACTCAGTTAACACAGGTTCCCAGTGCGCTTCAAAACCGCCAAGCTCCAGTTTTTCCCGCACCCAGTTCGGGTCAACCGGCTGGGTAAAATCCAGGTCTTCAAACAAACTGTGCAAGAACGTCCCCGGTGACGCACCGCGCGGAAACTGATGTGGTGTTAACGTCGGTTCTTCAACGACGCTGGCAACGCCTGCAGCATCGACATCCAGCCGAGGCATCAAATCCTGGGCGATACCGTGACCACGCTGTTGCAAACCAGAGTAACTGGTGACGCGCCAGTTATCGCCGGGCAATCGTTGTAACGTCCTGGCATTCAGTTCTGCAGTTAAAGCATCATTAACCTGCCAGGGTTGGTTATCACCAGTTTGTGCCGTTTGCCAGGCTATATCATCATCGCACAATGCTTCAATACAGGCGCGAAGCCCTGCCGCATCTTGCGGTTCACCTTTTTGCAGCAAGCGCCCGAGCGCACTTTGATGAACGTCGGTGTCACCTTTTTTATCGCCACGACGGCGCACCAGCGGCGCAACACCGAGACTGCAATGCCAGACCGAACGCGTGAGCGCCACATAAAGCAAACGCAGATCTTCAGCCAGACGTTCGGCTTCAGCGAGATCTACGCTTTCTGGCGCAGCGTTAAGATCCAGAACTGCTTCAAACGAGCCTCGATCGTGATAGAACGCCTGATCCTGTACACGGAAATTGGTGATAAACGGCAGCCAGACCAGCGGATATTCCAGCCCTTTCGATTTGTGGATCGTGACGATCTGCACCAAATGTTTGTCGCTTTCGAGGCGCATTTGTTGGCTGGAGGCATTACTGTCTGGCTCAAGGATATGTTGCGATAACCAACGAACCAAAGCATGTTCACTTTCCAGCTGCGTTCCCGCTTCTTGTAGCAGTTCGCTGATATGCAAGATGTCAGTAAGACGCCGCTCGCCACCTGCCGTTGCCAGCAAGTTTTCTGCAATGTTACGCGCCGACATCAGCGCCCGCAGCATTGGCATGACGCCGCGTTTGCGCCAGATTTGCCGATAACCATCGAACTCTTCGACTACCGCATCCCACGCATTTTCGTTATTGTTCAGCGTTTCGATATCCAGCGCGTTCAGCCCCATCATTGACGTTGCCAGCGCACTACGCAGGGTGTTCTCACGTTCGGGCGTCATCACCGCCTGCAACAACCAAAGCATTTCCTGCGCTTCCAGAGTTTCAAAAACACTGTCGCGGTTCGAAAGGTAAACGGAAGGGATTTCCAGCAACGTTAAGGCATCGCGCACCTGGGCGGCCTCCTGGCGGCTGCGCACCAGCACACTGATGTCCGAGGCACGTACCGGACGTGCATCATCGCCGTTCATCAGCAACGCTTCCCCGCGCTGCCCGGCCTGTAACCAGTCGCGGATTTGCGCGGCACATACCTGCGCCATCGTACTTTGATAATCGCCAACGCCGCAGCTTTCGCCTTCCATCAACCACATTTTCATCGCTGGCTGCGTTTCACCTTTAAATACAAAACGCAGTGCCTGATTTTTCCCGGCAGATTTCACAGGAATAAACGGTATTTCGCGAAACATGAACGCGTCATCAATCTGGCTGAAAAGCTTGTTTACGCTGTTCACCATTCCTGGTGAAGAACGCCAGTTGGTATCTAAGGTGTAGTGCGCGTGAACTTCGCTACGCGCCTTCATATAAGTGAAGATATCCGCACCACGGAACGCATAAATGGCCTGTTTCGGGTCGCCAATTAGCAGCAATGCGGTTTCCGGCTGATGGTGCCAGATACGGCGAAAAATCCGGTACTGCTGCGGGTCCGTGTCCTGAAATTCGTCGATCATTGCCACCGGGAATCGCGTACGGATCGCTGTCGCCAGAGCCTCACCGCTTTCGCTACGCAGCGCGGAATCGAGCCGACTTAACATGTCGTCAAAACCCAGTTCGCCACGGCGACGTTTTTCACGCGCTACCGTTTCGCGGATCTCAGCCAATGCGCGGGTGATCACCAGGTCGCGGATCGACAATGGTTCTGCAAGCAGTTGATCGATCGCCTCAAACAGCGGATGTCGCGGGGTTTCTCCCCCGGCTTTCGTGCGATCTTCTAAGAAACGCTGAGAGAATTTTTCCAGCGACTCTGGCAACTGATAACTGTTTGTCTCTTCTTCTGCCCAGGCACTAATCTTGTCTATCCATTTAGCCTGATTGCTACGGTTAAACTTGCGTCGATCAATGCCAGAAGATTCGATCAGCGCATCCAGTTCACCCACTGCGTCGCGCCACTGCTGTTTTACCGTATCAATACGCGCCACAATTTGCGCGTGGCGGGAAGCCAGCGTTTCATCATCGGGCGGCGGTGCTTTGATAACCGGTGCTTCGCCTTGCAAATAACGATTAATATCGCGCAGTAACGCCTGCGGCCCTTTCCAGGTTTCAAACACTACCTGAGCAATTTCACGCGGTAACGGGTAGCAATGGCGACGCCAGAAATCGGCGCAGGCCTGGTAGCGCAGTAACGATTCATCTTCAATCAGTTGCTGCTCAAACAACATGCCGGATTCAAAGGCATTCAGGTTGAGCATACGCTGGCAAAAACCGTGAATGGTAAAGACTGCCGCTTCATCCATCTGCCGTTCGGCTAACAGCAACCACTGCGCGGCCTGTGCTTTATCGTCGATCTCTTCCAGAAGGCGTGCATAAAGAGGATTGTCGGTGGTTTCACGCAAACAGGCGATGCGCAACTCGTGGATATTGCTACGGATACGACCGCGCAATTCTGCAGTGGCAGCTTCGGTAAAGGTCACCACCAGCAGTTCTTCAACGGTAAGCGGGCGGGGAAAGGCGGCAGAACCGCCTAGTCCAAGTAACAGGCGCAAATAGAGCGCCGCAATCGTAAAGGTTTTGCCTGTGCCGGCAGAGGCTTCAATCAGGCGCTCGCCCTGTAAGGGCAAGCGCAAAGGATCTAGAGTCTCGGCGACATCACTCATTCTTTTCACTCATCAGGGGCATTGTTTGCTGCAACGCGCTGACGTTCTCCCACACTTTCCAGCCTTCAGGGTGTACATATTCTGCTTTCCCATTCTGGCTGCCGGAAATCTGCGACAGGATAGCCATGCCTTGCGGCTCGACTACCGCCTGATGGAAGAAATCGGCCAGTTTTTGCGGCGTCAGCAGTTTAATCTGGGCTACGATTTTATCACGCGAATCGAAGCGCATATTGCCGCGATCGAAATCTTTACTTAACTTCGATGCTTCTTCGCCGAGTGTTTGCGGTGCCTGCAGCATCTGGGTAATAACCGCCTGCTGGATTTGCGCAAACTCTTCTGGCTTCATCGCCCGCAATTTCGCTTCTGCTGTCGGGAAAAACGCCTTGTAACGCTCCCACAGGTACGATGGCTGTTTTTCGTTGCTTTGAAGCAGGAAGCCCATGCCCCACTGACGCCCTACGCTCATTGGGAACGCGAACACGGCATAGCCCAACTGTTCTTCGGTACGCAACTGATTGTAGAACCACGGCTGTACTATCTGCCCCAGCAGAGAACTATATGCTGAACTGGTGTATTCATCGTAGCCAGTCGGTACAAATACCGCTGCCAGCGCAGAGTCGGTGCTGTTACCGGCTTTTTCAAAGATGACGGATTGTTTTTTATCAACCAGTACATCTTTGTTACGACACCACTCTGAGCCATCAGCGCCCAACTGTTTTTGCACATCGCGCGCCAGCGTTGTTGCCTGGGCTTCAGTCATGTTGCCAATAACCATAAACTCTGGTCGAGCCCCTGATTTTAAGGCGTCGCGATAGGCCAGCACCTCTTTCAAGGTAATGGAAGGCAAAATTTTGCGCCTTTCATCACGCGAGAAGTAAGGCACCTGGGAGAGCATCTGCGCAGGCATAATCGCCTGCTCAAACGCTTTGCCCTTTTCTGCGGAATCCATCATTTGGTTATACCAGGATTTTGCCTGCTCAAGCTGATCTTCCGTAGCGGTATAGCTAAAGTACCCCTCGAGCAATGCCTGGAACAGCTGCGGCAGACGCTGGGTGTAACCATTAGCATTAACCATTAGGCCGTTGTTAGCATTGGTGGAAAAACTAATGCCGCCAACCGACGCCTGGTTGCTTAACTGATCAAGCGACAGCCCTGCGAGATAATCATTGAGCGCAAACATCACCTGATTGCGGGCGCTGTCCATGGCTTTCGGATTACGCAAAATCAGGCTGACATCGGCTTTTGGCTCGCTGGCAAAATAACGGCTCGGCGCATACACCACACGCAGGTTCGATTCATCCACGATCAACTCTGGATGGTCGTATTTCTTCTCTGACTTAATCAGCGAGAAATCGTCAGGAATATAGGGGTTAAGCTCCGGTAAGGAGAGCGCAATATTGGCGGCTTTTTGCTGCCAGTCAGCGAAAGTTTGTTCGCTGATTTTATCGACCTGATAAGGCGCATCGACAAAATAAGCCGTTTTATTGTGCGGCTCTTTCGGGCTGATATACCAGATACGCGCATTCTGTGGCGTCATCATCGCCAGACGTTCTTTTACTGCTTTAGCATCATACCGATCGGCAATATTGACCGCGTCCAACGTATGCGCCACAGGAACGCGAATCATGGTGTCCGCCAGCCATTCGACGTAATCCATATCACGGGTGATTGACGGATAACGGAAGTCGATATCCAGCACATTCGCCAGTTCATCGAAGTATTGTTTATCAATGCCTTTTTCACGTAACAGATTGAGATAGCTAAAAATTGCCGCCACAACCTGATCGCGATTCGCCAGGCCTTTATCGGTTAAAGAGGCTGAGATCGCTAAAACGCCGCTGTTGCCGTTGACGATAGGATCGGAGTTGGCGCTAATGCCCTCAACCAATCCCTGTTTTTGCAGCCAGTCGGAAAGTGTACCTGGGCTGCGATTACCAATCAGATAGGTAATCAATTCATCCGTTTTACTACGGAATTTCGCCGAGTTGTTATCAATACGAAACTCGACGCGCAGCACTTTACGCGGCAACGCCGGAACATAATGAATGATAATGCCCTTTTGCGCGTCGGTGACTACCGGTACGGTGATTTCCGGTTTTTTGCTCTCTTTGTTCGGCACGCGACCAAAAGTGTCCGCCGCCATTTTTGCCAACTCCGGCAACGGTTTATTACTGTAAATAACCGCCTTCATCAGATTGGCGGAATAGTACTTCTCGTGGAAATCTTTCAGCGCCTGCTGCACCGGATTACCAGGTTTATCGCTTAAAGTTTCGAGGTTACCACCAGAAAACTTTGAACCGGGGTGTGCCGGGTTAATGGTTTCTGCGCTGACCTGTGCCATGCGCATCCCGTCACGCGTACGCGCCATGGTTAATTCGGCATTCACCGCATTACGCTCACGTTCGGCATATTTCTTGTCGAGCAAGGGTTCAGCGATAGCATCGGCCAGGCGGTCTACCGCACCAGGCAAGGCGTCGTTCTCAACTTCCAGATAGAAAGCCGTGCGATACGGCGCCGTGCTGGCATTGTGACTGCCGCCGTGCATTTTGAGATATTCGGCCAGGCTATCAGCTTGAGGGTATTTTTTCGACCCCATCAGACTCATGTGTTCAAGGTAATGCGCCAGCCCCTGATAAGCCTCGGGATCTTCCAGCGACCCAACGGGCACTACCAGCGCCGAAAGCGATTTAATCGCTTGCGGGTCAGAAACCAGCAATACCACCATACCGTTATCCAGACGTATAGCCTGATACTGGCGGTTATCTTTATCGCTTTTACGGATGGTTTCCTGAATCGGCTGCCATCCCGTTTCTGCCTGACTTAAGGGTGCCCAAAGGGCAACAAACAACAATAATGCTTTGAACCAGGTGCTGCGGGGCATTCACGGACCTCATTATCAACTTTATTTTCCACCCAGATTCAACACGTTAACGAAAATCATCTGGCAGGACTTAATCTTGTGCTGCACGAGTCAGCCTATGTCTATATAACCATCAGTCCGTGACTGATGCGCATCATAAAGTAAGCAAATGAATTGCGCAATTTTTATACAACACTCATGGCTGATTAAAGCGAAACAGCGGTAACAGGAAACGTTGCGACTGTTCAACGATGGCTTCCATTGTCTCTGGCGTTAATTGCCGCCATAGCCGTTGATACCAGATATCATCACCTTCGCCACGCACCATCATGTTGCCTTCGTAAGCCTGAAGGAATTTCGAACGAGCTTTTTGCAACGTGGATTCGTCGTCCAGCATGGCATCGTTTTCTGCGTCATAACAGGTTTTTAGCCATGCACCGCCGCTTTCAGGTAATACCAGCAATGGCGCGGACATACCTTCACGATACCCTTCAATCAGCTTTGAGAGGTAATGCAAAGCCTGTTCGGCAGCAAGCGGCGGAAAACGCCACTCGCCATCTTTACGCAGAAAAAGGCGACTTTCACCATTACCACCGCTGGCACAGTAGACAAGGTGTTCCAGCCAAAGTTGCATTCCCTGCGCCACACTTAATAAAGAGGGACGCCAGCGCAACAGGCCATCCGACTGGACCTGCGGCAACCAGCCCGTTATTTGCACGCCGTTACAGGCGAGATCGATTTCCATGCTCTGGCCCGGCTGACGGCAGGCAATGACTCTGTCTGCAAGCTGCTGCATCTCCTGGCACTGTGTTTCCCAGAAAATTTCACCAAAGGCACCATACGGCAAATCACCTGCCGCCCGGAATCGGCGGAACAAGCGTTCGGCATCATCCTGCTCAACCAGTGCATTTAATAACTGCTGGTTGATTTGATAACGACTAAGCCCTTCAAGAATAAAAGGTTCGGTATCGGGAATTTCGCTGTCTTCGGTACGGAAGTTCACTTGCAAACGCATCTGGAAAAACGCCCGCACCGGATGCGCCCAGAATCGTTGTAGCGTTTCCAACGGCACGGTTTCCGGCAAGGTAAACGGTAGCGGCTGAACAAATTCAGAATGTGCCTTACCTGCCTGGCTGGCCGCGGGTAGCCACTCGCGCGCATAGCTTTGTAAGTTACCGGGCTGGTAGTTTTGCGGGTCAAACGGCATCCGGGTATGGTGGCAAGTAAGATGCGCTTTTACCCTTGCCTCGCTTTCATCACAGTTAAGCGCTTCATCGCCCGGTAGATAATGGCTTTGCCCGATGTAGTCGATCAGTTCCTGCACCAGAACTGACGGGAATCGTTCACTGTTATCCTGAATAGAGCGGCCGATATAGCTGATATAGAGTTTTTGCTGCGCGGATATTAACGCTTCCAGGAACAGATAGCGGTCATCATCGCGACGGCTACGGTCACCGCGCTTCGGTTTCTGACTCATCAGGTCAAAGCCTAATGGTGCAAGCTGGCGCGGGTAAACGCCGTCGTTCATTCCCAGCAGGCAAACCACTTTGAACGGAATTGAACGCATCGGCATCAGAGTACAAATGTTAACTGGCCCCGCGAGAAAACGCTGGCTGATACGTTCCTGATCCAGGCGTTGTGCCAGTTCATCACGCAACAACGATAGCGGCACTGCGTCGCCATACTGCGCACCTAAACCTTCAGCGATAATCGCCTGCCATTGTTGCTCAATAAGCGTCATCGCCGCTTCGGTTTCCGCATCCGGCAGGAAGAAGGCATTGAGCATATCGCGGCAAACCGGTAGCCACTCCTCAAGCGGGCGTTCCTGCGCCAGCCCGCGACGCCAGATGTTTAGCTGCATTAGCAGTGACGCCAGGTGTCCTACCAGCTCTGCAATCAGGCCGCTCGATTCATCGTAAGGTAGAACCGATTGCCATTCCCCCTGAGCACTTTCCATCGCGTAGCCCAGCAACATGCGCGTCAGGCCAAATCGCCAGGTGTGTTGTCCGGTGGCGGGGAGTTCCAGCTCACGAACGTTATCGTCATCTATGCCCCAACGAATGCCGGATTCGTTGACCCACTGGCGCAAGTAACGCAGCCCTTCTTCGGTAATGTCAAACCGCGCCGCCAGCACCGGCACATCCAGTAATGCCAGCACATCCTCCGACACAAAGCGGCTGTCTGGCAACGATAACAGGCTGATAAACGCTTCAAGTACCGGATGCGACTGCCGCGCCCGACGGTCGGAAATGGCATATGGCAGATACCGATCCGCTGGCGCACTGCCAAACACGGCCTGAATAAACGGACTGTAGCTGTCGATGTCGGCCACCATCACAATGATATCGCGCGGAGTAAGTGTCGGATCTTCCTCCAGCATCGCCAGTAAGCGATCGTGCAAAACTTCAACTTCACGCTGCGGGCTATGGCAAACGTGGAAGGTGATACTGCTATCCTGCGGGTCAAGCGGGCGTTTGTTATCGCTACGGGAAAACTCTTCGATGTTCACGCCCGCAACGGCGTGGTTTTCCAGTTCCAGAATGTCGGACTGAATGTTATGCAGCAGGTTATCTGGCGTAACATCGACAAAAGCGTCCAGCTCCTGGCTGCTCTCCAGGTCAGAAAGGAGATAGATGTAGTCGCGCCCCAACTTACCCCAGGAGGCCAGTAGCGGGTTGCCGACATCCTGTTCACCGTCGCTGTTAAAGAGCTGTCCGGCATTTTCGCTATCGCGAAATAGCGGCAATTCGCGATCTTCAAAACTGTGTCGACGCTGGCGGGTCAGCAGTTTCGCCAGATAAGCAGGATCTTTAATATCACCCCAGTAATAACGGCAAGGGTTGGTAAACAGGAGATGGATTTCAATATGTTTACCCAGCGCCTGTAGCGCCTGGAGATAAACAGGCGGTAACGCGGAAATACCGCATATAAAGACACGCGAAGGTAAGCCGGGTGGGCAGGTCGTCGCAGACTCCAGTGTTTCGATAAAGCGTTGATAGAGATTGGCACGGTGCCAGCGCGGTTGCCCGAGTTCATGGGTATATTCCACCAGCACCTTCCACAACGGCGCTTGCCAGGCCTGCGCTTCTCCCAGCCCTTCAACCAGATGCCCGGCTTCCCACTGCGCCAGCCAGTCCGGGCGATAGACCAGATATTGGTCAAACAGGTCCGCCGCTTTTGAGGAAAGCTGAAACAGTTTTCGCTTGTCGCTATCGTCAGTCAGGTAATGACGCAATAGTGTAAAATCTTCGCGATCCAGCAGTTGCGGCAGCAGAGTCATCAGTTTCCAGCTCATACTCCGCTTGTTAAAGGCGCTCTCTTTGGGGATCTCCGGTAATACACGGACAAACATATCCCAGATAAAGCTCGCAGGCAGCGGAAAATCAATGTTTGCCGCAATGCCGAATTTCTGCGACAGGGTCATTTGCAGCCACTGCGCCATACCGGTACTTTGCACCAGAATCATTTCTGGCTCGAAAGGATCGTCCAGCCGTTCGCGTTCGACAATAAACTCCATCAACGCTTCCAGTACGTCCAGACGATTGGAATGGTAGACCCTTAACATAGCGGCTCCTGACTACTGACGATTCGGGCAATGCAGGCGGGTCATCTCGCCTTCTCTGCCCCCGGGTGAAAATAGCGTAACGCTGATGCTGACACATCCCGCCTGCGATGTCTGCATTCGGTTGACCTGCCAGTTTGCAGGTGGCGAAATCGCGCGCAGTTGTGCTTGCTGCCAGGCGTGCCGCCAGAGCTGCTGGTACTGGTTTCTGCTGGCAAGACTGGTGCTTAATGTTCGCTGGTAACCAGATAACGCAGTGACAATCATCACCATCAGTACCATCGCCAACATCACCTCCGGCAGGCTAAAACCTTGCTGATTCTTCAGGGAAGCTGACATAACGCCTCCTCTTTCAGCGGACAAAAATCACTCCAGCCATGTGGCGAAAATACGATATTCCCATCGATGACTTCCCCCATTCGCCATAATGAAACGTCTTCATAACCGGCTATTAGCAAGGCTTTATTATCCGCAAGTCTTCGCAGGCAAGCTCGAGCACCCGTTGCGGCATATTGCGAACACTGAACAGCTTGCTGTACCTGCCAGGCATGCATTTTCCCCCACTCAAGCGCCGACTGCACAATGGCCTGACGGCGTAATGACTGGCTTTCCATAGTCACGCGAGAGGCAAAACTACGATCCTGCTGGCTCATTCCTTGTAGCAGCAAGCTGCCCAAAACCAGCAGCATCAGGACCAGTGCCAGCGATGAAACACCCTTTTCGCGGTTCACAGGTTGAATCCTGTCACGCTATAGCTGGCAAGTACCACGGTTTGTGGATCAGCCTTGCTGGCAGCGTGCATATTAACCGTCAGCACCGGCGGGAAACCGCTGTTATCCTGTCGGGTAACCTGAAAAGTGTCGATAACGACGGCATCTGGATTGGTCAATTTATCCCAGCCCTTACCTTCACAGGATGTCGTGCCGCGTAGCGTTTCCAGGACATTGTCTTTTAGCCGAAATCCAATCTGGTCGGATTCTTTTCCCGGCTCATGCTCCCAGATACCGTTACTGTTCGCATCCCACTGCACAATGATACAGTCACCCTGCCCAACAATTTTCAGACCTTCACCGGGACAGGTTCCATGACAATAACCTGCTCTCTGGAGATGCTTCGCGACTGTATATACCCGCAGCCAGATTTCATCTTCCAGCGCCAGCTTGCGAGTAGTAATCAAACTTTCACGCTGTAATGCGGGCAGGAATCGCGCAGCTCCCAGCAGCAGTACGCTACTGATTGCCATAGCAATCAGCACTTCCAGTAGAGAAAAACCTTGCTCTTTTATAAGCATCCTTCTGTTTCTCCTTGCTGACAAAGCCGGAGCCTTCCCCATGGCGAAACGACCAACCACCACTCGCCCGCTGAATTTTTGAAGCGAATATGTCCGGCCCATGCAGTATTGCGTAGGCCAAAGAAAGTGAGCGAAGGTGTCAGGTCGCTCATTTCGACTTCGGGCCAGCGAGGCACAAAGACCAGCGGTGAACTGCCATGACAGGTATTCGCCCCAGCGGCGGCACTCGCAAGACACCATGACGTTCCCTCCCTGATGACACTGATACTGTGGTCGCGGTTATGCCAGTTGGCATCCTCACGTAAATAGAGCAAATAGTCTCGCGCCTGGCTGGCGGTTTGCCATAACCGTTGCGACTGCTGCCAGTACTGCCAGCCATAGAGTCCACTTGCACTTAGCATGACCAAAATCAGCATCGCGACCAGTGTTTCAATCAGCGTATAACCACGTTGTTTTTTCATGCCGGCAGTATGCGGCGCGGAGAAAAAAAGACGAGTGCCAGTTTCTATTTCTTCGGCCCGTCTTCCGGACTATTTACCCTGTTGCAGGGCGTTGCAAAATTTCGGGAAGGCGTCTCGAAGAATTTAACGGAGGGTAAAAAAAACCGACGCACACTGGCGTCGGCTCTGGCAGGATGTTTCGTAATTAGATAGCCACCGGCGCTTTAATGCCCGGATGCGGATCGTAGCCTTCAATCTCAAAGTCTTCGAAACGGTAGTCGAAGATGGATTCGGGTTTACGTTTAATAATCAGCTTCGGCAGCGGACGCGGTTCGCGACTTAATTGCAGATGGGTTTGATCCATATGGTTGCTGTACAGGTGCGTGTCGCCACCGGTCCAGACAAAATCACCCACTTCAAGATCGCACTGCTGCGCCATCATATGCACCAGTAACGCATAGCTGGCAATGTTAAACGGCAGCCCCAGGAAGACGTCACAGGAGCGTTGATAAAGCTGGCAAGAGAGTTTGCCGTCTGCGACATAGAACTGGAAGAACGCATGGCATGGAGCCAGTGCCATTTTATCCAGTTCCCCCACGTTCCACGCCGAAACAATAATGCGGCGGGAATCCGGGTCGTTTTTCAACTGGTTCAGCACTGTGGTTATCTGGTCAATATGACGTCCATCCGGCGTTGGCCAGGCGCGCCACTGTTTGCCATATACCGGGCCGAGGTCACCGTTTACATCAGCCCATTCGTCCCAGATGGTGACATTGTTTTCGTGCAGATAAGCAATGTTGGTGTCGCCCTGCAGGAACCACAGTAGTTCGTGGATGATGGAACGCAGGTGGCAACGTTTGGTTGTCACCAGCGGGAATCCATCCTGCAGGTTAAAACGCATCTGATGACCAAAAATGGAAAGCGTTCCGGTTCCGGTACGGTCGTTTTTCTGTGTGCCTTCGTCGAGCACTTTTTGCATCAGTTCTAAATACTGTTTCATGGTTCCTCAGGAAACGTGTTGCTGTGGGCTGTGACGATATGCCCAGACCATCATGATCACACCCGCGACGATCATCGGGATGGAAAGAATTTGCCCCATGCTGATGTACTGCACCCAGGCACCGGTAAACTGCGCGTCGGGCTGGCGGAAAAACTCAACAATGATGCGAAACGCGCCGTAGCCAATCAGGAACAAGCCAGACACGGCCCCCATCGGGCGCGGTTTACGAATATACAAGTTGAGGATAATAAACAGCACCACACCTTCCAGCAGCAGTTCGTACAACTGTGACGGGTGGCGAGGCAGCACGCCGTAAGTATCAAAAATGGACTGCCACTGCGGATTGTTTTGCAGCAACAGAATATCTTCGGTACGGGAACCCGGGAACAGCATGGCAAACGGGAAGTTCGGGTCAACGCGGCCCCACAATTCGCCGTTAATAAAGTTGCCCAGACGCCCGGCGCCAAGACCAAACGGAATAAGCGGTGCGATAAAATCAGAGACCTGGAAGAAGGAACGTTTGGTACGGCGGGCGAAGATAATCATCACCACAATCACGCCAATCAGGCCGCCGTGGAAGGACATGCCGCCGTCCCAGACACGGAACAGATACAGCGGATCGGCCATAAACTGCGGGAAGTTGTAGAACAGAACATACCCAATACGTCCGCCAAGGAAAACGCCAAGGAAACCCGCATAGAGTAAGTTTTCAACTTCATTTTTGGTCCAGCCGCTCCCCGGACGGTTCGCCCGACGTGTTGCCAGCCACATCGCAAAAATGAAACCTACCAGATACATCAGGCCGTACCAGTGAAGCGCAACGGGTCCTATTGAGAAAATGACCGGATCGAATTCCGGAAAATGCAGATAGCTACTGGTCATCTGTCACCACAAGTTCTTGTTATTTCGCTGAAAGAGAACAGCGATTGAAATGCGCGCCGCAGGTTCCAGGCGCTCCAAAGGTGCGAATAATAGCACAAGGGGACCAGGCTGGTTGCCGGATACCGTTAAAAGATATGTATACGATCCGCGCTATAGCCCCCCGCGAATCAGCCCACCCATGCCGCGACGCTCCATAAATGCCGCAACCTGATGACGAACTTCAGTCGCCAGTTGTGCTTCCAGGCTGCGCTGCGCAAGGTTTTCTGCTTCGGCAAAATCAATGCGCCGCAGCAAATATTTTACGCGCGCAACAGAACGCCCGTTCATAGACAGATGGCGATACCCAAGCCCAATGAGGATTGCTACGCACATAGGATCTCCCGCCATTTCGCCACACAAACGGAGATCTATTCCTTGCGTTTCCGCTTCCCGGGCGATCATTGCCAGCGCACGTAACATCGCAGGATGCAGGCTGTCATAAATGTTCGCAACTCGCGTGTTGTTACGATCAACAGCCAGAATGTATTGAGTCAGATCGTTGGTGCCAACAGAGATAAAATCGACCCGGTTTACCAGGTGAGGCAACATAAACACCATCGATGGCACTTCCAGCATGATACCGATCCGCGGTTTGGGGATCGCATAGCCGATCATCTCCTCGACTTCACGTCCGGCACGTTCAATCAGGCGGCGTGCTTCGTCAACTTCATCGAGGCTTGTGACCATCGGCAATAAGATGTTCAGGTTGCCCGTTGCTGCATTAGCACGCAGCATCGCCCGCACCTGGATCAAAAAGATCTCCGGCTGATCGAGCGTAATGCGGATCCCACGCCAACCCAGACATGGATTCTCTTCGCTGATAGGCATGTAAGGCAGTTGCTTATCAGCACCAACATCCAGCGTGCGCAGCGTGACAGGCTTATCATTGAACATTTGCAACATGCCCTGATATTGCGCCACCTGCTCTTCTTCCGACGGGAAACCGCTTTGCAACATGAAAGGAATTTCAGTGCGATAAAGGCCGATACCATCAATGCGACTGCCCAGTTTTTCTTCATGTTCCGGGCTTAAACCCGCATTAAGCATGACTTTAATGCGCTCACCGCTTTTTAACTGTGCGGGTAAATTGACGTCATCTTCCGCCAGCCGGCTTAGCTCATTTTCTTCGCTAATTAGCCGTTGGTATTCTTGTAGCAACACCGGTTCCGGGTCGACCAGTAATTCCCCGCGATAACCATCAACAATCAGCGTCCGATGATGCAGCACTGAAGGTTGAATGTCCGCCCCCATCACGGTAGGAATACCCAGCGCGCGCACCATAATCGCCGCATGG
This sequence comes from Escherichia sp. E4385, assembly GCF_963883145.1. NCBI lineage: Bacteria > Pseudomonadati > Pseudomonadota > Gammaproteobacteria > Enterobacterales > Enterobacteriaceae > Escherichia > Escherichia sp. E4385. The sequence continues at coordinate 132,117 of NZ_CAWOOJ010000019.1, forward strand.
GAGTTGGCCGCACCATCGCGTACGACGACGCCGACTAAGCGATCCTGGGGCAACTCCGCAAGGGTCGTCGCCGACAATTCATCTGCCACCAGAATGAAACGTTCCGGCCAGGCGTTCGGCCCCTGATTTGCATCATCAAGGTGAAACAGCAACCGCTGGCCCAGCGCGCGTAAATCGCCAGCGCGCTCTTTGAGATAGTTATCACTTAGCGCGGCAAACTGTTCAGCAAATTTTTCAATGACCGTTTTCACAGCCCACTCTGCGACCGAGCCTTTATCCACCTCGGCAAACAGTTCGCGACGCAGACGGGTGTCAGAAAGCAGGTGCGAGTAAAGATCGAAAATGGCCGCAGTTTCTTTCTGCGCCCCGGCAGCAAAGCGTTTGCTGTAACGACGAAATTCGTTAGCTGCCTCTTCCAGCGCTCCGGTCAGGCGCTCACGTTCCAGCGCTGGATCCAGCGTTGATGCCTGATACACCTGTTCCATTAAGGGTAAAGTGGCATCCTGCCAACCTTCGGCAATAGCCACACCGGGCGCGGCCGGTAATGCGCGGATTCGCGTCTGGCGATATTGTCCGAATAAGGCAGTCAACTGCGACTGGGAAAGAATGGCCGCCATCTGGGTGGCGAGCGTCACCAGAAAGGATTCTTCGCTTTCATCGTACTGGCGTAGCTCTCGTTGCTGCACCACCAGCACGCCAAGCAATTGGCGACGCTGAATAATCGGAACGCCTAAGAAAGCACGGAAACGCTCTTCTTTAACGGAGGGGACATATTTGAAGCTGGGGTGTTTTTGCGCATCCGCAAGGTTTATCGGTTCCGCCAGCCTGCCAACCAGGCCGACGATCCCTTCATCAAACGCGAGCGTTACGGTGCGACCTCGCGGTTTTTTCAGCCCCCGAGTCGCCATCAGGTAGTAACAACGTCGGTCGTGATCGGCCAGGTAGACCGAACAGACTTCGGTATCCATCGCAAGACAGATGTCGGTAACCAGAATATTCAACGCCTCGTTAAGGCGGGGAGCACTGGCTACCTTTTCGACTATTTCGCGCAGGCGAGTGAGCATAATTGGCGTGACTTAACCTCTTTTACGTCGATAAGTAGATGCGTTTTGTGGTTTAGGCGTATTGTCCTGTAGCGCCATCACAACACTCGCAAACTCTTTCATTACCCTGCGGTAGACATCACGTTTAAATGACACCACCTGTCTGACCGGATACCAGTAACTTACCCAACGCCAGCCGTCAAACTCTGGTGTACTGCTGGTTTGCATATTGATTTCCGCATCGCCGCTCACCAGCTGCAAGAGAAACCATTTTTGTTTTTGGCCGATACACACCGGCTTCGTGTCCCAACGCACCAAACGTTTTGGTAATTTGTAGCGCAACCAGTTACGCGTTGAAGCAAGGATTCGAACGTCTTTGCGGCTTAATCCTACTTCTTCAAACAATTCACGGTACATCGCCTGTTCTGCGGATTCTCCGGGGTTAATTCCGCCTTGCGGAAATTGCCAGGAGTGCTGACCAAATCGACGGGCCCACATTACTTGCCCCTGACGATTACAAATCACGATACCTACGTTTGGGCGGTAGCCATCGTCATCAATCACCGGACTACCTCAAAATAAAACTTTATATGCGAATGATTGTTTCATACTCCTGGAAGGCGGTAAACCACTCTCTGCAAGGCATTACACACTAATAACAATTGAATAACTCACAGTTAAGTGCAGAGTTATAAACAGCAGAGGGGGAACATCACCGTTTTTATTCACCTTTTCTGTGGATAGAGTTGTGAAGAAGTACGGAATTACTGCGGGAAAACCCAGAGCATTCTGAACAACCCTGATTCAGGCATTACAAAATAATAGTTACTAATCAATGAACTAGGTGCTTAAATCGCTACCAAACAGGTAAAATCGTGACCTGTATCACACTCACTGTATACGAGGTGGTGAAAGATCAACCAATGTCGTATTTATCCACAGAATGTGCCAATAAGTTAAGCACCGCATCACTAAAAATTGGAGTTTCGTCGCACGTCAAGGCTGTAAATGGAAACAGTAGTGAGGGTTTTTCACAGTTATCCCAGCTTTCTGTGGATAACATGGTGTAAGATCCTGTTTATTTTCAGTGACCAGATTTGGAAAACCTCCACATACGTTGCGCAACGTGGTTATCTGAAACCTAAAAAGCAATATAAATCATGCAATTGAATAACACGCGTGGAAAAAGTTACACTTGGTATATCCGGTATAAAATTGCTGCTCAATTTTTAATCAAGGTATAACACCATGCTCCAGCCTCGCCCATTGCTCTCTCCACCAGAAACTGAAGCGCAGTTATTTGCGCAAGCACAGCAACTTTCCGGTTACACATTGGGTGAGCTGGCGGCACTTGCCGGGCTGGTTGCACCGGAGAATTTAAAGCGCGATAAAGGCTGGATAGGCGTGTTGCTGGAAATTTGGCTTGGCGCCAGCGCGGGCAGTAAACCTGAACAAGATTTTGCGGCCCTGGGCGTAGAGCTAAAAACGATTCCTGTGGATAGCCTTGGCCGTCCTCTGGAAACCACTTTCGTTTGCGTGGCGCCTTTAACCGGCAATAGCGGCGTCACCTGGGAAACCAGCCATGTACGTCACAAGTTAAAACGCGTGCTGTGGATACCTGTAGAAGGCGAGCGCAGTATTCCTCTGGCGCAGCGGCGCGTAGGGTCACCATTACTGTGGAGTCCAAATGACGAAGAGGAACGGCAGTTACGCGAAGACTGGGAAGAATTGATGGATATGATTGTTCTTGGTCAGGTTGAAAGAATTACCGCTCGTCACGGGGAATATTTACAGATAAGACCTAAAGCGGCGAATGCGAAAGCGCTCACCGAAGCCATTGGCGCCCAGGGTGAACCGATTCTGACACTGCCACGCGGCTTTTATTTAAAGAAGAATTTCACCAGTGCGCTATTGGCTCGTCATTTTTTGATCCAGCACCCATCGCTTTGACCTGCCGCATTCCGGGCATATAATTACCGCTTCATTTTTTTGGCAGGGCTTTGTTTGATGTTATTTGCATGGGTAACCGATCCTAACGCCTGGCTTGCGCTCGGTACGCTGACGCTGCTGGAGATCGTTCTTGGGATCGATAATATTATTTTCCTCTCGCTGGTGGTGGCAAAACTACCTACAGCACAACGTGGCCACGCGCGGCGTCTGGGTTTGGCAGCGGCGATGGTCATGCGTCTGGCGCTGCTGGCGTCTATTGCCTGGGTCACACGTCTGACGAATCCGCTTTTTACAATATTCAGTCAGGAAATTTCCGCTCGCGATTTAATTTTGTTACTCGGCGGTCTGTTCCTTATCTGGAAAGCCAGCAAGGAAATCCACGAATCCATTGAAGGCGAAGAAGAAGGGTTGAAAACTCGCGTTTCATCATTCCTCGGCGCTATCGTGCAGATTATGCTGCTGGATATTATTTTCAGCCTCGACTCGGTGATTACCGCTGTGGGCCTGTCAGATCACTTATTCATAATGATGGCAGCAGTGGTAATTGCCGTAGGCGTGATGATGTTCGCCGCGCGCTCGATTGGTGATTTTGTCGAACGCCACCCTTCGGTAAAAATGCTGGCGCTCTCTTTCCTGATTCTGGTGGGCTTTACCCTGATTCTGGAAAGTTTCGATATCCACGTACCGAAAGGTTACATCTACTTCGCGATGTTCTTCTCTATTGCGGTTGAAAGCCTCAACCTGATTCGCAACAAAAAGAATCCGCTCTGATATTCCGTTCGCTCTCCTGCGGGAGAGCGTTCGGCCAGCTCTCCTCCTCACAGTTTAAGATTTTCCTGCTTTCATGATGTATAACGTCAGATTATAAACAGTCTATTATCATTAATGGGCAAAATAGGTGAGGATGACCGGATGAAAAAATGGGCAGTATTAATTTCTGCAGTCGGACTGGCATTTGCCGTTTCCGGCTGTTCCAGTGATTACGTCATGGCGACCAAAGATGGCCGTATGATTTTGACAGATGGAAAACCGGAAATTGATGATGACACCGGGCTGGTGAGTTATCACGATCAGCAAGGTAACGCGATGCAAATAAACCGTGATGATGTTTCGCAAATTATTGAACGTTAAAAAATAAGGTCAGCATCCGGCTGGCCTTAAGATTTTTCTCTTTCCCTTTTCCCTTCCCTCTGCCATTTTTATATTCCTTATGTCGTGATTATAAAAAGGAAACGGCTATGCAATATCACCGTATACCCCACAGCTCGCTGGAAGTCAGCACGCTGGGGCTTGGCACGATGACGTTTGGTGAACAGAACAGCGAAGCCGACGCCCATGCACAACTCGACTATGCCGTTGCTCAGGGCATTAACCTTATCGACGTTGCCGAGATGTACCCGGTACCGCCACGCCCCGAAACTCAGGGGTTAACCGAGACCTATGTCGGTAACTGGCTGGCAAAACATGGCAACCGCGAAAAGTTAATTATCGCCTCCAAAGTGAGCGGACCGTCGCGTAATAATGACAAGGGGATCCGCCCGGATCAGGCGCTGGACAGGAAGAATATCCGCGAAGCTCTGCATGACAGCCTCAAGCGTCTGCAGACTGATTATCTCGATCTCTATCAGGTGCACTGGCCACAGCGCCCGACCAATTGCTTTGGCAAGCTCGGTTATAGCTGGACTGATTCCGCACCCGCGGTCTCTCTGCTGGATACGCTGGACGCACTGGCAGAGTACCAACGCGCGGGGAAAATTCGTTATATCGGCGTGTCGAATGAAACCGCATTTGGCGTAATGCGCTATTTACATCTCGCGGATAAACACGACCTGCCGCGTATCGTCACCATTCAAAACCCCTACAGCTTGTTAAATCGCAGCTTTGAAGTGGGTCTGGCGGAAGTCAGCCAATATGAAGGCGTCGAGTTACTGGCTTATTCGTGTCTGGGATTTGGCACGTTGAGCGGGAAATATCTCAACGGCGCAAAACCGGCTGGCGCGCGCAATACACTCTTTAGCCGCTTCACTCGCTACAGCGGTGAGCAAACGCAAAAAGCCGTCGCGGCGTATGTTGATATCGCCAAACGTCATGGTCTGGATCCTGCTCAGATGGCGCTGGCCTTTGTGCGTCGTCAACCGTTTGTTGCCAGCACTCTGCTGGGCGCAACAACGATGGAACAGCTGAAAACTAACGTCGAAAGTTTGCATCTGGAGTTAAGCGAAGACGTGTTGTCAGAAATTGAAGCAGTGCATCAGGTTTATACTTATCCGGCACCTTAAATCTTCCGCCTGGCGTTCTGCGCCAGGCATCTCTTGTCACAACTTTTTCAGAATATATTCACTACTTTTCGCCGCCTCTCTCCTGACAAAGCGCAATAGACTCTTTCGGTCAACGCCAGCGCGCGTTTCAATGCTTGTTAAGGATAACCATGTTGATTCTAAGACCGCTTCCTCTCGCTATGCTGTTTGTCGGTTGCGTTTCTTCCGTTTGGGGTGCGCAATTAACCCAACCGTTAACGCTGAAAGACGTCACGGTTTATCTGCATGGTGCCAGCCTGCAAGGTGAAGAGACACTTAATTTACCAGCCGGAGAAAGCGAAATTATCTTCACTAATATCGCCAATTCGGTAACCGACGACAGCATCGCCATCTCTATCGATAACGGAGTGACTGTGCTTTCCTCACGTATTGAGTTACAGGGAACACAACCGAATACGCTGCCGTCAGATATTCAGCAACAGTTAAAAGCTGCCAGACAGGAACAGGCAAAACTGACCGCCGAGAAAGACAATATCGCGGCTCAAATTAAGGTATTAGAGGCAAATAGCACATTAACAAATAAAAGTGCCGCCGAAGTTGGCAAGTATCTGCAGATGGTGAAAGAGAAAAATGGTGAGCTATTACGTGTTGACAATGAACTGACGCAGAAACTTGCTGATAACCAGCTGGAAATTGAAAAGCTGGAGCAACGCGAGAGCATGAGTAACGGCGATTCAGAAGCAGCCAATGATCCGCAGGTTATCATCGCTAAGGTATATGTCCCAAAAGCCGTCACTGCGAAAGCGGTGGTGCGTTATATGACTCCTGATGCTACATGGACGCCGCTCTATGATATTCACGCCACGGCCATAAACCAGCCGCTGCGTCTGGTTTACAAGGCTAATATTCGCCAGTACACCGGGCTTACATGGAAAAACGTTAATCTCGTGCTCTCGACCAATGAACCTGATACTCACCTCACCTTGCCGCAACTGGAACCCCAGTATGTGGATGTTCCGGAGTATGGAGGTGTAAACGGCTCGCTTTCAGAATCACCTGTGATGAAACAGCGTTCGGAAAATTCGTCTGACCAGGATGTCTCAGAATTGCAGAAAGCCCTGGGGGCAGAGATGCAAAAAACAAGGGAGCAACGAGCCGGGCGCATGTATGCGGCATCGGCAGCGCCCGTTTCACCGCAACCAGAAAGTTTTACCGCGCAAAATGTTCGCTATGCACTTTCGCTACCGTGGCAAATCGACAGCGATAATACCGCGCGCACGGTGGTCATTAAGGAAGAGTCGGTCAACGGTAAATATCGCTTCTTTGCTATTCCAAAGATCAGTAATGACGCCTGGCTCCAGGTACAAATTAAAGAGTGGGAACAGTTAAATTTAATCCCCGGCGAAAGTCAGATCTTCTTTGGCAATAACCGTACCGGCGTGGGTTATTTACAGCCGCCGGAAGATGGCAAGTCGCTGGATATTCAGCTTAACCGCGATCCTAAGTTGATTATTCAGCGTAAAGCCGCACTCAAAAAAGAGAATGCGTTATCTATCTTTAATGACAGCGCAATACGTAACTTCAGTTACACCCTTAATGTGAAGAACAGCTACGGCGAAGCGGTGGATATTACTCTGCTCGACCAGATCCCAGTCAGTGCTAATAGTGATATTACGGTAGAAAAAATGCAGTACGGGCAGGCGCAGTTTGATGCAAAAACGGGTGAACTGACCTGGACGCTGAAACTGTCAGGCAAAGAGAACGTGAGTCTGCCATTCTCTTACAGCGTGAAGTATCCGAAAGGTATGCACCCTTCGGGAATGTGACCTTCGCCAGATGGCTGAATGTGCCATCTGGCAAAAGATTAATGACGGCGTTGCCAGATCCACAGCGCCGTTATTGCCAGCGCAAACAGCGCACCAAAGCCAATGCCTATGGGCACGACTGGGATGCCTACCATTACTGCCAGCGAGTAAATTCCCAACATCAGCAGCATGGCGCTGTTTTCGCCGAGATTCTGTACTGCAATCGCATTCCCCGCCCCGACGCTTTTTTTGCCTCGCTCCTGTAATAATGCATTGAGCGGTACCACAAAAAAGCCTCCAAGTACGCCAATCAACATCAACAAGGCATAGGCTGGCAGAAGTTCGTGTTGCAGGGAGAAAATCAGCACCACCACGCCAATCAAAATGCCGGCTGGCATGCAGCGTGATACGGTTTCCAGGGTGACCAGTTTTGCTGCCGCCCCCGCACCAACCACGATGCCAATCGCTACCATCGCGTTGAGGTAGGTCGGGGTCGCGTTATCGGTAATGCCCAGCGCCACCGGCACCCACAGCACCAACAGAAAACGCAACGTGACACCCGCGCCCCAGAATAAACTGGTTCCCACCAGCGAAAATCGTGTTTCACCGTTGTGCCATAATACGGCGCAAGCAGAGATAAAGCTGCGGGCCATGTTGATAAGATTCCACGACTGTCCCGGACGCGCCGCCGCCAGTTTTGGAATGTAGAGATTTGCCGCTACCGCGCCAGCATAAGCCAGCGCACAGGCCGCTAGCGCGGCAAGAACATGCCAGTCCGCCAGCACGCCACCGGCTACGGAGCCGAGCAAAATCGCCGCAATAGTGGAGGCTTCCATCAAGCCGTTAGCCTTCACTAACTGATTACCGGTTGTTAACTCGCCAAGAATACCGTATTTCGCCGGAGAATAAGCCGCTGCACCGACGCCCACCAGCGTATAACCGAGAAACGGATTAATGCCAAAACAGATACTGGCAGCCCCCAGCAACTTAAGGCCGTTGGCAAACATCATTACCCGGCCTTTCGCAAAGCTATCCGCCACCTGACCGACAAATGGCGCAAAAAGAATGTAAGCGCCCACAAACACCATTTGCAGGATTGGCTGACTCCAGTCCGGGTAGAACTGGGCTTTCAGTAGCGCCAGAGTGGCAAACAGCAGCGCGTTATCGCCAAACGCAGAGAGAAACTGCGCGGCAATAACTGCTTTCATTCCCTTCGACCATAGCGAAGTGTTAGTGTGCACTGACTCACTCATCGTGTTTTTCCGCTTCGTCTACCCAACTTTTCAACGTGACAAAGTCAGGCTTGCCGCTGCCCAGTAATGGCATCTGCTTCAGATAGCGAATGTCACGCGGTACGGCAAGTTCCGGTACGCCGTGCTCGCGGGCGTATTGCTGTAGTTTATCGCGCGTCAGTTCGCTGTCTGTAGTGAACAATACCAGCGCCTCGCCTTTACTGGCGTCGCTCTTAATCGCGGTGGCATGGACTTTATCTGGAGAAACACCAAGTGCCAGTTGTTCCACCATTTCCAGTGAAACCATCTCTCCGGCAATTTTGGCGAAGCGTTTTGCCCGCCCCTGAATCTGCACAAATCCCTGTTCATCAAAACGCACGATATCGCCAGTGTCATACCAGCCGCGCTCCATCTCACCGAGTATGTTCTCAGCCGTTGGCACTTCCAGCACGCCTGGTTTCTCCACCCGCAGGTAGCCGTTCATTATGTTCGGCCCTTTTAGTTGCAGGCGACCACCTTCTTCAATACCCGGAACCGCCAGCAGACGTGCATCCATCCCCGGCAAAATACGCCCGACGGTGCCGGGTTTCGCTGCCATCGGTACGTTGATGGACACCACTGGCGCGCATTCAGTCACGCCGTAGCCTTCAAGAATACGCAGGCCAAATTTATCCTGCCAAAGTCGTTTGGTGCTTTCTTGTAGTTTCTCCGCGCCAGCCACCACATAGCGTAGACGATAGAAGTCATACGGGTTGGCGAAGCGCGCGTAATGACCAAGGAAGGTCGAAGTACCGAAAAGCACCGTACAACTGCGGTCGTACACCAGTTCAGGCACAATGCGGTAATGCAATGGACTGGGGTAAAGGAAGACTTCTGCGCCCGTCAGCAGGGGCGTAAACAAGCCAACAGTTAAACCAAAGGAGTGAAACAACGGTAACGCCGACATAAAGCGATCGTTGGTGGTGAAATCGGCAATCGTTTTAATCTGCTCGACGTTCGCCAGAATGCTTTTATGGCTATGGACGACGCCTTTCGGATGGCCTTCAGAACCGGAGGTAAAGAGGATCAGCGCCTCTTCTTCTGGTTGCTGTTTTACCTGTGCCAGACGCGGCATCAACAGATGGGCGAAGATCCACACTTTGTCGGCAGTGGTGACATCCGCTTTTAAATCTTCCAGATACACCCAGCGTACCTGAGTCAGCTGCTCCGGCAGATGCCAGAGTTTGCCTTTGTCGAGGAACTGGCGAGAAGTGAAGATAGTTTTGATTTCAGCCGCTGTAATGGCGCTGGTCAGCCCTTTTACCCCGGCGGTGTAGTTCATCATTGCCGGAATACGGCGACGGGCGATGGCCCCAAAAATCACTGCCGCACTGATGCCTGCATTGGGCAGCATTAAGCCGATTCTTTCCCCTTCAACGCTATATTTTTCGAGGATGCGACCAACAAACAGTGTTTTAGTGAGCAACTTGCGATAGGTATCTGGGGTAAAGTTGACGTCTTCGACACACTTTTTCCTGGCCCCAAAACGGTACATTGCGCTCAGTAGTGATTCGTACAGCGTTTCACGTGGGCGTACCGCCATACGCGCTTCCATCATAATTTGGTGCAGCATTTCCCCCGCGATTTTACGGCGGTCACGGGCGCGCGGTGCATCTGGCATCGGCACCTGCGTGGGAGGCAAAATATGCAGATGAATTTGCGGGAACAAGCGCCGTTTAACCAGACCTTTCAAGCGACTGAAGTGCGTAAGCTCCGCCCCTTCAATTCGCACCGGAATAACCGTCGCGCCTGACTTCGCCGCCACAAAACCGGCGCCATCGTAAATTTTCATCAGCGAACCGGTGGTCGTGATGCGCCCCTCAGGGAAAATCACTACTGGACGGCCTTGTTCCACCAAACGAACCAGATGTTTGATTGCCATCGGCTGTGTCGGATCGAGAGGAACGAAGTCGATAAATGATTTCAACCAACGCATATACCACTGCTGGCTGATGGAGGTGTAAACAGCAAACACTGGGCGAACGGGTAAAAATAGCGCCAACAGAATGCCATCAATAAAAGAGACGTGATTGGGCGTGATAAGAACGCGCTCGCCCTTCAGCGCCTGGGTGTCACCTGTCACGCGAACGCGGTACAGAGCAAGGCACAAATTTCGAAAAAAGCTAAAAAGCATTTCAACTCCCTTTGCTCATTATTCATTAAATGCGAATGCGGTGAGATTACACGAGATGAAGAGCTCGAGCGACAGTAAAGTCGGTGCGAAAAAAAACCTGCGCATCCGCGCAGGTTGGTGCAAGAGACAGGGTACGAAGAGCGTACCGAATAATCTCACCAATCAATACCTCTGGGATCTTGATTGTGGTCCGCACGACGACGCTTCGCCAGCGAGAAAAAGCAAAGGAATGAAGGGAAATGCAACGAGGTGTGTAAATTGTCGGTTACTGTTACAGATTTGCGACAGGCAAAAAAAACCTGCGCATCTGCGCAGGCTGGTGTAATTCATGTGCTCAACCCGAAGTTGACTTCACCTATCAATACCTCTGGGATCACCACTTTATCAACCTGTAGACAAATGCCACCAGCAGTCAATCGCAACAGCGTTTCGCAAAGTGTAACCAAAGGTTTGCAATCTCTTTTTTTCCTTACGTATTCTCGCTTCGCGCACACTTCCCACGCTGAAATCACAACGCCCCTTGAACCAACGGGCGTTTTCCGTAACACTGGCAGAATGTAAGCGTTTACCCACAAAGGTATTTTCATGGCGACCATTAAGGATGTAGCCCGACTGGCAGGCGTTTCAGTCGCCACCGTTTCCCGCGTCATTAATAACTCTCCAAAAGCCAGCGAAGCTTCTCGTCTGGCTGTGCATAGCGCAATGGAATCTCTGAGTTATCACCCGAACGCTAACGCCCGCGCGTTGGCTCAACAGACCACTGAAACGGTTGGCCTGGTCGTTGGTGATGTTTCCGATCCGTTTTTCGGTGCAATGGTGAAAGCGGTCGAACAGGTGGCTTACCATACCGGTAATTTCTTATTAATTGGCAACGGTTACCACAACGAACAAAAAGAACGCCAGGCCATTGAGCAGTTGATTCGCCATCGCTGCGCCGCGCTGGTCGTCCATGCCAAAATGATCCCGGATGCCGATTTGTCCTCATTGATGAAGCAAATACCCGGCATGGTGTTAATCAACCGGATCCTTCCGGGTTTTGAGAGTCGTTGTATCGCTCTGGACGATCGCTACGGTGCCTGGCTGGCGACACGCCATTTAATTCAGCAGGGTCATACACGCATTGGTTATCTCTGCTCTAACCACTCTATTTCTGATGCCGAAGATCGTCTGCGAGGGTATTACGATGCCCTTGCCGAAAGCGGTATTCCGGCTAATGATCGGCTGGTGACTTTCGGCGAACCGGACGAAAGCGGTGGCGAACAGGCGATGACAGAACTGTTGGGAAGAGGCAGAAATTTCACCGCCGTGGCTTGTTATAACGACTCAATGGCGGCAGGCGCGATGGGCGTGCTCAATGACAATGGGATTGATGTACCGGGTGAAATTTCGCTGATTGGTTTTGATGATGTGCTGGTGTCACGTTATGTACGCCCACGGCTGACCACGGTCCGTTACCCAATAGTGACAATGGCGACCCAGGCTGCAGAACTGGCATTGGCGCTGGCGGATAATCGCCCACTGCCAGAAATCACCAACGTCTTTAGTCCTACGCTGGTACGTCGCCATTCAGTTTCAACACCGTCGCTGGATGCAAGTCATAACGCAGCCAGCGACTAGCCGCGATTAAAGCAACTCGAGCGCCAGTAATTCCTCAATGGTCTGGCGGCGGCGAATCAACCGCGCCTGACCATTATCAAACAGAACTTCTGGCAACAGTGGGCGACTATTGTAGTTAGATGACATTGACGCACCATATGCACCGGTATCATGCAGCACCAGATAATCGCCAGCCTTCACTTCCGGTAAAGCACGGGTTTCAACATTCCCCCCTTCCTGCTGGGTAAAGACATCGCCCGATTCACATAATGGTCCTGCGACAACGGTTTCCACCGTTGGCGCATGTTCAAGAGAGCGACCATCAGCCGCCAGCGCGCTAATATGGTGATAACTGCCATACATTGCCGGGCGCATCAGATCGTTAAATCCAGCGTCAACCAGCACAAAGTGGCGACTCCCCATTTGTTTGACGCTCCGCACCTGGGTAATTAACACACCAGACTGCGCTACCAGGAAGCGACCCGGTTCGATTTCCAGTTTCACAGGGTGACCGAGATGGCGGGCGATTTGCTCACGCGCGGCATGCCACAGACCATAATAATGTTCAGTATCAACCGCCTCTTCTCCCTGCTGATACGGAACAGAAAGCCCGCCCCCCGCAGAAATAGCCTGTAAATCCTGACCGAATTCGATGACCTGATGCACCATCGCGCCACACACCTGCTCCAGATGCGCATAATCAACACCAGAACCGATGTGCATGTGAATGCCAACCAATTGCATATGATGACGTTGTATGACTTCCAGCGCGGCCGGAAGATCGGTATACCAGATGCCGTGCTTGCTGTTTTCGCCACCGGTATTGGTTTTTTGGCTGTGTCCGTGACCAAACCCCGGGTTAACGCGCAGCCATACCCGATGTCCTGGCGAAACCTGACCCAGTTGATCGAGCATATCAACAGACCCCGCATTCACCGGAATTTGCAATTCACTGACGCGCTCAAGCGTTGCCTGATCGATAACATCCGCGGTAAAGACGATGTCATCGGGATGCGTTTGCGGATTATATCCCGCCGCCAGCGCACGCTCGATTTCCCCCAATGAGACGGAATCTACTTTCACACCCTGCTCACGCATTAAGCGCAAAATATGAATATTGGAACAGGCTTTCTGCGCGAATCGCACCACATCAAACTGTTTCAGCGCTGCAATCTGCCGACGAATAATTTGCGCATCGTAAACCCACACCGGGCAGCCAAATTCTGAGGGCAAACGCAGTAGATTTTCGGCGGTGAGATCGGTATCGGTGCTGAACAGTGAATGTGGCATAACAAACTCCAGATAAGTGCTTTTTTATGATTACGCCACATCATAAAAAGAATAAAAAATATCGATTTATGTCGAGTCTATGCAAAAATGATATGGATTACCGGATTGCGAGAGAATGCTAATGGCCGCCGTTAACTTACGTCATATTGAAATTTTTCATGCGGTTATGACCGCCGGAAGCCTGACTGAGGCGGCACAACTGCTGCACACTTCACAGCCAACCGTCAGCCGCGAACTGGCGCGCTTTGAAAAGGTGATCGGGTTGAAACTGTTTGAACGCGTACGCGGTCGATTACACCCTACCGTTCAAGGGCTGCGTCTGTTTGAAGAGGTGCAGCGCTCCTGGTACGGGCTGGATCGCATCGTCAGCGCCGCCGAAAGTCTGCGCGAGTTTCGCCAGGGAGAACTGTCTATTGCCTGCCTGCCGGTCTTTTCGCAGTCTTTTTTGCCGCCGCTGCTACAACCGTTTCTGGCCCGTTATCCTGAAGTCAGCTTAAACATTGTCCCGCAGGAATCACCGCTACTTGAAGAGTGGCTTTCGGCACAGCGTCATGATCTAGGACTCACTGAAACGCTGCATACGCCTGCGGGTACGGAACGTACCGAATTACTGTCTTTAGATGAAGTGTGTGTTTTACCGCCGGGCCATCCGCTGGCGGCAAAAAAGGTATTAACACCGGAAGATTTTCACGGTGAGAACTACATCAGCCTTTCCCGCACTGACAGCTATCGCCAGCTGTTGGATCAGTTGTTTAGTGAGAATCAGGTTAAACGACGCATGATAGTAGAAACCCATAGCGCCGCGTCAGTTTGCGCGATGGTACGGGCGGGAGCGGGAGTTTCGGTAGTTAACCCACTCACCGCTCTGGATTATGCGGCAAGTGGGTTAGTGGTGCGGCGGTTCAGTATTGCGGTTCCCTTCACCGTCAGCCTGATTCGCCCTCTACATCGTCCGTCATCAGCACTGGTGCAGGCATTCAGCAAGCATTTACAAACCGGTTTACCAAAACTGGTTGCCGCTCTTGAGGCTATTTTGTAGTGAATTACGACAGCATAAAGGCTACTGCATCCTCGGCATGAATAGCCGCAGTATCAAACACAGGCAGAACACTGCGCTCTTCTGGCACCAGTAAACCAATTTCCGTACAGCCAAAAATGACGCCCTGCGCGCCCTGTTCTGCGAGGCGAGCAATCACTTGCGCATAATAAGTGCGTGATGTTTCGCTAAAATGCCCCAGACACAGTTCTTCAAAAATAATCTGGTTAATTTTCGCCCGTTCATCCGCTTCAGGGATCAGACAGTCGATGGAAAATTGCGCCGCCAGTCGCCCACGATAAAAATCCTGTTCCATGGTGTAGCGTGTACCCAGCAGCGCCACGCGAGTCATTCCGGCACGGGTAATTGCACGTCCAGTGGCATCCGCAATATGTAAGAAAGGCAGTGAACAACGGGATTCGATAGCATCCGCTACTTTGTGCATCGTATTGGTACATAACACAATGCCTTCAGCCCCCGCCCGCTGTAAGCCAAGTGCCGCTTCAGCCAGAATTTCTCCTGCTTTATCCCACTCCCCGCAACGTTGACACTCTTCTATTTCATGAAAATCAACGCTATGTAGCAGCACTTGCGCAGAGTGAAGCCCACCAAGTCGCTGTTTAATGCCTTCATTTATCAGACGATAGTAAGGAATAGTGGATTCCCAGCTCATACCCCCTAGCAGACCAATTGTTTTCATTCCTTTCTCCTGACTTGTGAGTTAATGCAGCAAGGCTGAATAAGGAACTCAACGGCCTGGCGCCCGATCTCTATTAGCGAAAAAAAGGCCGGATGTACAGCACATCCGGCCAGAGACATCAGATGCCGATATTTCTCAATTTCTCGCCTGCCATCAGTTTGCGTTCGATATGCTCCAGCGTGACATTCTTGGTTTCCGGAATGAGCCAGAAGGTAATGCCCACAAACGCAATGTTCAGCGCGGTGTAGAGCCAGAACGTACCGGCAGCACCAATGCTGTCGAGCAGCGTCAGGAAGGTCGCGCCGATAATCATGTTCGACACCCAGTTCGTGGTGGTCGAACAGGTAATACCAAAATCGCGGCATTTCAGCGGCTGAATTTCAGAGCACAGGATCCACACCACTGGCGCGGCGCTCATCGCATAACCGGCAATACACATCATCGTCATGCCAACAGAGAGCCAGGACAAACCACTGGAAGCCGTACCGTTATCAAACTGCATCAGGCAATAGCCCAGCACCAGAGTGCCTAACGCCATCACGCTGAAACCAATTTTCAGTGCCGGTTTACGCCCGGCTTTATCTACCGTAAACACCGCAATAAAAGTAGCAAACATAAAGGTTAGCCCCACGACCAGAGTCGCAATCATCTGCTGTTCGGTCGTCGTAAAGCCCGCCATTTTGAAGATGCGAGGCGCGTAGTACATGATGATGTTCATACCGGTAAATTGTTGCATCGCCTGCAACAACATACCGAGGAATACCGCACGACGTACGTTACGGTTGATTTTAAACAGCGCCCAACCGCCCTGTTTTAACTTCAGGCTTTCACGAATTTCGTTAAGTTCTTCTCGCGCTTTTTCTGATGTATCGCGCAGCATACGCAGCACTTCTTCCGCCTCGATATGACGCCCTTTCTCCGCCAGCCAGCGCGGGCTATTTGGCAGGAAAACAACCAGAATAATCAGCAGGACTGCCGGTAAGGCAAGAACACCTAACATTGCACGCCAGTTACCGCTATAGCTGAATGCCGTGTCGGATAAAAACGCCAGCACGATGCCCAGCGTTACCATCAACTGGTACATACTGATCATCTTGCCACGTACGTTTTCACTCGCCATTTCAGAGAGGTACAGTGGAGCTGTATAAGAAGCAATCCCCACGGCAATACCAAGCACCACACGAGCGGCGATTAACATTTCTACGCTGGTCGCAAAAGCCGACCCTATCGAACCGAGCACAAACAGGATGGCCCCTGCCATCAAACTGTATTTACGCCCCAGGCGGAACGACAGCCAACCATTGAACAGTGCACCAATTGCCGCGCCGAGCATCATGCTACTGACCACCCATTCCTGTAATCGACTGGTTAGCACAAAGTGATCGGTAATGAACGGCAACGCTCCGGCGATAACCCCGATATCAAGACCAAATAACAATCCTGCGACCGCAGCAGCTACCGAAACAAACATATTCATACGACGCGTATCTCGCAGAGGACGCGGCGTTAAAGCAGATTCCGTATTGATAGTCACCATTTTTTCCTGCCAGCAGAGAATAAGACATAGTGAAAAAATACGTGAACAACTCATACAGGTGTCAGGTCGGAATTAGCATAAATATGGATTAAATTGCTACGACATGCGGTTATGTGATGGACATTCCAATTTTCAAATTAAGTAAAATTATTGACGTTATTATTAACTACATAATTTTAAAGCAGATAAAACTCATAAAATTTATTAATTGATAATTGATATGGATTATTTCATAACCGAGATATGGATTATGATGATCTGCAGGTATAAAAAACCCTGCCATACGGCAGGGCCATAAAAGTGAATTGAATAACTTAACGCGCCAGCCAGCCGCCATCTACGGCGATGGTATAACCATTCACATAGTCTGAAGCACTCGAGGCAAGGAATACCACCGGCCCCATCAGATCGCTCGGTAGCCCCCAGCGTCCGGCAGGAATGCGGTCAAGAATTTCCGCACTACGCTGTTCATCAGCCCGCAGTTGTTGGGTATTGTTGGTCGCCATATAGCCCGGAGCAATCGCATTAACGTTGATGTTATGTTTTGCCCATTCGTTCGCCATCAGACGGGTCACGCCCATCACGCCGCTTTTTGATGCAGTATACGAAGGTACGCGGATCCCCCCCTGGAATGAGAGCATGGACGCGATATTGATAATCTTGCCACCGTTGCCCTGTGCGATGAAGTGTTTCGCCGCCGCCTGAGACATGAAGAATACACTTTTGATGTTCAGGTTCATCACATCATCCCAGTCTTTTTCACTGAAATCGAGTGCATCTTCACGGCGAATCAATCCGGCGTTATTGACCAGGATATCAATATGGCCGAACTCTGCTACTGCACGATCCAGCAGTGCAGGAATGCCATCAATCTGACGTAGATCGGCGTTCAGGCTTAAAAAGCGACGCCCCAGCGCCGTGACCTGTTCAATGGTTTCTGTCGGTTCAACGATATTAATGCCGACGATATCACAGCCCGCTTGCGCCAGTCCCAGCGCCATCCCCTGCCCCAGTCCAGTGTCACAGCCAGTGACTACCGCGACTTTACCATCAAGATAAAATTCTTTTAAAATCATGATAATACCTTATTCATTTTGCCCGCAACTAGCGCAGGTCTTTAACGGCAACGTGGTCCATATCATCGAAGACCTGGTTTTCACCGACCATGCCCCAGATAAAGGTATAAGCTTTGGTCCCTACGCCGGAGTGGATAGACCAACTCGGGGAAATGACTGCCTGCTCGTTATGCATCACAATGTGACGCGTTTCTTGCGGTTGCCCCATCATGTGGAAAACGCAGGCGTCATCATCCATGTTGAAATAGAAGTAAACTTCCATCCGACGCTCGTGGGTGTGGCATGGCATGGTATTCCACAGGTTTCCCGGAGCCAGCTCCGTTAGCCCCATGCTCAACTGGCAGGTTTCCAGCACATCTGGCACAAAATATTTATTAATTGTGCGACGATTACTGGTGATGTTATCGCCCAGCGTAACCGGAGCGACTTCAGCCGGGGTCACTTTTTTAGTGGGATACGTCGTATGAGCAGGTGCGCAGTTGTAATAAAACTTCGCCGGAGTGGCACTATCAATGCTGGCAAAGACCACTTCTTTTGCACCTTTGCCAACATAGAGAGCGTCGCGGTGACCGATTTCGTAGCATTGACCATCGACGGTAATCGTACCAGCGCCACCAATATTAATAACGCCCAGCTCGCGACGCTCCAGGAAGTAGCTCACGCCCAGTTGTTTTCCAACTTCCCCGCCAACAGAAACCGTTTTTGCTACCGGCATAATGCCGCCAACAATAATGCGGTCAATGTGGCTGTAAACCATCGTGTACTCATCCGCGACGAATACCTTTTCAACCAAAAATTCATTGCGCAGCCCCTGTGTATCCAGCGTTTTTGCATGCGCACTGTGGATGCTCTGTCTTACGTCCACATCAACCTCCGATAATCATTGAACTGTAAAATTACAACGATTGTGAAACATCGTTTCGTTTTATTCTTTAAAGGATGATATGCCTGCACAGTGCGCTTTTCAATCAAAAATAAAACATTGTTTCATTTTTCGATAAGGGATTGAGAAAAGTGTCGCGTCGATCACGAATAAGTCAGGTGAAGGCAAAACTCAGCGTCTATGGGGTATGTGCGCAGACGTGCCAACCATCATCATGAAATGGCTTGATGGCGGCAGATGTTTAACGAATAGAAAGGAATTTAGATCGGGTCGTCACGTTCAATAGTTAACGCCACGCCCTGACCACCGCCAATACAAAGTGTAGCCAGCCCTTTACGCGCGTTGCGTTTTACCATTTCATGGACCAAAGAAACCAGAATACGGCAACCGGATGCGCCAATCGGGTGACCCAACGCAATTGCGCCACCGTTAACATTGACCCTACGTTCATCCCATTCGAGCATTTTGCCAACAGAAAGCGCCTGCGCGGCAAACGCTTCATTAGCCTCAATAAGATCGACATCAGAAAGCTGCCAGCCCACACGCTCAAGGCAACGGCGAGTCGCATATACCGGAGCAATCCCCATCAGCGCAGGATCGACACCAACACTGGCAAAGGCGCGAATACGTGCCAGCACGGGTAAATTCAATGCTCTAGCCTTGGCTTCGCTCATCATCATTACCGCAGCAGCACCATCATTAATAGATGAAGCATTACCCGCAGTAACAGAACCGTGGCTATCAAATGATGGGTTTAAGCTCGCCAGCCCTTCTGCACTGGCATCCGTACGCGGCTGTTCATCGGTATCAACAATCAGCAGCTGCCCATTGTTTTGCGTTCTCACCGGGACAATCTCATCGTTGAATCGTCCAGCGTCAATGGCCGCCCGCGCTTTTTGTTGTGAACTAAGTGCATAGGCATCTTGTAATTGACGGCTGATGCCATATTCACGCGCCAGATTTTCGGCAGTGACACCAATATGGTAATCATTGAATGCATCCCATAAGCCATCATGCACCAGACTATCAACCAGTTGGCTATCGCCAAGCTGTGCTCCGGTACGGCTATCAGTCAGGACATGTGGTGCGCGACTCATGTTTTCCTGACCACCGGCGATGACAATATCAGCCTCGCCACACTGGATCGCTTGTGTGGCAAGATGCAGTGCTTTTAACCCGGAACCACAAACATCATTAATCGTAATTGCCGAAACACTGTTGGGTAGACCACCTTTAATGGCCGATTGCCGTGCTGGATTCTGCCCAGCCCCTGCGGTCAGAACCTGCCCCAGAATCACTTCATCCACCGCATGTGCAGCAACGCCAGTGCGTTCTAATAACGCTTTCACGACCAGGCTACCAAGTTCTACGGCAGAATGGCCAGCCAACGCCCCACGAAAGCAGCCGATAGGTGTTCGTAACGCACCGACAATCACAACGTCTTTCATCACAACCTCGCACAGATTAACAGCGCAATAGTAAATGATTGTTAATAAAAATTATTTTAAATGTTTAAAAATAGTGATTTTTATCACAAAGGAAATTCACCGGAATGAGGGATGGATACCCAACTGGCACGCAAGGTTTGCATCTACTAACCCATGAATCCATGAGCTGATATAGCGTTAATCTCCCATGTTTGTCCTGGTTTATGGTAAATTGCCCTCCATTTTTCTTAATTTGTAGATGATACGTTCAAATAATGTCTAAAATTTGGTCAAAAGAAGAAACTCTCTGGAGCTTCGCACTGTACGGCACAGCCGTTGGCGCAGGCACGCTCTTTCTCCCTATTCAGCTAGGTTCAGCGGGAGCGGTGGTCCTGTTTATTACAGCACTGGTCGCATGGCCTTTAACATATTGGCCACATAAGGCCCTGTGCCAGTTCATCCTTTCTTCAAAAACATCCGCAGGCGAAGGGATTACTGGTGCAGTAACTCATTACTATGGCAAGAAGATCGGCAATCTGATTACCACTCTTTACTTCATTGCTTTTTTTGTCGTCGTGTTGATATATGCAGTGGCGATCACCAATTCGCTGACAGAACAGCTGGCAAAGCATATGGTCATCGACCTGCGCATTCGTATGCTGGTGAGTCTGGGTGTTGTGTTAATTCTGAATCTCATTTTTCTGATGGGGCGCCATGCCACAATTCGGGTAATGGGATTTTTGGTGTTTCCACTAATTGCCTATTTCTTATTTCTTTCTTTCTACCTCGTCGGTAGCTGGCAACCAGCTCTATTAACTACCCAAGTAGAGTTCAATCAGAATACCCTTCACCAGATATGGATATCGATTCCCGTGATGGTTTTCGCCTTTAGCCATACGCCCATTATTTCTACGTTTGCTATTGATAGACGTGAAAAATATGGCGAACACGCTATGGATAAATGCAAAAAAATTATGAAAATCGCTTATCTCATCATTTGTGTGAGCGTGCTTTTCTTCGTCTTTAGCTGCCTGTTATCAATACCACCATCTTATATTGAAACAGCTAAAGAAGAGGGTGTTACCATTTTATCGGCACTTTCTATGCTGCCAAATGCCCCTACATGGTTGTCGATTTCGGGAATAATTGTCGCGGTTGTAGCAATGTCTAAATCATTTTTAGGTACCTACTTTGGTGTTATTGAAGGTGCAACGGAATTAGTCAAAACAACGCTACAGCAGGCAGGGGTTAAAAAAAGCCGTGCATTTAACCGCGCGCTGTCAATTATGTTAGTATCACTGATTACTTTCATCGTTTGCTGCATCAACCCTAATGCAATTTCGATGATTTATGCGATCAGTGGTCCACTTATTGCCATGATTCTTTTTATCATGCCAACGCTGTCAACATATCTCATCCCGGCACTTAAGCCCTGGCGTTCCATCGGAAATCTAATTACGTTGATCGTCGGTATCCTGTGCGTATCGGTAATGTTCTTTAGCTAATCACTGATGTGAATGGTTCAAAATAACCACTATTTTGAACCATTCCAATTCTTACAATGCACATCTTGCTTTGTTCACACCCTCCAAACGCTCCATAACTTAAACTAGCATTATCAAGCTGTTATCCTAAATAAAAATCTGAACATCTTAATTAAGACTATTTAAGATGCATCACTTAGATTTACAAGATATCTTCTGGTCATTCGAAAACAATTTGCAGTATAGATATTCTTAATACATTAGGTACTTGTCTGATTTGCAATAAGGCCAATATGATTAACTGAGTGAAATCCAATCACATTTAAAGCTTAATGATGCACGCTTAAATATACCATTAAGAATAATGACAAATACGGATTAAACACAATTTTTCATAAAAAGCTTACTAAATCAGAGTGTATTGACATCATCAATAACCAATGAAATTATGCAATTATCTATGAATAGGGAGGTTATTAACATGAGGCTTTGTAGTCGCTATAAAAGTCTTACATGCAATAGTTGCTCAATGCATTGCCAAATAATGCCAGAAAAATCACCACGTTTGCAGTATTGTGCAAATGCATGTTTTTGTATGTGGCCCGCAGAGAGTTCGTATTTTAATCGTGGCGTGGTTGAAGGTATATTAAGTAAAAACCACAACGCTCGATTAAGCGGATATATTTTTGTAGATTTTTCAGTAAGCTTTTTACGCCTTTTTTTAGAGAGTGACTGGATCGACTATCTTACAAGTACTGAGATGGGAATAGTGTTAGTAAGCGATCGAAATATGCAATCTCTTGCTAATTACTGGAGGAAACACAACTCCGCGATATCAGCCATTATATATAATGATGATGGCCTGGATATTGCTAACGAAAAGATCAGGCAACTATTCATTGGTCGTTATTTGTCATTTACCAGAGGCAATACGTTAACTCAAATGGAATTCACCATTATGGGACATATGGTTTCTGGTTATAATCCATATCAGATTGCAGAGGTTCTTGATATGGATATCCGTAGCATCTACGCCTACAAACAAAGAATTGAAAAAAGGATGGGTGGTAAAATAAACGAATTATTTATCCGTTCACACTCCGTTCAGCACTGAAACGTAACTGTCGATAATAATAAGCATTGTATATACGGGTAGTTATAAAGATGCCCGTATTTTATCACATGAACTTTTAATTCAGTTTATTTGAGCGCTTATTTAATCATGTCACCTTACGCGCTACCGCAAAAATGAAAAGATATTGCGAGAAGAAGGCATAAAGACAACGGTTAAGAGTGTTAAATTTGTTAATTCACATGGAATTTTAAGTTGCATTGATATGCTATAATTATAGTTTGTATGATAAATATAAAATTAATATATATTTATTCCATGAATACTAATATACTTATCAAACCATATAATTTCAATTTACTTAATTTTATGTTTCATTGACGTATGTACTGGATTATTAACGATAATATTGAGTTCTGGCCAGAGCACAGAAAATTAATTTCGGTACATGACGCCGAGCTTAACGCCGTTCTGACAACGCCAGCAAGCAGGTGCTTATCGCTGCTACTTGAAGCCTTTCCTGATGTGGTTGCACAACAGGATTTTTTCTCCAGAGTCTGGGAAGAAGAAGGCATGCGAGTACCGGTCAACACGTTATATCAAAATATATCGATTATCAGACGCGGGTTTCGCACGGTTGGTGAAACCAACCATTCGCTTATTGCAACCGTGCCGAGAAAAGGTTTTAAGCTCAGTAATGATATAAACATAGAAAACCATGTAATAATCCCTTCTGCAGATGCACAAAAGACCATATCTCCCCAATGCTTGAACGTTAAAGATGAGTTTAAAGAGACAAGTGCTCATCCAGATAATTATCTCAGAAATATAGTCAGGCTATCTAAAAATTATTTACCCATGCTAAGTGCATTTGCCGTAGGTTTGCTTACCGCATTTTTTCTCTGGCACAATAGTCAACCCAAATCATTCTTTAAAGATTACAAAACTGTTGCACAAATAAATGGTTGTCATTTCAATGTTACAGAAGATAGCATTGATGGGTTGAAAGATCTCGATGAATATAAGAACCGTATATTAGGATCTGGAATTGATTGTAAAAAATACCCCTGGCTATATTTCCCTCTCGATAAGTCATCTCCCGGATTGATTGTTATGGCATGCAAAAAGAACCATAGTAATAACACAGTTGCAGACTGTTTAACTCTATCGTATCGCGGAGTTAACCATGATTCGTTATAAAAAAACGCTGTTTATTATTTTATGCTTTCTCAGTGGCTTCATTTTTTTTATTGCCTATCATTATTCCAAAGAACAAATAGTATACAATGAGAAATGCACGGCCAATTGGATTATATTTAATGACCAAGGGAGGGCTAATCTCACTATTGACTTTATGTATAACAAAAATAAAAAGACAGGAACTGTTGCACTTAGCGGTACCTGGAAACAAAACACGAACACTTATAAATCATTTCGCCGAGATATTGAATATACGTGGATCGAAAATTATGACACTTTGCATCTTACCTCTACCAAAATAAATAAATTTGATATTATCGATCAAATTTCAGACGATAATCTTGCACAACTCCTGCCTGATTTTTATATATTTCCGGGAAAAATGATAAACTATAATGTTCAAAAACAGAACAATCATGATTTTCTTTTAAGCATTGGCAATAGAGCAATTATGTATTGCGCAAGGTAACAAAACAACTTGATGCTGCATGTGTAATTGAAAGTCCAAACAACAAATGTAACATTTCAGGCATTGGAATATAATCTTTATATATTCTTATATCCATCTTCATCCCTGACAGTTTATGCGGTAATCCCCTCCCCCATTCAAATTACATCCGTCATTAAAAAACCCTTCCGCACTCCACTATGACAATAATGGTGTAAAAATAAACGCTGGTTCGCACAGAGATATTTAATAGAGCACATAAACATAATAGTTGCTAATACATAAAATTACTCTTGCAATAATTCTTTCACACCAGATTGTAAGTCGACGCATAACTATTCCTCACAGCCTATCATTTTATCTTAAATGAACAATCACATTAAATTAAGAAATGTGATAATCATAACTTTATCAATGTTTTTCAATTAGTTATATACTTACATGATTAACAAATCATTAATTAAGAATATTTCAGATTACAATCACATCAAGCTAATATAAATTAACTTAAACAATCATGATGAATTTAGTAAAAAGAAATATTAAATGAAATATATGAATATCAGTTATATCTGTTACTCATGCAGGATGCCAAAAACCACAAACTTAATAGAGGTGAGCTAATGGATTTAGAAATTAAGTTCTCATATCATTTCCCTGATGGAATCATACTTACAGAAGATGGCATTCTTACAAAAGGGAATGAGGAATTTTACATCCCGCCGAAAGAACTCGGTGTATTATTTGTATTGCTTGAATCGGCGGGAAATGTTGTATCCAAAGATGCGATCATCGAATCTGTATGGAAAAATGTAATTGTAAGTGACGAATCCCTTACACGATGCATCTATTCATTAAGATGTATTTTTGAAAGAATTGGCTACAACCGTTGCATTGAAACCATATATAGAAAAGGTTATCGATTCAGTGGGCAAGTATTCAAGATAAAAGAAAATCAAGATGATGTTCCAGGCAGCACTATTGCTTTATTTCCATTTACAATATCTCACAGCAGTCAGGATCCATTAGCACTTAATCAGGAACTTGTACAACTAATCTCAAATAAAAAAACCGATGATATATATATATATCCAATGGCTGCAACCCAGTATTGCATAGATAATAAATCTCAGACAGCCTTCCTGGCCAGGTTCAAACCCGATTATTTTGTCACAGGAAGAATCAGCAAATATGATGCTTCAAATAGTTTATATATTGAAGTAATCGATGCGAAAAGTTTTTATCTTATTGCCAGCACACATCTTGAAGCAGATGACATACAAAAAATCTCACACTTTATAATTAGTAACTTATATCTGGCAATGAAGAAACATAAAGTAGAACCAGGTTTTATGTCCCGACACGTACCTTCTGATGAAAATATTTTATCAGCCGAAATGTCTGTCGGAAAAAATGAACTGAATGAATTCACGCCTGAAAGCATTGCCAATGCAATAACTATATTTGAAAGTGTTAAAAATAAATCTAATGCTCAGTCAATAACCAATGAATGCTACTGCCTGTTGGCTGAGTGTCATATGTCTATGGCACTTCATGGTCTATACGAACTTAAACATGCAACTCAAAAAGCATTGGCCTTTATAGATAAGGTATCTGATAAAAATATTTTCGATGGGCATATTTTAGGAATTATGGGACTGATAACCGGTCTTTCCGGACAAACGACTGCATCACGCATTTTTTTTGACCATGCACAGACACAAGTATTAGATGTAGCCTCCTTGTATTACTATAAGACACTGGTAAATATATATAATGAAAGAATTGAAGATGCTATCGCTTGTATAGACCAGTCACTGCTACTTGAACCAAAAAGACATAAAGCCGCTATAATAAAAAAATGCATTGATGTATATGTTTCTACAACACACAATGAAAGAAAAGCGTTCTCTTATCACGGAATAGAGAAAGAATATCATTTAGTTATTATCAATAACATTCAAAAATTGAAGCAATTGACAAAAGTTAACAGCATTATTGATTTTAATGCTCAATATGAGGTCGCTTGATCTGTAATAAATATCATAAGCAGAATAGCGCTCTATATTTTGAGCTATACACTCTATTTTTATAGGGGATATTGGATTTATCTACATCTGACGTGAACGTATCAACAATAACGGAAGAATTCGATGACTACGGAAAAAACTGAGAAAGAGAAAAAGTAAGAAACTGGAGCGGGCGAAGGGAATCGAACCCTCGTATAGAGCTTGGGAAGCTCTCGTTCTACCATTGAACTACGCCCGCTTCGAGATGCGTAAGGCATTATAAACCTTACGCTCTCCTAAGCAAGTGCCTTGCTACTGACTGCTGATTAATTCGCCATCAGCACTTTGGCTTGCTACCCTGTGGCGGCAAGTAGCGCAAAGGATCTATTGCCGTAGCACGGTAGCGAATCTGGAAATGTAGCCGCACGGATTCCGCATCAGTACTTCCCATAGTCGCTATCTTTTGCCCGGCTTTAACACTTTGCCCATTGTTCACCAGCATCGTGTCGTTATGGGCATAAGCAGTAATGTAATCTTCACTGTGTTTAATCATTATAAGATTACCGTAACCACGCAGCTGATTACCCACATATACCACTTTCCCGGCACCTGCAGCGTATATTGGCGTCCCGCGTGCCGCCGCAATATCAATCCCTTTATTGCCGCCATCTGCCATTGAGTAAGGCATAATAACCTTTCCGCTCGTTGGCCATAACCAGCAACGTTGCCCAACCGGCGGCCATGAAGATTTCGAAACGGCCGAAGACGGTGTCACTGACGCTGTTTTTGTCGTCGATTTGCCGGTGGATTTGCGCGTGCCGTTACTACTTTTTTTCGCCCCACCCAGTTTCAGCTTTTGGCCGATTTCTATGGTATAGGGGGGGGAGATGTCGTTGAGTCGGGCTAGCTCTTTTACGCTGGTTCCCGTGGTGCGTGAAATACGATAAAGCGTATCCCCCCGTTTCACGGTGTAAACGGAGCCGGAATACGTTCCTGTATCTGATGATTTGCTACCCGAGCAGCCAGCCAGAAGCAGCCCTACCGATAACAGCATCACGATACCCAGAGTTTTTTTATTCAGGCGTCCTGCGCTCAAAATCTTTCCTCGCTAAAAAACAAGACGCTATATCATAGCAGCCCCCCGTCAGATCCCCAATCCATTGCGTGGGAACAGGCATGTACGAATCAATAACTGTTAAAGAATCAATTAGCACCATTGGCAAACATCGGAACCATCCTGATTGACCTCTAATACTCATTTATCACAATGATTTTTATCACGCTCATATTGATAAACTGCACTCACTTTCTTTGCTGATAAAAATGCATCATCCGTAGCGTTTTTTTAACGACATCACACTTCCCCTCTCCCCTCGTGTTTATAGTCGTTTCTGGCGTAATTCTTGCCTGCAAAGACTTAATCATTGCCATAAGAACCAAATGTTCAAATCAAGGGGATTTCTATGGAAGCGCGGGAAGCAACCGCTACAGGTGAATCATGCATGCGCGTCGATGCCATTGCGAAGGTCACCGGGCGGGCACGATATACTGACGATTATGTTATGGCGGGCATGTGTTACGCGAAATATGTACGTAGCCCAATTGCACATGGTTATGCGGTGAGCATTAACGATGAACAAGCCAGAAGTTTACCAGGCATACTGGCCGTATTTACCTGGGAAGATGTTCCTGATATTTCCTTTGCCACGGCGGGCCATGCCTGGACTCTGGATGAGAATAAACGCGATACCGCCGATCGCGCCCTGTTAACACGCCACGTCCGCCATCATGGCGATGCGGTTGCTATTGTCGTTGCCCGTGATGAACTCACAGCGGAAAAAGCAGCGCAACTTGTTCACATCGAATGGCAAGAATTACCCGTCATTACCACGCCAGAAGCGGCACTGGCAGAAGATGCAGCGCCAATCCATAGCGGTGGCAATTTACTGAAACAAAGCACAATGTCGACAGGTAATGTCCAGCAAGCAATCGACGCTGCCGATTACCAGGTGCAGGGGCATTATCAGACGCCGGTCATTCAACATTGTCATATGGAAAGTGTGACCTCATTGGCGTGGATGGAAGACGATTCACGAATTACCATCGTTTCCAGCACCCAAATCCCGCACATTGTCCGCCGCGTTGTCGGTCAGGCGCTGGATATTCCCTGGTCGTGCGTGCGGGTTATCAAGCCCTTTGTCGGCGGTGGTTTTGGTAATAAACAAGATGTACTGGAAGAGCCGATGGCGGCATTTCTGACCAGTAAACTCGGCGGCATTCCGGTTAAAGTTTCCCTAAGCCGCGAAGAATGTTTTCTGGCGACCCGCACTCGCCACGCTTTTACCATTGACGGACAAATGGGCGTCAACCGCGATGGTACGCTAAAAGGCTATAGCCTGGATGTTCTGTCTAACACCGGCGCTTACGCTTCACACGGTCATTCCATCGCTTCTGCAGGCGGCAATAAAGTTGCTTATCTCTACCCGCGCTGTGCCTATTCTTATAGCTCAAAGACTTGCTATACCAATCTACCCTCAGCGGGTGCGATGCGTGGCTATGGCGCACCGCAGGTGGTTTTTGCTGTTGAATCTATGCTGGATGACGCTGCTGAAGCGCTGGGCATTGACCCGGTTGAAATTCGTTTACGCAATGCCGCCCGCGAAGGCGATACAAATCCACTCACAGGCAAACGCATCTACAGTGCCGGATTGCCAGAGTGCCTGGAAAAAGGGCGGGAAATCTTTGAATGGGAAAAACGCCGTGCAGAGTGCCAGAACCCGCAGGGCAATCTGCGCCGCGGCATTGGCGTCGCCTGTTTTAGCTACACCTCTAACACCTGGCCTGTCGGTGTAGAAATCGCTGGCGCGCGCCTGTTGATGAATCAGGATGGAACCATCAACGTGCAGAGCGGCGCGACGGAAATCGGTCAGGGTGCCGACACGGTGTTCTCGCAAATGGTAGCTGAAACCGTGGGCGTTCCGGTCAGTGATGTACGCGTAATTTCGACGCAAGATACCGATATTACGCCATTCGATCCAGGCGCATTTGCCTCACGTCAGAGCTATGTAGCCGCACCTGCGCTGCGCAGTGCGGCACTGTTATTAAAAGAGAAAATCATCGCTCACGCCGCAGTAATGCTGCATCTGTCGGCGATGAATCTAACCCTGATAAAAGGCCATATCGTACTGGTTGAAAGACCGGAAGAGGCATTACTGTCGTTAAAAAACCTGGCAATGGATGCGTTTTATCATCCTGAACGTGGCGGGCAACTTTCTGCCGAAAGCTCGATCAAAACCACCACGAACCCACCTGCGTTTGGCTGTACCTTTGTTGATCTGACAGTCGATATCGCGCTGTGTAAGGTCACCATCAACCGCATCCTCAACGTTCATGATTCGGGCCATATTCTTAATCCGCTGCTGGCTGAAGGTCAGGTACACGGCGGGATGGGGATGGGCATCGGCTGGGCGCTTTTTGAAGAGATGATCATCGACGCGAAAAGTGGCGTGGTGCGTAACCCAAATTTACTGGATTACAAAATGCCGACCATGCCGGATCTGCCACAACTGGAAAGTGCGTTTGTCGAAATTAATGAACCACAATCTGCATACGGACATAAGTCACTGGGTGAGCCGCCAATTATTCCTGTTGCCGCTGCAATTCGTAATGCGGTGAAGATGGCTACCGGTGTCGCAATCAATACGCTGCCGCTGACACCAAAACGGTTATATGAAGAGTTCCATCTGGCAGGATTGATTTGAGGATAACATCATGTTTGATTTTGCTTCTTACCATCGCGCAACGACCGTTGCCGATGCAACCAACCTGCTGGCTCAAAATCCGCAGGCCAAACTGCTCGCCGGTGGCACTGACGTACTGATTCAACTCCACCACCACAATGATCGCTATCGCCATATTGTTGATATCCACAATCTGGCGGAGCTTCGGGGTATTACGCTGGCGGAAGATGGTGCACTACGCATCGGCTCTGCGACGACCTTTACTCAGTTAATAGAAAATCAGTTAACGCAACATCATCTCCCGGCATTATGCGCTGCGGCTTCGTCTATTGCCGGCCCGCAAATCCGTAATGTCGCGACCTACGGCGGAAATATTTGCAACGGCGCCACCAGCGCAGATTCAGCAACACCAACACTGATTTATGACGCGAAGCTGGAAATCCATTCACCGCGTGGGGTTCGTTTCGTCTCGATTAATGGTTTTCATACCGGACCAGGCAAGGTTTCCCTTGAGCATGATGAAATTCTGGTCGCGTTTCATTTTCCTCCGCAGCCAAAAGAACACGCAGGTAGCGCACATTATAAATATGCCATGCGCGATGCGATGGATATTTCAACAATCGGGTGTGCCGCTCACTGTCGATTGAACAACGGCTACTTCAGCGAGTTGCGTCTGGCATTTGGTGTTGCCGCACCAACGCCGATTCGCTGCCAACATGCCGAACAGGCTGCACAAAATGCGCCATTAAACCAGCAAACACTGGAGGCCATCTGCGAATCTGTCCTACAGGATGTCGCACCGCGTTCTTCATGGCGAGCAAGTAAAGAGTTCCGTCTGCATCTCATTCAGACGATGACCAAAAAAGTGATTAGCGAAGCCGTCGCTGCGGCGGGGGGAAAATTGCAATGAATCACAGCGAAAGTATTACTATTGAATGCATCATTAACGATATGCCTTTTCAGCTTCACGCCGCGCCAGGTATGCCGCTTTCGGAACTGCTCCGCGAACAAGGGCTGCTTAGTGTCAAACAAGGATGCTGCGTTGGTGAATGCGGTGCCTGTACGGTGCTGGTTGACGGAACCGCGATAGACAGCTGCTTATACCTGGCCGCATGGGCTGAAGGAAAACAGATCCGCACGCTGGAAGGCGAAGCGAAAGGCGGCAAACTTTCTCATGTACAACAGGCTTATGCGAAATCTGGCGCTGTACAGTGTGGTTTTTGTACGCCGGGGCTGATTATGGCCACTACGGCAATGCTGGCAAAACCTCGAGAGAAACCGTTAACCATTACGGAAATTCGCCGTGGCTTGGCCGGGAATCTGTGTCGCTGTACCGGATATCAAATGATTGTGAATACTGTTCTGGACTGTGAAGAAACGAAGTAAAACGCAATCCGGCCTGAATTCAGGCCGGATTTTTTGATGACTATGCGCTTAACAATTCATATTTCTTAATTTTACGATAAAGCGTGGCGATGCCAATACCAAGCTCATCAGCGACTTGCTTCTTACTGTTATGCCGTGAGAGCGCTTCGCGAATCATCTGCTTTTCCATCTCCTCCAGCGCTGTGCCGCCAGCATCATCAAGAGCCAAATGTGCCTCGCTGGCTTCTGGCATCTCACTTTGCTCCGCCGTACCGTTATTAACCAGATTTGGTGGTAGTAGCGTACTGTCGATGACTTCGCCCGAAGGAACGACGTTGACCAGATACTCCATCAAATTACTTAACTCTCGCAGGTTTCCTGGCCAACGATGCTTACGCAGTAACTCAACAACATCGGGAGCAATACCCGGGTAAACCGATCCCAGACGACGGGTATGGAGATGTAAAAAGTAATGCACCAGCAGTTCAATATCTTCCTGACGCTCACGTAGCGGTGGCAGAGTGATAGGAATAACGTTAAGTCGGTAGAAAAGATCTTCGCGGAATTTACCTTCGGCTATGAACAGAGCCAGATTCTGGTTTGTTGCAGAAATGATGCGGATGTCGACCTGTATTGGGCTACTGGCGCCAATAGGCAGGATCTCACGCGCTTCAATCGCCCGCAGCAGTTTTGCCTGAAGCATTAAAGGCATATCGCCAATTTCATCAAGAAACAGAGTTCCCGTGTTTGCTGCCTGAATCAGCCCTGTTTTACCGTTGGCAGAAGCGCCAGTAAATGCGCCTTTAACATAACCAAACAGCTCACTCTCCAGAAGCTGTTCCGGAATCGCCGCGCAGTTGATAGCGATAAAGGGTTTGTTCCGTCGCCCACTCAACTTATGAATAGCACGGGCCACCACTTCTTTTCCGGTCCCGCTTTCACCAACAACCATGACGCTGGAGGGGCTAGGTGCGATGCGGCTAATCAGCCGTTTTAATTGCCGCATAACACGGCACTCGCCAACCAATTGTTCAATATGCGGTTCATCAGATGCATTTGCCACGGAAAAACTGGTATGGGATTGGTGAAACGCCATTAAAAATAGCTGTCGTCCCTGAATGTTATGCAACTGACCAATTATCAATTCACTTTTATCATCCCACGAGACAATATGTTGCATATGTCCATGAGTAAAATTACTCTCAAATGTTAATGGCCTGAAACGGATAAGTTTCCCAACCATATTATTTTGCACAACGCCAAGTGTTTTTAATGCAGTCTGATTAACGAACTGAACACGATTTTCCTCATCAATAACTAATACACCTTGATCCATATTATCGATCATGGTAGCAAATATTTTACTGATGTTATCTCCCGGCCCCTGATCTTCCAGGAGTTTCGAGACAAAAATAGTCGATATATGGCGAACGTAATCTGAAAATTCGCGTAAATTATCACTGATATGTTCTTGTTGCTCATGAGTAACAGCAATCAAACTTATCACTCCGACACAACGATCCTGCAGAATAACGGGCGTCCCCAGGAACGCCTTCTCACGACAACTCTCTTTACTGTCGCAGCCTTCACAAAGGGGATCGAAGCGAGAATGTGTCACGACCTTTTCGGTTTTCGTTTCGAGGACATAGCGGAGCAAGCGTGAGTTGCCACTCAACTGGCGACCAAGAAATTTCCCATATGCGCCGGTTCCAGCGACGCGACACAAGTTTTCATCAACGATCTCAACCTCAAGCTGCAAAACGCTGGCTAGCATTCTGGCAAAACGCTGAATTGTTGGTTGAATTTGCATCAAAACTGACTGCGTATTAGCAAGCTCCATAGCTTTACCTTCCAGAATCACTTAAAAGTCGATCATTGAAGACGTTGATGGTTCACAGATCATAACGATATTAACTCAGGCAAAAATCGCTTTGCTAAAAACATAAGATTTTTATCACTTTCTAATGAAATTATGGAAGTGATATCACATTTCTATATCAATATGAGAATTACGGGAGTGAGTTTATCAAACTGACGAGCTTTCACCTGTCCCTTTATCTTATTTCTGATACTTAGCAGCAAATAAATAACTGCGTTAAAAAAGCCAAACGTTTCCGTATATTTTTAACTTCCGTAGTGTGGCGATAATTTGTGATCAATCCCACATATCCCCTGTCAGATTAGCGTTTCGTGACCGCGTAGATAATTCTGGCATGTTTATTGTTAGTCCCTGGTATAGCTGTGAAAACACCAATCACTTTGGCAAGTCACAGTGAAATAAACCACTTTGCCTGTCATTCCACTACCGGGACTTTATGATGAAAACTGTTAATGAGCTGATTAAGGATATCAATTCGCTGACCTCTCACCTGCACGAGAAAGATTTTTTGTTAACGTGGGAACAGACGCCAGATGAACTGAAACAAGTACTGGACGTTGCCGCAGCATTAAAAGCACTGCGTGCTGAAAACATCTCTACCAAAGTCTTTAATAGTGGATTAGGTATTTCCGTATTCCGCGACAACTCCACTCGTACCCGCTTCTCTTATGCTTCTGCGCTTAACCTGCTCGGCCTTGCACAGCAGGATCTTGATGAAGGTAAATCACAGATTGCGCACGGCGAAACTGTCCGTGAAACCGCTAATATGATCTCCTTCTGCGCTGACGCTATCGGTATTCGTGACGATATGTATCTGGGCGCGGGTAATGCCTATATGCGTGAAGTTGGCGCTGCCCTCGACGACGGCTATAAGCAAGGCGTACTGCCGCAGCGCCCGGCTTTAGTTAACCTGCAATGCGATATTGACCATCCGACTCAATCAATGGCTGACCTGGCATGGTTACGTGAACACTTTGGTTCACTGGAAAACCTGAAAGGTAAAAAAATCGCCATGACATGGGCATACTCCCCAAGCTATGGCAAACCGCTGTCTGTACCACAAGGCATCATCGGTCTGATGACCCGCTTCGGTATGGATGTCACCCTTGCCCATCCAGAAGGTTATGACCTGATCCCGGATGTCGTTGAAGTCGCTAAAAACAATGCTAAAGCATCCGGCGGCAGCTTCCGTCAGGTAACAAGCATGGAAGAAGCATTCAAAGACGCTGACATCGTTTATCCGAAGTCCTGGGCACCTTACAAAGTGATGGAAGAGCGTACTGAACTGCTGCGCGCTAACGATCACGAAGGACTGAAAGCGCTGGAAAAACAGTGTCTGGCACAGAACGCACAGCACAAAGACTGGCATTGTACTGAAGAGATGATGGAGCTGACCCGCGACGGCGAAGCCCTGTATATGCACTGCCTGCCAGCCGATATCAGCGGCGTATCCTGCAAAGAAGGAGAAGTCACTGAAGGCGTATTCGAAAAATACCGTATCGCGACCTACAAAGAAGCCAGCTGGAAGCCATACATCATCGCCGCGATGATCCTGTCCCGTAAATATTCCAAACCAGGCGCACTGCTCGAACAACTGCTTAAAGAAGCGCAAGAACGCGTGAAATAACCCCCTCGGGCCGATCGACAGGTCGGCTCTCTATTTCCAGAGGCCAAAAGGATAGGATATGTCCGTTTTCTCATTGAAGATTGATATCGCCGATAACAAATTTTTCAACGGCGAAACATCACCGCTCTTTTCGCAAAGCCAGGCAAAACTGGCGCGCCAGTTCCACCAGAAAATTGCTGGCTATCGCCCAACACCGCTTTGTGCGCTGGACGATCTCGCAAACCTTTTTGGTGTGAAGAAAATTCTCGTTAAGGACGAATCAAAACGATTCGGTCTGAACGCCTTCAAAATGCTCGGCGGTGCGTACGCCATCGCTCAATTATTGTGTGAAAAATATCATCTTGATATCGAAACGCTGTCATTCGAGCATCTGAAAAATGCCATCGGCGAAAAAATGACATTTGCTACAACGACCGACGGCAACCACGGGCGCGGT
This sequence comes from Escherichia sp. E4385, assembly GCF_963883145.1. Lineage (NCBI taxonomy): Bacteria > Pseudomonadati > Pseudomonadota > Gammaproteobacteria > Enterobacterales > Enterobacteriaceae > Escherichia > Escherichia sp. E4385. The sequence continues at coordinate 167,383 of NZ_CAWOOJ010000019.1, forward strand.
GTTGCCTGGGCAGCACAGCAACTCGGTCAGAACGCGGTAATTTACATGCCGAAAGGTTCCGCTCAAGAACGCGTTGACGCCATTCTGAACCTCGGAGCCGAGTGCATCGTCACTGATATGAACTATGACGATACCGTTCGCCTGACCATGCAACACGCGCAGCAACACGGCTGGGAAGTGGTGCAAGATACCGCCTGGGAAGGTTACACCAAAATTCCAACCTGGATCATGCAGGGCTACGCCACTCTGGCAGATGAAGCCGTCGAGCAAATGCGTGAAATGGGCGTAACACCAACTCACGTTCTGCTGCAAGCCGGTGTCGGCGCTATGGCCGGCGGTGTACTAGGTTATTTGGTGGATGTTTACACCCCGCAAAATCTGCACAGCATCATTGTTGAACCTGACAAAGCTGACTGTATTTATCGCTCCGGCGTCAAAGGTGACATCGTCAACGTTGGCGGCGATATGGCCACGATTATGGCGGGCCTGGCTTGCGGCGAACCTAACCCTCTGGGCTGGGAAATCTTACGTAACTGTGCCACCCAATTTATCTCCTGTCAGGACAGCGTTGCCGCATTAGGTATGCGTGTGCTGGGTAATCCGTACGGCAACGATCCACGCATCATTTCTGGTGAATCTGGCGCTGTCGGTTTGGGCGTTCTCGCGGCTGTTCATTATCACCCGCAACGTCAAAGCCTGATGGAAAAACTGGCTCTGAACAAAGATGCCGTCGTCCTGGTTATCAGCACCGAAGGCGACACCGACGTGAAGCACTACCGCGAAGTTGTCTGGGAAGGCAAACACGCTGTAGCACCTTAATCACCCTATTGGAACTGCTCCCTGCAAAACGGGGAGTAAAAAATCTGGAGAAAAATAATGGCTAAGAATATTCCATTCAAACTGATTCTTGAAAAAGCAAAAGATTACCAGGCAGACATGACTCGCTTCCTGCGCGATATGGTTGCTATTCCCAGTGAAAGCTGCGACGAAAAACGTGTAGTACATCGTATTAAAGAAGAGATGGAAAAAGTCGGCTTCGATAAAGTTGAAATCGATCCGATGGGTAACGTTCTCGGCTATATCGGCCACGGTCCGCGTCTGGTTGCAATGGACGCTCACATCGACACCGTAGGCATTGGTAACATCAAAAACTGGGAATTCGACCCGTACGAAGGCATGGAAACCGACGAGCTGATCGGTGGCCGTGGTACTTCCGACCAGGAAGGCGGCATGGCATCAATGGTTTATGCCGGTAAGATCATTAAAGACCTCGGTCTGGAAGATGAATATACCCTGCTGGTCACCGGTACTGTGCAAGAAGAAGACTGCGACGGTCTGTGCTGGCAGTACATTATTGAACAATCCGGCATTCGCCCGGAATTTGTGGTCAGTACCGAACCAACCGACTGCCAGGTATATCGTGGTCAGCGCGGTCGTATGGAAATTCGCATTGATGTTCAGGGCGTTAGCTGCCATGGTTCAGCACCAGAACGCGGTGATAACGCCATTTTCAAAATGGGCCCGATTCTTGGCGAATTACAAGAACTGTCCCAACGTCTGGGCTATGACGAATTCCTCGGCAAAGGTACACTGACTGTTTCCGAAATTTTCTTCACCTCACCAAGTCGTTGCGCAGTAGCAGACAGCTGTGCCGTTTCCATCGACCGTCGCCTGACCTGGGGCGAAACCTGGGAAGGCGCGCTGGATGAAATCCGCGCCCTGCCTGCGGTACAGAAAGCCAATGCTGTCGTTTCTATGTACAACTACGACCGTCCGTCCTGGACTGGCCTGGTTTACCCAACCGAATGCTACTTCCCGACCTGGAAAGTGGAAGAAGATCATTTCACCGTTAAAACGCTGGTGAATGCCTACGAAGGTCTGTTTGGCAAAGCACCGGTCGTTGATAAGTGGACGTTCTCAACTAACGGCGTATCCATTATGGGCCGTCACGGCATTCCGGTCATCGGCTTTGGACCGGGTAAAGAACCTGAAGCACACGCGCCAAACGAAAAAACCTGGAAATCTCACCTGGTGACCTGTGCCGCTATGTACGCTGCAATCCCATTAAGCTGGCTGGCAACAGAATAATTACTCTTCACCTATTTCCCTCCGGTTCGCCGGAGGTTTTTTGGAGTTTGCTATGCGCGTATTGATCAAAAACGGCACTGTCGTTAACGCAGATGGACAAGCCAAACAGGACTTGCTGATTGAAAGCGGTATTGTCCGCCAGTTAGGCAAAGATATTTCGCCGCAACTCCCCTGTGAAGAAATTGATGCCACTGGCTGTTACGTTCTCCCTGGCGGCGTAGATGTCCATACACATTTCAATATTGATGTCGGCATCGCGCGCAGTTGTGATGATTTTTTTACCGGTACCCGCGCAGCCGCGTGTGGCGGTACAACAACCATTATTGATCATATGGGATTTGGCCCGAATGGCTGCCGATTACGCCATCAACTGGAAGTTTATCGTGGTTATGCCGCCCATAAAGCGGTCATCGACTACAGCTTTCACGGTGTTATCCAGCATATTAATCACGCCATACTCGACGAAATTCCGATGATGGTAGAAGAAGGGCTGAGCAGTTTTAAACTCTATTTAACCTATCAATACAAACTCAACGATGATGAAGTCCTACAGGCATTACGCCGCCTGCATGAATCCGGCGCGCTGACCACTGTACACCCAGAAAATGACGCCGCAATCGCCAGTAAGCGAGCTGAGTTTATCGCCGCTGGGTTAACCGCGCCGCGCTACCACGCCTTGAGCCGACCTCTGGAATGCGAAGCCGAAGCCATCGCAAGAATGATTAACCTGGCACAAATTGCCGGTAACGCCCCGCTCTATATCGTGCACCTGTCTAACGGCTTAGGTCTGGATTATCTGCGCCTTGCTCGCGCGAATCACCAGCCAGTCTGGGTTGAAACCTGCCCGCAATATCTCCTGCTGGACGAACGCAGTTACGATACAGAAGATGGCATGAAGTTCATTCTTAGCCCACCGCTGCGCAACGTTCGCGAGCAGGACAAGCTGTGGTGTGGCATCAGCGATGGTGCGATTGACGTGGTGGCGACCGATCACTGCACCTTCTCGATGGCCCAGCGCCAGCAAATTTCTAAAGGCGATTTTAGCCGCTGCCCAAATGGCTTGCCCGGTGTGGAAAATCGCATGCAGTTGCTGTTCTCCAGTGGCGTAATGACGGGACGTATCACACCGGAGCGTTTTGTTGAATTAACCAGTGCGATGCCCGCAAGGCTGTTTGGCCTGTGGCCACAAAAAGGATTATTAGCACCCGGTTCCGATGGCGACGTGGTGATTATCGACCCACGCCAGAGCCAACAAATTCAGCATCGCCATCTCCACGACAACGCCGACTACTCTCCCTGGGAGGGCTTTACCTGTCAGGGCGCGATTGTCAGAACCTTATCCCGTGGTGAAACGATTTTCTGTGACGGCACCTTTACAGGCAAAGCCGGGCGAGGACGTTTCCTGCGACGCAAACCGTTTGTCCCTCCCGTGCTCTAACCACTGCCAGGGATCTATACACAATCAAGAATGATGAGTGAGGAAAAATGAGTAAGAAAATTGTTCTCGCCCTCGGCGGGAATGCGCTGGGCGACGATCTGGCCGGACAAATGAAAGCGGTAAAAATTACGTCTCAGGCAATTGTTGATTTAATTGCCCAGGGACATGAAGTTATCGTCACTCATGGTAATGGACCACAGGTAGGCATGATTAACCAGGCATTCGAAGCCGCTGCAAAAACTGAAGCGCATTCACCGATGCTGCCAATGTCTGTCTGTGTTGCGTTGAGTCAGGGATATATTGGTTACGATCTGCAAAACGCCTTAAGAGAAGAACTGCTTTCTCGTGGCATTAATAAACCCGTTGCAACGCTGGTTACCCAGGTCGAAGTCGACGCTAACGATCCGGCCTTCCTCAACCCAACCAAACCGATCGGTTCGTTCTTTACCGAGCAGGAAGCAGAGCAACTGACAAAACAAGGCTATACCCTGAAAGAAGATGCGGGTCGCGGCTATCGTCGTGTCGTTGCTTCGCCTAAGCCGGTAGATATTGTTGAAAAAGAGACAGTTAAAGCGCTGGTAGATGCAGGACAGGTTGTGATCACCGTTGGCGGTGGCGGTATTCCTGTGATTCGAGAAGGTAACCATCTGCGCGGCGCCAGTGCGGTTATCGATAAAGACTGGGCCAGCGCCCGTTTAGCAGAAATGATCGATGCCGATATGCTGATCATTCTGACTGCTGTAGAAAAAGTGGCGATTAACTTCGGTAAAGAGAATGAGCAGTGGCTCGATCGCCTGTCATTGGCCGATGCAGAACGCTTTATCGAAGAAGGGCATTTTGCAAAAGGTTCTATGCTGCCGAAAGTGGAAGCCGCCGCATCATTTGCCCGCTCTCGCGCAGGTCGCGAAGCACTGATTACCGTGTTGAGCAAAGCGAAAGAAGGGATTGAAGGAAAAACCGGAACGGTGATTTCTCAGTAATTTATTGGCCGGGTGGCGATGCCATTCGGCCAAAGATTGTTAACAAAGTGCGCGTTATTGATGCCGGATGCGGCGTGAACGCCTTACTCAGTCTACAAAACATATAATATTCAATGGTTTGCAAAGAATTTGTAGGCCTGATAAGCGCAGCGCATCAGGCAATTTGGCGTTTGTCATCAGTCTCAGGCCGGGTGGGTAATACCATCCGGCCATTTGCATTTAAGCCACTTCCAGTACTTCTTTCGTCGCTTTAACGCCCTGATGCATCAACATCATTAACGCCTCAAGTACGCCACCACCAATCGCTCGGGCTTTGTCAGAAACGCTGGTGAAATCAGCCGTTTCACCACGAGGATCGATATCACCGATTTTAAAGCCACCGACCACCGCCAGCCCGTCATTAAGTAAACCACGCACCATTCCCGTCAGCGGCGCTTTTATTTCATGCTCGCCAATCCAGGCAATAACATCGCCCTCTTGTACCAGATCGCCTAACTTCACGTTGGACCGCATGATACCTGCCGCCGGAGCGCGAATAACTCGCCGGGTGGTATGCCCCATAATATTTCCAGGAACGCCAGTGTTCTCCTGTGCGCAACCAGAGTAAATAACCTGTCCCAACCAATGCCCACGATTTGTTTCAATCACCGCATGACAATCTTTACCTGCGGTAAAGCCCGGCCCAAGCGCGATCGTCACTGGAGCCATGTCTGCACGCGTACCCAAATTCTGTTTCGCCAGAATAGCGTCCACCACACAAAGTGGTTTCAGCTCATCAAGCAGTAAACAGTCGGGGTCAACTATCACGGGAATAAACCCACGCTCAGTCAGTTTCATCGCCTCTACAGCGCTGGTTGCCAGTCGGGCGGTGACGCCTTCAACCGTCATTTCGTCATCGAACACGGCCTGGGCAAACGCCACGGTACAACGAATCACCGTCGGTTTTTCCACTTCCAGCATGATCACTTTAAAACCCGCATGATACAGACGTAGCGCCACACCACTGGCGATATCCCCCGCACCGCGAATCACCACCAGCTGGTGTCCGGAAGGATGAGAAGGTTTCATCATCAGCCCACCCGGCGCGTTATTTTTCACCTGTAATATTTCTGCCAGAACGCTGATAGCGATCTCCTGCGGCGTTTCCGCACCTATGTTGTAGCCCACCGGTGCGTGCAAACGGGCAATATGTTCTTCAGCCACGCCTTTCTCACGCAATTGACGCAGGAAAAGCTGAACCTTGCGGCGACTGGCCAGCAACCCCAACCATGCAATGGGCTGTTCAATGAGTTTATCGAGGGCTTCACGATCCTGATTATTCGTGGCAATCAGGACAAAATTATCAGGGCGAATATCCAGTGCATCCACGGCCGCGCCAAACGACTCAGCATGAACAAGCGCAGTTGATGGCGGGAAAAGTTCAGGATTCAGGCTTTCGCGATAAATATCGGCAACAGCAATATCAAACCCCAGCAGTGCTGCGCTTTGGGCTATCGCCCGGTTAACATGCCCCGCGCCGATCAACACCAGCCGGGGTCGCATACCATGTACGCTGATAAACACTGACATTGCGCCTCCGCAATCTGAGCCGACGGCATCCGTGCCGTTACGCGCCATGCGTCCATGGAATAATCGTGGCTTACGTTCCTGCAATGCCTGAAGCGACTCTTCAATCACCTTTCGCTCAACCATTCCCCCGCCAATTGTACCGACGATAGAACCATCGGCGCGCACTAACATTTGTGCAGAATGGCGGGGAGTAGAGCCTCGGCTATCTACAATTTGCGCTATTGCAAAAGGACAATTTTGCTCTTCGAGTTTTGCAGCCTCTGTGAAAATATTCATACCAACCTCAATCGATATCCATTCAGTAACCCGGAAGGCCCGGGCCGCTAATTCACAAATCTGCGCGCGATTGCAGGATGTTCTTGTATATCGCCCAGCCAGATTGCCTCTACGTCATGTTGTTGCAGCGGCTGAAGTAGCTCGCTTTGCGCAATCGCATTCTCACATTGAGAAAAACGGTTAATGAACCAGATTCGTCGACAGCCTTGTGGTACGTTTTTAAACGCGCCCTGAGGGTGACGAACCAGCGCAACGAGATCGCTCAGTTGCAAGGTTGCATCAGGTGTTAACCCGGTAATATCAGCAAACTGCGACCAGCGATGGACATTTTCCGTGCCAACTTGCGCGCCCAAAATATGCCCTCCCATCACAGCAATCACGCAGCAACTGCTTTTGGGTATGCAAGGTTCGTGCTCATCAGGCGCTTTTAACGGCATTCCACGCGAGCCATCTGCCTCAATGAGAATTACGTCACACTCTGGTCGTTGCACCAGTGCATCAATCACTTCTGGCGTAAATCCCTGCACTTTTCCCTGGTTCGCTTTCCAGCGGTGAAAACAAAATGAAATGGGGAATTTGAGAGACGAGTGAGGAAGCATTGCGGGATCACGACAGAAAACCACGGGCCAGTGAGAATCTGGCATAAACATATGTGTGGTCGTAGTAATTAACACGCGCCTGCCTATGGACTGAAATAACTGCGCCAGCCCAAAAAGCAGACTGGTTTTCCCCCCGGCGCCAACAACAGAAATCACAGTGGGGTGTTTCTGCGCGCCTAAATCAATGAATAACGCCGATGGGTCAATTATACTTTTCACGAGTCTTCATGGACCTCTCTGGGGTAAGTACGTATTAATCAGGGAGTAACACATTTTCAGGCGTTATTAGCCCATATAATAATGGAACCACTATGTCAGCCATCGACTGTATAATTACCGCGGCCGGATTATCATCAAGAATGGGGCAATGGAAAATGATGTTACCCTGGCAACAGGGAACAATTCTTGACGCGAGTATCAAAAATGCGTTGCAGTTTTGTAGCCGAATTATTTTGGTCACTGGTTATCGCGGCAATGAACTGCATAATCGCTACGCTAGCCATAGCAACATTACTATTATCTACAATCCAGATTATGCGGAGGGGTTACTGACTTCGGTAAAAGCCGCAGCGCCAGCGGTACAAACAGAACATTGTTTTCTCACTCATGGTGATATGCCAACCATTAATAGAGATATCTTCCTAAAAATCTGGAAGTTAAGAAACAACGGAGCCATACTCCCGCTCCATAATGGTACGCCTGGCCATCCGATTTTAGTGTCAAAATCCTGCCTGATGCAGGCGGTCAAACAACCTAATGTTACCCATATGCGCCAGGCATTACTCATGGGCGAACATTATTTCGTCGAAATGGAAAATGAAGAAATAATTTTAGATATTGATACTCCAAATGACTTTATTGATGCGCAAAAAAAGTATACTAAAATTTAGAAAAGCCAGTTAAACGATTGCGTTCAAATATTAAATCCACTCAGTACATCTTTATCATAATGATACAGAATCACTGATTTTGAGAAATGAGAAAAAGTGATAAAACGCATGACAACAATAATACCCAGGAGTGATTTTAATTCTCATTTAACTCCTGTGAGATCATTCACAAAAGCCCCTTAAGTTTCGAGGCGCTTCACATTTTTTTATATTTCCTGGCGAACATGGCAAGAGTGGTGTGATTGTTGCTCTATCCCCCTAAACCACCGGATTTCTCAATACCGGTCACTCAATGATATCTGTGTAAGCTAAGGAGAGGGTTATGGGGGATATTATGCGTCCCATTCCGTTTGAGGAACTTTTGACGCGCATATTTGATGAATACCAACAACAACGCTCAATCTTTGGTATTCCCGAGCAACAGTTTTACTCACCCGCAAAAGGTAAATCTGTCAGTGTTTTCGGTGAAACCTGTGCGACACCAGTCGGCCCCGCCGCAGGTCCGCACACGCAACTCGCACAAAACATCGTCACTTCCTGGCTGACTGGCGGACGCTTCATCGAACTTAAAACAGTACAAATCCTCGATCGTCTGGAGCTGGAAAAGCCCTGTATCGACGCCGAAGACGAGTGTTTTAACACCGAATGGTCCACCGAATTTACCCTGCTTAAAGCGTGGGATGAATACCTCAAAGCCTGGTTCGCCCTGCATCTTCTCGAAGCTATGTTCCAGCCGTCCGAGTCCGGTAAATCATTCATCTTTAATATGAGCGTCGGTTACAACCTCGAAGGCATTAAACAACCACCTATGCAGCAATTCATCGATAATATGATGGACGCGTCTGCACATCCGAAGTTTGCACAATACCGCGATACGCTTCATAAACTACTCCAGGATAACGCATTTTTAGCCCGCCACGGTTTGCAGGAAAAACGTGAAAGCTTGCAGGCCTTATCGGCACGTATCCCCACCAGCATGGTACAAGGCGTTACCCTCTCCACGATGCACGGCTGCCCTCCACATGAAATCGAAGCCATTTGCCGTTACATGCTGGAAGAAAAAGAGCTCAATACCTTCGTGAAACTCAACCCGACTTTATTGGGTTACGCGCGAGTGCGCGAGATTCTCGATAGCTGTGGTTTCGATTACATTGGCTTAAAAGAAGAGTCATTTGATCACGATCTCAAGCTAACCCAGGCGCTGGAAATGCTGGAACGCCTGATGGCGCTGGCGAAAGAAAAATCGCTCGGCTTTGGCGTCAAACTGACTAATACCCTCGGCACCATCAACAATAAAGGCGCACTGCCTGGCGAAGAGATGTATATGTCCGGGCGTGCGCTGTTCCCGCTCTCCATCAATGTCGCTGCAGTTCTTTCCCGCGCCTTTGACGGCAAACTGCCTATCTCTTATTCCGGTGGCGCCAGCCAGTTAACTATCCGCGATATTTTCGATACGGGCATTCGCCCGATAACCATGGCAACTGACCTGCTGAAACCTGGTGGCTATCTGCGCTTAAGCGCTTGCATGCGCGAACTGGAAGGGTCAGACGCCTGGGAGCTTAACCGTGTTGACGTCGAACGGCTAAACAGGCTGGCAGCAGATGCGCTAACTATGGAATACACCCAGAAACACTGGAAGCCAGAAGAGCGTATTGAAGTGGCAGAAGACCTGCCACTGACCGACTGCTACGTTGCCCCCTGTGTTACTGCTTGTGCCATCAAACAGGATATTCCGGAATATATTCGCCTGCTGGGGGAACATCGCTATGCCGACGCGCTGGAACTTATCTACCAACGCAACGCCCTGCCCGCGATTACCGGCCATATTTGCGATCACCAGTGCCAGTACAACTGTACTCGTCTGGATTACGACAGTGCGTTGAATATCCGCGAACTGAAAAAAGTCGCCCTGGAAAAAGGCTGGGATGAATATAAGCAACGCTGGCACAAACCAGCCGGTTCTGGTTCTCGTCATCCGGTTGCTGTAATTGGCGCCGGTCCGGCGGGCCTAGCTGCAGGTTACTTCCTTGCCAGAGCAGGTCATCCGGTCACGCTGTTTGAACGCGAAGCTAACGCGGGCGGCGTGGTGAAAAATATCATTCCTCAGTTCCGTATCCCGGCTGAGTTAATTCAGCACGATATCGATTTTGTTGCCGATCACGGCGTGAAATTTGAGTACGGTTGCTCGCCGGACCTGACCGTCGAACAGTTAAAAAATCAGGGCTTCCACTACGTTCTGATTGCCACAGGTACTGATAAAAATAGCGGTGTGAAACTGGCGGGCGACAACCAGAATGTCTGGAAATCTCTCCCCTTCCTGCGCGAGTACAACAAGGGTACTGCGCTCAAGCTGGGCAAACATGTGGTGGTTGTCGGGGCGGGTAACACTGCAATGGACTGCGCCCGTGCGGCATTACGCGTGCCTGGCGTTGAAAAAGCGACTGTGGTTTACCGTCGTTCACTGCAAGAGATGCCAGCATGGCGCGAAGAGTATGAAGAAGCACTGCACGATGGCGTGGAGTTCCGTTTCCTGAACAATCCTGAACGTTTCGATGCTGATGGCACCTTAACGTTGCGCGTCATGTCACTTGGCGAACCTGATGAGAAAGGTCGCCGCCGCCCGGTAGAAACCAACGAAACGGTAACACTGCACGTAGACAGTTTGATTACCGCCATTGGCGAACAACAGGATACTGAAGCCCTGAATACGATGGGCGTGCCGCTGGACAACAACGGCTGGCCAGACGTCGACCATAACGGTGAAACCCGCCTGACTAATGTCTTTATGATCGGTGACGTACAGCGCGGACCGTCCTCCATTGTCGCGGCTGTCGGCACAGCTCGTCGGGCATCGGATGCCATTCTTAGCCGGGAAAATATCCGTTCACACCAAAGCGATAAATACTGGAACAACGTCAACCCGACGGAAATCTACCAACGCAAAGGCGATATCTCTGTCACCCTGGTGAACAGCGATGATCGTGACGCGTTTGTCGCTCAGGAAGCCGCACGTTGCCTTGAATGTAACTACGTTTGCAGCAAGTGTGTGGATGTCTGCCCGAACCGCGCCAACGTGTCAATTGCGGTCCCTGGATTCCAGAACCGTTTCCAGACACTGCACCTGGACGCCTACTGCAACGAATGCGGCAACTGCGCCCAGTTCTGCCCGTGGAACGGTAAACCGTACAAAGACAAAATCACCGTCTTTAGCCTGTCGCAAGATTTTGATAACAGCAGCAACCCTGGCTTCCTGGTGGAAGATTGCCGAGTACGCGTGCGTCTGAATAACCAAAGCTGGTTGTTAAACATCGACAGCGAAGGCCAGTTCAACAACGTACCGCCAGAGCTGAACGATATGTGCCGCATCATTAGCCATGTCCACCAGCATCATCATTATCTGCTGGGCCGCGTGGAGGTGTAATCATGTTGATTCTGAAGAATGTCACCGCAGTACAGCTACACCCGGCGAAAGTGCAGGAAGGCGTCGATATCGCCATCGAAAATGATGTGATTATCGCTATCGGCAACGCCCTGACACACCGCTACCCTGAAGCCAACTACAAAGAGATGCATGGTCGGATTGTAATGCCGGGGATTGTCTGCTCGCACAACCATTTTTACTCGGGGCTTTCCCGCGGAATTATGGCAAACATCGCCCCCTGCCCAGACTTCATCTCGACGCTGAAAAATCTGTGGTGGCGGCTCGATCGCGCCCTTGATGAAGAATCTCTCTACTACAGCGGACTGATTTGTTCACTGGAAGCAATCAAGAGCGGATGTACATCGGTTATCGATCACCATGCTTCTCCGGCGTATATCGGCGGGTCGCTCTCAACGCTGCGCAACGCATTTTTAAAAGTTGGCCTGCGCGCGATGACCTGTTTTGAAACCACTGACCGTAACAACGGCATTAAAGAGTTACAGGAAGGGGTAGAAGAAAATATCCGCTTCGCCCGTCAGATTGATGATGCGAAGAAAGCGGCAACCGAGCCGTATCTGGTAGAAGCGCATATCGGCGCTCACGCCCCGTTTACCGTGCCGGATGCTGGACTGGAAATGCTGCGCGAAGCAGTGAAAGCTACCGGGCGTGGTTTACACATTCACGCCGCTGAAGACCTTTACGACGTTTCTCACAGTCACCACAGGTACGGCAAAGACCTGCTGGTACGGCTGGCAGAATACGATCTCATCGACAGCAAAACGCTGGTTGCTCACGGTCTGTATTTGTCAAAAGAAGATATTGCTCTGCTCAATCAGCGCGATGCGTTCCTGGTGCATAACGCTCGTTCCAACATGAACAACCACGTCGGCTACAACCACCACCTTAGCGATATTCGCAATCTGGCGTTGGGAACCGACGGCATTGGTTCAGATATGTTTGAAGAGATGAAATTCGCCTTCTTTAAACATCGCGATGCGGGTGGTCCGCTATGGCCTGACAGTTTTGCCAAAGCCCTGACTAACGGCAACGAACTGATAAGCCGCAACTTTGGCGCGAAATTTGGCCTCCTGGAAGCCGGTTATAAAGCAGATTTAACCATTTGCGATTACAACTCGCCGACGCCGCTGCTGGCAGAAAATATCGCCGGACATATCGCCTTTGGTATGGGGTCAGGCAGCGTTCACAGCGTGATGGTCAACGGCGTGATGGTCTATGAAGATCGTCAGTTTAACTTCGATTGCGATTCCATTTATGCGCAAGCCAGAAAAGCCGCTGCCAGTATGTGGCGTCGTATGGATGCATTGGCATAAATGACAAAAACCCTCTTCCTTCAGGGAAGAGGGTTAAATAAGGAAAGAAGATGATTGAACAATTTTTCAGGCCCGACTCTGTCGAACAGGCGCTGGAACTGAAGCGCCGCTACCAGGATGAAGCCGTCTGGTTTGCCGGCGGCAGCAAACTCAACGCCACGCCAACCCGCACCGATAAAAAGATTGCCATTTCCTTACAAGATCTGGAACTGGACTGGGTTGACTGGGATAACGGCGCACTGCGTATTGGTGCAATGTCTCGCTTACAGCCACTGCGTGATGCGCGCTTTATTCCTGCGGCACTGCGCGAAGCACTCGGTTTTGTTTACTCTCGCCATGTTCGTAATCAGTCGACTATTGGTGGCGAAATCGCCGCCCAGCAGGAAGAATCGGTGTTGCTTCCCGTTCTGCTGGCTCTGGATGCTGAACTGGTTTTTGGCAATGGTGAAACACTGTCAATCGAAGAGTACCTGGCCTGCCCATGCGATCGCCTGCTAACCGAAATCATCATTAAAGATCCGTACCGCACCTGTGCGACTCGCAAAATTAGCCGTTCCCAGGCTGGATTAACGGTAGTGACAGCAGCCGTAGCGTTAACCGACCACGACGGTATGCGAATTGCGCTGGATGGCGTCACCAGTAAAGCACTGCGTCTTCACGATGTCGAAAAACAAAATTTGGAAGGCTATGCACTTGAACAGGCTGTCGCCAACGCCATTTTCCCGCAGGAAGATTTGCGGGGCAGCGTGGCCTATAAACGCTATATCACGGGAGTTCTGGTAGCCGACCTGTATGCCGACTGCCAACAGGCTGGGGAGGAAGCCGTATGAATATCCACTTTACTTTAAATGGCGCGCCCCAGGAGCTAAAGGCCAATCCTGGTGAGAACGTGCAAAAGCTGTTGTTTGGCATGGGTATGCACTCTGTGCGCAACAGTGATGATGGCTTCGGTTTTGCCGGTTCTGACGCGATTCTTTTTAACGGTAATATCCTTAACGCCTCCCTGTTGATAGCAGCACAGTTAGAAAACGCAGACATTCTCACCACTGAATCCTTAGGCAAATGGAATGAATTAAGTCTGGTTCAACAGGCAATGGTTGATGTCGGCGTGGTGCAGTCCGGTTATAACGATCCGGCTGCGGCTCTGATTATCACCGATCTTCTCGATCGCATCGCCACACCAACCCGCGAAGAGATCGACGACGCGCTTTCTGGTCTGTTCAGCCGCGATGCTGGCTGGCAGCAATACTACCAGGTCATTGAACTGGCGGTTGCACGTAAAAATAACCCACAGGCTACGATTGATATCGCCCCAACTTTCCGCGATGACCTTGAAGTTATTGGTAAACATTACCCGAAAACCGACGCTGCCAAAATGGTGCAGGCAAAACCCTGCTATGTTGAAGACCGCGTAACCGCTGACGCCTGCGTCATTAAAATGTTACGTAGCCCACACGCTCACGCACTGATTACCCATCTGGATGTCAGTAAAGCCGAGGCTTTACCGGGCGTTGTTCACGTTATTACTCACCTGAATTGCCCGGATATCTACTACACACCTGGTGGTCAGAGCGCACCGGAACCGTCACCGCTTGACCGCCGTATGTTCGGCAAGAAAATGCGCCACGTCGGCGATCGCGTGGCTGCGGTCGTAGCTGAAAATGAAGAAATTGCGCTCGAAGCACTGAAGCTCATCGACGTTGAATATGAGGTGCTTAAGCCAGTAATGTCGATTGACGAGGCAATGGCGGAAGATGCGCCTGTCGTACACGATGAACCGGTGGTGTATGTTGCTGGTGCGCCAGATACTCTGGAAGACGATAACAGCCATGCAGCCCAGCGCGGCGAGCATATGATCATCAACTTCCCTATCGGTTCTCGCCCTCGCAAAAATATCGCCGCCAGTATTCATGGTCATATTGGTGATATGGACAAAGGCTTTGCCGACGCCGATGTGATCATTGAACGAACCTATAATTCAACTCAGGCACAACAGTGCCCGACTGAAACACACATCTGCTTTACCCGCATGGACGGCGATCGTCTGGTTATCCACGCGTCCACTCAAGTACCGTGGCACCTGCGTCGCCAGGTTGCGCGTCTCGTGGGCATGAAACAGCATAAAGTTCATGTCATTAAAGAACGCGTAGGCGGCGGTTTTGGGTCTAAACAGGACATCCTGCTGGAAGAAGTGTGCGCCTGGGCAACCTGCGTGACCGGGCGTCCGGTACTGTTCCGCTACACCCGTGAAGAAGAGTTTATTGCTAATACTTCTCGTCACGTCGCGAAAGTTACCGTAAAACTGGGGGCCAAAAAAGATGGTCGCCTGACGGCAGTGAAGATGGATTTCCGCGCCAACACAGGCCCTTACGGCAACCACTCACTCACCGTACCGTGTAACGGACCGGCGCTATCACTGCCGTTATATCCGTGCGATAACGTCGATTTCCAGGTCACCACCTACTACAGCAACATCTGCCCAAATGGTGCTTATCAGGGTTATGGCGCACCGAAAGGTAACTTCGCTATCACTATGGCATTAGCAGAACTGGCTGAACAGTTGCAGATCGACCAGCTGGAAATTATCGAACGTAACCGGGTACACGAAGGGCAAGAGCTGAAGATTCTCGGCGCAATTGGCGAAGGTAAAGCGCCGACCTCCGTTCCTTCTGCTGCCAGCTGCGCACTGGAAGAGATCCTGCGTCAGGGGCGTGAGATGATCCAATGGTCTTCACCTAAAGCGCAGGAAGGTGACTGGTGCGTGGGTCGTGGCGTCGCCATTATTATGCAGAAATCAGGTATCCCTGATATCGATCAGGCTAACTGCATGATCAAACTGGAATCAGACGGTACATTTATCGTCCATTCTGGTGGTGCTGACATCGGTACGGGTCTGGATACTGTAGTCACTAAACTGGCGGCCGAAGTGCTGCATTGTCCACCGCAGGACGTGCATGTTATCTCCGGTGATACCGATCATGCGTTGTTTGATAAAGGCGCGTATGCCTCGTCCGGCACTTGCTTCTCAGGCAACGCCGCACGTATGGCAGCGGAAAATTTACGCGACAAAATCCTTTTCCACGGCGCGCAAATGTTGGGTGAGCCACTGGAAGATGTTCAACTGGCAACGCCGGGTGTCGTTCGCGGCAAGAAAGGCGAAGTCAGTTTCGGGGATATTGCCCATAAAGGCGAAACTGGTACTGGCTTTGGTTCACTGGTGGGAACAGCCAGTTACATCACGCCTGATTTCGCCTTCCCGTATGGGGCAAACTTCGCTGAAGTGGCCGTCAATACACGTACCGGTGAAATCCGCCTGGATAAATTCTACGCCTTGCTGGATTGCGGTACTCCGGTCAACCCGGAGTTAGCGTTGGGGCAGATCTACGGCGCTACCCTCCGAGCTATCGGCCACAGCATGAGCGAAGAGATCATTTATGACGCCAAAGGACACCCATTAACGCGTGATTTACGCAGCTATGGCGCGCCGAAAATTGGCGACATTCCGCGTGATTTCCGCGCTGTGCTGGTGCCGAGTGACGATAAAGTCGGCCCATTCGGGGCGAAATCAATCTCGGAGATCGGCGTGAACGGTGCAGCACCGGCAATTGCTACCGCAATTCACGATGCTTGCGGCATTTGGTTACGCGAATGGCATTTCACACCGGAGAAAATACTCACCGCACTGAAAAAAATATAAATAATAAATGGCCGCTTCGGCGGCCAGTTTCCCTTGTATTAAAGATAACTAATTAGTAACTGCGAAAATGAGATAAGCCGTTCTCAAGGCGTCCTGCGCCCCAAATTCGTGGGAATTTATTTTACTGATTCAGATGATCAAATTTACTTTATAAAGGAGTGAAGGGATGTCTGATATAAACCATGCAGGTTCTGACCTTATATTTGAACTGGAGGATCGCCCTCCTTTTCATCAGGCTATCGTTGGTGCCATTACCCATCTATTGGCAATTTTCGTCCCAATGGTAACACCCGCGCTAATTGTGGGGGCGGCCTTACAACTTTCCGCAGAAACCACAGCCTACCTGGTTTCCATGGCGATGATCGCTTCTGGTATTGGTACCTGGTTGCAGGTAAATCGTTATGGCATCGTCGGTTCTGGTCTACTCTCAATTCAGTCAGTCAATTTTTCATTTGTGACAGTCATGATTGCGCTGGGTAGCAGCATGAAAAGCGACGGTTTCCATGAAGAATTAATCATGTCGTCACTCCTCGGCGTCTCCTTCGTTGGTGCCTTTCTGGTGGTCGGAGCCTCTTTTATTCTTCCTTATTTACGCAGAGTAATTACTCCCACTGTCAGTGGTATTGTTGTACTGATGATCGGCTTAAGCCTGATTAAAGTTGGCATTATTGATTTTGGCGGTGGTTTTGCCGCCAAGAGCAGTGGCACGTTCGGCAACTACGAGCACCTTGGCGTTGGTTTACTGGTGCTGATTGTGGTTATTGGCTTTAACTGTTGTCGCAGTCCGCTACTACGTATGGGCGGAATCGCCATTGGTCTGTGCGTGGGTTATGCGGTTTCATTATGCCTTGGCATGGTGGACTTCAGCAGTTTACGCAATCTCCCCCTCATTACTATTCCCCATCCTTTCAAATACGGATTTAATTTCAACCTCCATCAGTTCCTGGTGGTCGGCACCATTTATCTGCTTAGTGTGCTGGAAGCGGTAGGGGATATCACCGCCACAGCAATGGTTTCCCGCCGCCCTATCCAGGGAGAAGAATATCAGTCACGCCTGAAAGGCGGCGTGCTGGCAGATGGTCTGGTTTCGGTTATCGCCTCCGCCGTCGGTTCATTACCATTAACCACTTTTGCACAAAATAATGGCGTAATACAGATGACTGGCGTCGCTTCACGTTATATCGGGCGCACCATTGCGGTAATGCTGGTTATCCTTGGATTATTTCCGATGATCGGCGGCTTCTTCACCACTATTCCCTCGGCAGTTCTGGGTGGTGCAATGACGTTGATGTTTTCCATGATTGCCATTGCGGGTATCCGCATCATTATTACCAACGGATTAAAGCGCCGTGAAACACTTATTGTCGCCACTTCTTTAGGTTTAGGACTTGGTGTTTCTTATGACCCCGAAATTTTTAAAATATTGCCCGCCTCAATATATGTATTAGTTGAAAATCCTATTTGTGCCGGAGGCCTAACTGCGATTTTATTAAATATTATCCTCCCTGGTGGCTACCGACAGGAAAACGTTCTGCCGGGTATTACCTCTGCGGAAGAGATGGATTAACAGTAAAGGAGTCAATGATGTCAGGGGAACACACGTTAAAAGCAGTACGAGGCAGTTTTATTGATGTCACCCGTACTGTCGATAATCCAGAAGAGATCGCTTCTGCGCTGCGATTTATTGAGGATGGTTTATTACTCATTAAACAGGGGAAAGTGGAATGGTTTGGTGAATGGGAACAGGGCAAGCATCAAATCCCGGACACCATTCGCGTCCGTGATTATCGCGGCAAATTGATTGTACCGGGCTTTGTCGATACGCATATCCATTATCCGCAGAGTGAAATGGTCGGTGCCTATGGCGAGCAGTTACTGGAATGGCTGAATAAACACACCTTCCCTACTGAGCGCCGTTATGAGGATTTAGAGTACGCCCGCGAAATGTCGGCGTTCTTCATCAAGCAGCTTTTACGTAACGGAACCACCACGGCGCTGGTGTTTGGTACCGTCCATCCGCAATCCGTTGATGCGCTGTTTGAAGCCGCCAGTCATATCAATATGCGCATGATTGCCGGTAAGGTGATGATGGACCGCAACGCACCGGATTATCTGCTCGATACTGCCGAAAGCAGCTATCACCAAAGCAAAGAACTGATCGAACGCTGGCACAAAAATGGTCGTCTGTTATATGCCATTACACCACGCTTCGCCCCAACATCTTCACCTGAACAGATGGCGATGGCGCAACGCCTGAAAGAAGAGTATCCAGATACGTGGGTACATACCCATCTCTGTGAAAACAAAGATGAAATTGCCTGGGTGAAATCACTCTATCCTGAACATGATGGTTATCTGGATGTTTACCACCAGTACGGGCTGACAGGGAAAAACTGCGTCTTTGCTCACTGCGTCCATCTCGAAGAAAAAGAGTGGGATCGTCTCAGCGAAACCAAATCCAGCATCGCTTTCTGCCCAACTTCAAACCTCTACCTGGGCAGTGGTCTATTCAACCTACAAAAAGCCTGGAAGAAAAAAGTCAAAGTGGGCATGGGAACTGACATTGGTGCCGGAACCACCTTCAACATGCTGCAAACGTTGAATGAAGCCTACAAAGTATTGCAGTTACAGGGATACCGCCTCTCCGCGTATGAAGCGTTTTACCTTGCCACCCTTGGTGGCGCGAAATCTCTGGGCCTTGATGACCTTATCGGCAACTTTTTACCCGGCAAAGAGGCTGATTTTGTGGTGATGGAACCCACGGCCACACCACTACAGCAGCTGCGCTATGACAACTCTGTTTCTTTAGTCGACAAATTGTTCGTGATGATGACGTTGGGCGATGACCGTTCGATCTACCGCACCTACGTTGATGGTCGTCTGGTGTACGAACGCAACTAATAATAAAACCTTAACATCCTCGTGAGGACATCATTATGTCTGGAGACATCCTACAAACACCGGTCGCACCAAAGCCACAGGGCGCGCTGGATAATTATTTTAAAATAACCGCTCGTGGCAGTACCGTTCGCCAGGAAGTACTGGCAGGCTTAACCACCTTTCTGGCCATGGTTTATTCTGTAATCGTGGTTCCCGGCATGTTGGGCAAAGCTGGTTTTCCCCCTGCTGCAGTCTTTGTTGCTACTTGTCTGGTCGCGGGCTTCGGTTCGCTGCTAATGGGGCTGTGGGCCAATTTGCCAATGGCGATCGGCTGCGCCATCTCCTTGACGGCATTTACCGCATTCAGTCTGGTACTCGGGCAACAAATTAGCGTTCCCGTCGCGCTGGGCGCGGTCTTCCTGATGGGCCTCATCTTCACCGCCATCTCGGTAACCGGTATACGAACCTGGATCTTACGCAATTTACCGATGGGTATCGCCCACGGAACAGGCATTGGTATCGGCCTGTTCCTGCTGCTGATTGCAGCTAACGGCGTTGGTATGGTTATCAAAAACCCGATTGAAGGTTTACCGGTAGCGCTCGGGGCATTTACCTCTTTCCCTGTGATGATGAGCTTGCTGGGATTAGCGGTAATTTTTGGTCTGGAGAAGTGCCGCGTACCAGGAGGGATCTTACTGGTAATTATCGCCATCTCGATAATCGGCTTAATCTTTGACCCCGCGGTGGAATACCACGGTCTGGTGGCGATGCCGAGCCTGACAGGAGAAGATGGTAAGTCGCTAATTTTCAGCCTCGACATTATGGGTGCACTCCAGCCAACCGTTCTCCCGAGTGTACTGGCACTGGTGATGACCGCCGTATTTGATGCCACCGGCACCATCCGCGCAGTAGCCGGTCAGGCGAATCTCCTGGATAAAGACAACCAGATAATCAACGGTGGTAAAGCCCTGACCAGCGATTCCGTCAGCTCGATATTTTCTGGGCTGGTAGGTGCTGCGCCTGCGGCGGTCTATATCGAATCTGCTGCAGGAACAGCTGCGGGTGGCAAAACAGGTCTGACAGCGACGATTGTTGGCTTACTG
Source organism: Escherichia sp. E4385 (assembly GCF_963883145.1). Taxonomy (NCBI): domain Bacteria; kingdom Pseudomonadati; phylum Pseudomonadota; class Gammaproteobacteria; order Enterobacterales; family Enterobacteriaceae; genus Escherichia; species Escherichia sp. E4385. The sequence continues at coordinate 187,655 of NZ_CAWOOJ010000019.1, forward strand.
TTCCTGTTGATTCTGTTTTTATCACCGTTATCGTTTCTGATCCCCGGTTATGCCACAGCGCCCGCACTGATGTACGTGGGTCTGCTGATGCTAAGTAACGTCTCAAAACTGGACTTCAATGACTTTATTGATGCGATGGCGGGCCTGGTTTGCGCTGTCTTTATCGTCCTGACCTGTAATATCGTCACCGGCATTATGCTGGGCTTTGTAACTCTCGTAGTGGGTCGTGTTTTTGCTCGCGAATGGAACAAACTCAATATTGGTACTGTCATCATAACTGTCGCCCTGGTCGCGTTTTACGCGGGTGGTTGGGCTATCTAGAAGAACCTCCGCGCCATACAGCGCGGAGTTTTGTCAGAGTGGATTCTTGCCGCTGGCAGCAATACGCTGCTGGCGGACTCGCCTGAGTTCTCCTTCGGTTAACAACTGCAACGCCTGCGTCGGGCAAGATGCAACGCAAGCCGGTCCCTCTTCCCGCTGTTCGCAAAGGTCACATTTCACGATTTCTGGCCGAACATTTCCCGGCCACATTTGAATTGTGATCATCCCAAACGGACACGCGCTGACGCAACTCTGGCAGCCGATACAACGGGCAGAATTTGCCTGCACCACCTGCTCACCCATCGTCAGCGCCTGCACGGGGCAGGCCCCAACGCAAGGCGCATTTTCGCACTGGTGACACATCACCGGAGCACTAATTCGATCCAAACGCTGCACCTTTAAGCGAGGCAAAAAGAAGCTGGCATTTAAAGTCTGCTCTGACGGATGGGCGACAACACAGGCTACTTCACAAGTGCGACAGCCAATACAGTCAGCCGGATTAACGATAATTAACGATTTCATCACGATGCCTTCGTATCAAACATAGTTAACATATCGCGCGCCGCCTGCCGTCCTGCCGCCATTGCAGTGACAACGAGATCCGCACCATGAACCGCGTCCCCCCCGGCAAAGACCTTTTTCAGATGCGTCTGAGTAGCGAAATATCCCGCGTCACCGGTTTTAATCAGTCCCCATTTATCGAGTTTTATTCCACTCCCCTGTAACCACGGCATTGCATGTGCCTGAAAACCAAACGCCATAATCAGAACATCGGCGGGCAGTTCAAACTCAGAGCCCGCCACCGGACGTGGACGACGGCGCCCATCTGGTCCCGGCTCGCCCATTGCGGTACGAATCAGGCCCACCGCAGTTAAACGCCCATCATCGTCACAAGCAATATATTGCGGCTGAACATTGAACTGAAACTCAACGCCTTCCTCGCGCGCGTTGACTACCTCTTTACGCGAACCGGGCATACTGACTTCATCACGGCGATACGCGCAGGTCACACTGGCAGCATTGAGGCGGATGGAAGTACGCAAACAATCCATTGTCGTATCGCCGCCACCCAAAACCACGACGCGTTTACCTTCAACATCCGTCAGCGGATACTCTTCAGACTCCGGCAGTCCCATAAGCTGGCGGGTATGGGCAGTCAGGAACGGGAGCGCCTGAATGACGCCCGGCGCATCTTCATGCGGCAGATCTGCACGCATCATGCCGTAAGTCCCCACGCCGAGGAAAATAGCATCATATTCCGCCGTTAATTCGTTGAAAGAGATATCGCGGCCAATTTCACAATTGAGATGAAAGTCGATTCCCATTGCGGTGAATATCTCCCGCCGCTGGCTTAATACCATTTTATCGAGCTTGAACGGAGGAATGCCAAAAGTCAGCATACCGCCAATTTCTGGATGGCGATCAAAGACATCAACATGAACACCCGCCCTCGCCAGAATGTCGGCACATCCCAGCCCCGCGGGTCCTGCGCCAATCACCGCCACTTTTTCTATGCGGGGAACAACCTGGCTGACATCAGGACGCCAGCCCATCGCCAGCGCAGTATCAGTAATATAGCGTTCCAGATTACCGATAGAGACTGCGCCAGAGTGATCTTTTAAAGTACATGCGCCTTCACAAAGCCGGTCCTGCGGACACACCCTACCGCAAATTTCCGGTAATGAACTGGTCTGGTGGCAGAGTTCTGCCGCTTCAATAATCTTCCCTTCCTGCACCAGGCGGACGTAATCAGGGATAGCGTTATGCAGCGGGCAATGCCAGTTACAGTTGGCTTTTTCGGCGCAATAGACACAACGGTCGCTTTCATACGCCGCTTGTTTTTGATCAAGGCCGCAATAAATTTCGCCAAAGTGGGTCTTCCGCTCGCTTGCTGTAACTTTATCCGCCCCTTTGCGTGGAGTGACAGGGAGCAATGCCTCGCGACGCGATGATTGTGGTTTTTCCGATGCTTTTCCCTCCGCCGTCCTGCGCTGTCGCAGCGTTTTCATCTGCTGCAAGCCGCTCTCATCCATCAGCCGCAACGCCTGGGTTGGGCAAACTTCAATACAGGCTTGCGCGCCGGAATTGCGCTGGTTACAAAGGTCACATTTCTGCGCAATAGCATCGACCATCTCAATTACCCCAAAGGGGCAAGCGATTGCGCATCTTTTACAACCAATGCATTTTTGTTCGTCCAGTTGTACGCTATCGGGCTGGAAAGTCAGGGCATTTACCGGGCAAGCCGTAACGCAGGGGGCATTGTTGCAATGATGGCAAGCCACTGGATTTGCAGCCAGACCTTTCCCAACAACGTGGATACGGGGGCGAAAATCACCATGACTCTGCGGCCAGTTTTCTTGATTATGAGCCACCGCACAGGCAATTTCACAGGCATGACAGCCTATACATTCCGCAGCATCAGCTGCGATAAACTTGTTCATTTGCATCCCTTTCATTTGATGAGTTATGTCTTCTCAAATGTCGCAATGCAATAAACGGGCATATATGAGGAAACGAGTCAGTTTTAATTATAATTTTGTGAGAGATATCAAATTATCGCCCCTCAATCTGTGCCGTTTTCAATATTTAAACATCGCCGTTCAAAAAAATGCCATCCGGATAAAAAGTATTAAATACGAGAGTGCGACATGCCAGAATGATTAATGAAATATCAATATGAGAAAATTAAAGATAATTTCATTGTCTATTTTTATTCTCATTTTCTCGGTTTAACCCCGATTATGTGATTGCCCCCGCATTTCCATCTTGTAACGTCCCCTCCTTGTGAAAACTGGCATCCCACGAGCATGTCATTAAAGAGTTTTAGTGAACGTAAACGGTTGCTTTTTACTCTGGCGAGCGAAAGGAGAAAGACTGATGAGCGCCATAGATTCTCAAATTCCCTCATCTTCAGGGCAAGACCGCCCAACGGATGAGGTGGACCGCATATTATCACCAGGAAAGCTGATCATACTCGGTCTGCAACACGTCCTTGTTATGTACGCAGGCGCAGTCGCCGTCCCACTTATGATTGGTGACAGACTCGGACTCTCGAAAGAAGCTATCGCAATGCTGATTAGCTCCGATCTCTTTTGCTGCGGTATCGTCACATTATTGCAATGTATCGGCATTGGTCGCTTTATGGGAATTCGCCTGCCGGTGATTATGTCGGTGACCTTTGCGGCTGTAACACCAATGATTGCCATTGGGATGAACCCGGATATCGGTCTGCTGGGGATTTTTGGCGCGACCATTGCGGCCGGTTTTATCACCACGCTATTAGCACCACTTATTGGTCGCTTAATGCCTTTATTCCCACCGTTAGTTACCGGTGTGGTTATTACCTCTATCGGCCTGAGTATTATTCAGGTAGGCATTGACTGGGCTGCTGGCGGTAAAGGAAATCCACAATATGGCAATCCGGTTTATTTAACCATTTCCTTCGCCGTCTTAATTTTCATCTTGCTTATCACCCGTTACGCCAAAGGATTTATGTCCAATGTCGCCGTATTACTGGGGATTGTATTTGGCTTCTTGTTGTCGTGGATGATGAATGAAGTGAATCTGTCTGGGCTGAATGATGCTTCGTGGTTCGCCATTGTCACGCCAATGTCGTTTGGTACGCCAGTTTTCGATCCGGTTTCCATTCTGACCATGACCGCAGTGTTAATCATCGTATTTATTGAGTCGATGGGGATGTTCCTGGCCTTGGGGGAAATTGTCGGTAGAAAACTTTCTTCACAAGACATTATTCGCGGGCTACGCGTAGATGGCATAGGGACAATGATTGGCGGCACGTTTAACAGCTTCCCGCATACTTCCTTTTCGCAAAACGTTGGCCTGGTCAGCGTGACGCGCGTTCACAGTCGCTGGGTGTGTATCTCTTCCGGGATTATATTAATCATGTTCGGGATGGTACCCAAAATGGCGGTGCTGGTGGCTTCCATTCCGCAATTTGTACTAGGCGGTGCAGGATTAGTAATGTTCGGTATGGTGCTGGCGACGGGGATCCGCATTCTGTCGCGCTGTAACTACACCACCAACCGCTACAACCTTTATATCGTGGCTATTAGCCTTGGCGTGGGTATGACCCCGACGCTTTCTCATGATTTCTTTTCTAAGTTACCGGCTGTACTGCAACCGTTGTTACATAGCGGCATTATGTTGGCGACTATCAGTGCGGTGGTGCTGAACGTCTTTTTCAATGGTTATCAGCATCATGCCGATCTGGTGAAGGAATCTGTTTCTGATAAAGATTTAAAAGTCAGAACAGTGCGTATGTGGCTTTTGATGCGCAAGCTAAAGAAAAATGAGCATGGTGAATGATATGAACCTATTAATACGCACTATATTCAGTCTGTTATTACTCTTAATGATCTCCATTCCTGTCATTTCTGACTGCGTGGCAATGGCTATTGAAAGTCGCTTCAACTATATGATGCTGCTTTTTTAAATGACCTTTCTCTGTCAGCATCCGCTCAAAACGGGCGGATGCCGATAAACACTCACTTGGTTAATCATTTGACTCTTCAGTTATCTATAATGACGAGTGATTAGAATTACATGTGAGAAATTATGCAAACGGAACACGTCATTTTACTGAATGCACAGGGAGTCCCCTCGGGTACGCTGGAAAAATATGCCGCACACACGGCAGACACCCCCTTACATCTCGCGTTCTCCTGCTGGCTGTTTAATGCTAAGGGACAACTGCTGGTTACCCGCCGCGCACTTAGCAAAAAAGCGTGGCCAGGCGTGTGGACTAACTCGGTGTGCGGTCATCCACAACTGGGCGAAAGCAATGAAGAGGCGGTAATCCGCCGTTGCCGCTATGAACTGGGCGTGGAAATAACGTCACCCGAATCGGTTTATCCAGACTTCCACTATCGCGCCACTGACCCGAATGGCATTGTCGAAAATGAAATGTGTCCAGTCTTTGCCGCACGAATTACCAGCGCGTTACAGCCCAACGGTGATGAAGTGATGGATTATCAATTGTGTGATTTATCAGATGTTTTGCGCGCTATTGATGCTACGCCGTGGGCGTTTAGTCCGTGGATGGTGATGCAGGCAGCCAATAGCAAAGCCAGAAATGTATTATCTGTTTTCGCAAAGAGAGAATAAAAAACCCCGACAAATGCCGGGGTTAAGTGCATACGCGTAACGCTTATTTTACCGGACGCATTGCCGGGAACAGAATAACGTCGCGGATGGTATGGCTGTTGGTGAACAGCATTACCATACGGTCGATACCAATACCCAGACCAGCTGTCGGCGGCAAACCATGTTCCAGTGCGGTGACGTAATCTTCGTCGTAGAACATTGCTTCGTCGTCGCCTGCATCTTTCGCTGCAACCTGATCCAGGAAGCGCTGCGCCTGATCTTCGGCATCGTTCAGCTCGCTAAAGCCGTTACCGATTTCACGACCGCCAATGAAGAACTCAAAGCGGTCAGTGATTTCCGGGTTAACGTCGTTACGACGCGCCAGCGGGGAAACTTCTGCCGGATATTCAGTAATGAAGGTCGGCTGAATCAGATGTGCTTCTGCCACTTCTTCGAAGATCTCGGTAACGATACGGCCCAGACCCCAGCTCTTCTCAACGTGGATGCCGATAGATTCAGCAATCGCTTTCGCAGAGTCGAAGTTGTCCAGATCTGCCATGTCGGTTTCCGGGCGATATTTCTTGATCGCTTCACGCATGGTCAGTTTTTCGAACGGTTTACCGAAGTCCAGCGTTACGTCGCCGTAGGTCACTTCCGTCTTACCGAGAATATTCTGTGCCAGAGTACGGAACAGCGATTCAGTCAGTTCGATCAGATCTTTGTAATCTGCGTAAGCCATGTAGAGTTCCATCATGGTGAACTCTGGGTTATGACGTACGGAAATACCTTCGTTACGGAAGTTACGGTTGATTTCGAACACACGTTCAAAGCCGCCAACCACCAGACGCTTGAGGTACAGTTCCGGCGCAATACGCAGGTACATGTCGAGATCCAGCGCGTTGTGATGGGTGATGAACGGACGCGCAGCCGCACCGCCAGGGATCACCTGCATCATCGGGGTTTCAACTTCCATAAAGCCGCGATTCACCATGAACTGGCGAATACCGGACAGAATTTGCGAACGCACTTTAAAGGTGTTGCGGGATTCATCGTTAGAGATGAGATCCAAATAACGCTGACGATAGCGCGCTTCCTGATCCTGCAAGCCGTGGAATTTGTCCGGCAGCGGACGCAGAGCTTTGGTCAGCAGACGCAGCTCGGTACAGTGGATAGACAGTTCGCCGGTTTTGGTTTTGAACAGTTTACCTTTCGCGCCGAGGATATCGCCGAGGTCCCATTTTTTGAACTGCTCGTTGTAAACGCCTTCCGGCAGATCGTCACGGGCAACGTACAGCTGAATGCGGCCACCCACATCCTGCAGGGTAACGAAAGACGCTTTACCCATAATACGGCGGGTCATCATGCGGCCAGCAACGGCAACTTCGATGTTCAGCGCTTCCAGTTCTTCGTTCTCTTTACCGTCGAATTCTGCGTGCAATTGGTCAGAGGTATGATCGCGACGGAAATCGTTCGGGAAGGCAATCCCCTGCTCGCGCAGGTTCGCCAGCTTCTCACGACGCGTTTTCAGTTCATTGTTAAGATCGACTACCGCGTCAGCGCCCTGTGCGTGTTGTTCAGACATGTTGGTTCCTCATAACCCTGCTTTCAAACTTGCTTCGATAAATTGATCCAGGCTGCCGTCCAGCACGGCCTGCGTGTTGCGGGTTTCTACCCCGGTACGCAGATCTTTAATGCGGGAGTCATCAAGGACATAAGAACGAATCTGGCTGCCCCAGCCGATGTCGGACTTGGTGTCTTCCATCGCCTGTTTCTCGGCATTCTTCTTCTGCATCTCCAGTTCATAAAGCTTCGCTTTCATCTGCTTCATGGCCTGGTCTTTGTTCTTGTGCTGGGAACGGTCGTTCTGGCACTGGGTCACGATCCCGGTTGGGATGTGAGTAATACGCACCGCAGATTCGGTACGGTTAACGTGCTGACCACCCGCGCCGGACGCGCGATAAACGTCAATGCGCAGATCCGCCGGATTGATTTCGATATCAATATCATCATCAACTTCCGGGTAAACAAACGCGGAGCTGAACGACGTGTGGCGACGACCGCCGGAGTCAAACGGACTCTTACGCACCAGGCGGTGAACACCTGTTTCTGTACGCAGCCAGCCGTAAGCGTAATCGCCGGAGATTTTGATCGTCACGGATTTAATACCCGCCACTTCACCTTCCGACTCTTCGATGATTTCAGTTTTGAAACCACGCGATTCTGCCCAGCGCAGATACATACGCTCAAGCATGCTCGCCCAGTCCTGTGCTTCCGTACCGCCAGACCCCGCCTGAATATCGAGGTAGCAGTCGGCGCTGTCATATTCGCCAGAGAACATACGGCGGAATTCAAGCTGCGCCAGTTTTTCTTCCAGGGCGTCGAGTTCAGCAACGGCTTCGTTAAAGGTTTCTTCGTCGTCAGCTTCTACAGCCAGTTCCAGCAGACCAGAAACATCTTCCAGCCCCTGTTTCATTTGGTCGAGGGTGTCGACAACGGCTTCGAGGGAGGAACGCTCTTTACCCAGCGCCTGTGCGCGTTCGGGTTCGTTCCAGACATCCGGCTGTTCCAGCTCGGCGTTTACTTCTTCCAGACGCTCTTTCTTGGCGTCGTAGTCAAAGATACCCCCTAAGAACGTCGGAGCGTTCCGTGAGGTCCTGAATGCGATTATTTACCGGATTAATTTCAAACATGGTCTGATTTCTTTTATTGAGCTAGTCAAAATGCGGTGATAAGAGCGGGATTGTACCGGATCCCGGCTCAATTTTATACATACTAAATTCGTCAGACAGGCCAGATATTGTCGATGATAATTTGCAGGCTGCGGTTGCCGCGAAACTCGTTGATATCCAGTTTATAGGCTAGTTGCACTTCACGCACACCGTTATCCGGCCAGAGGGCCGTATCAACGTTAAACGCAATACCATCCAGCAACGGGCCACCACCGACCGGTTCGACCATCACTTTCAGATGACGCTCGCCTACCAACCGCTGTTGCAGCAGGCGGAAATGGCCATCAAACAGTGGTTCCGGGAACATCTGCCCCCACGGGCCAGCATCACGTAGCAGCTGCGCCACTTCCATGGTCATCTCTTCAGCGCTTAACGGGCCGTCGGAGACGACTTCACCCTGTAATAATGCGGGGTCCAGCCACTCGGTAACCAGTTCGCCAAAGCGTTGCTGAAAAAGTTCGAATTTACCCTCTTCCAGCGACAGGCCTGCCGCCATCGCATGGCCGCCAAACTTGAGCATCATGCCCGGATAGAGCGTGTCTAAGCGCTCCAGCGCATCGCGCATATGCAGCCCCTGAATGGAGCGTCCAGAACCTTTTAACGTACCGTCTCCCGCTGGCGCAAACGCAATAACCGGACGGTGAAAACGCTCTTTAATACGCGAAGCCAGAATACCGACAACCCCCTGATGCCATTCAGGATGATACATTGCCAGCCCGCCGGGCAGCGTGTCGCGACTTCGCTCCAGTTTCTCGCACAGAGTCAGCGCCTCAACCTGCATTCCCTGTTCAATCTCTTTGCGCGTCTGGTTTAGGGCGTCGAGTTCATTTGCCAGCACACGCGCTTCGCCGATGTTGTCGCACAGTAACAGCGCCACTCCGACGGACATATCATCCAGTCGCCCGGCAGCATTGAGACGTGGCCCCAGCGCAAAACCTAAATCGCTGGCGGCGAGTTTTTGCGGATCGCGGTTTGCCACTTCCAGCAGCGCTTTAATCCCTGGGCGGCACTTCCCGGCGCGGATTCGGCTCATGCCCTGCCAGGTCAGGATACGGTTATTCGCATCCAGCGGCACCACGTCCGCCACCGTCCCAAGCGCCACCAGATCCAGCAACTCCGCCAGATTAGGGATTGCAATGCCACGGTCATCAAACCAGCCCTGATCGCGCAAAAAGGTGCGCAGCGCCAGCATCAGATAAAATGCGACGCCTACGCCTGCCAGTGACTTCGATGGAAAGTCACAGTCACGCAAGTTAGGGTTAATAATGGCTTCCGCCGCGGGTAACGTATCGCCCGGCAAATGGTGATCGGTAACAATAACCGGAATGCCCAGCGTGCGAGCGTGTTCAACGCCCGCGTGAGAGGAAATGCCGTTATCCACCGTCACAATCAACTGCGCGCCACGGGCATGCGCCTGCTCAACCACTTCCGGGCTTAAGCCGTAACCGTCTTCAAAACGGTTCGGCACCAGGAAGTCGATGTTGGCGCAGCCAAGCGAACGCATCGCCAGCACGCTAAGGGCGGTACTGGTGGCGCCGTCGGCGTCGAAATCTCCGACCACAATTATCCGCGTTCCTTCGCGAAAAGCGTTGTAAAGGATCTCAACGGCCTTTTCGACGCCGCTCAGTTGCTGCCAGGGCAGCATCCCTTTAACACCGCGTTCCAGTTCCTGCGCGCTACGCACGCCCCGGCTGGCGTATAAACGACGCAGCAAGGGCGGCAGATCAGCAGGCAGGTCTGCCGTTTCATCGATTTCACGGCGACGAAGTTTTATCTGTTGTTTCACGCGAATTATTTACCGCTGGTCATTTTTTGGTGTTCGTCGAGGAATTCTTTCATGTCTTTCGGCGGCTGGTAGCCTGGCACCAGAGTACCGTTGCTCAGCACAATCGCCGGAGTACCGCTGACGCCAAGCTGGACGCCAAGCGCGTAATGGTTGGCAATATCCACGTCGCAACTGGCTGGCGCGACGCTTTTACCCGCCATCACATCATCAAACGCTTTGTTTTTATCTTTCGCACACCAGATGGCTTTCATTTGTTGCTCAGCCTGGCTCTCCAACCCCTGGCGCGGGAAAGCGAGATAACGCACGGTGATCCCCAGCGCGTTGTAGTCTGCCATCTGCTCATGCAGCTTGTGGCAGTAGCCACAAGTAATATCGGTGAACACGGTGATGACGTGTTTTTCCTGCGGCGCTTTATAAACAATCATATCTTTTTCAAGCGCGTTCAGTTGCTTTAACAGCATCTTATTGGTGACATTGACCGGAGCCGTGCCGCTAACGTCATACATTGGCCCCTGAATGATATGTTTACCATCATCGGTGATGTACAACACACCGCTGTTAGTCAGAACTGTCTTCATGCCAGCCACGGGCGCGGGCTGGATATCGCTGCTTTTGATGCCCATTTTGGCTAACGTTTGTTGAATTGCCGCGTCATCCGCTTGAACAAAGCCTGAAAACGCCGCCAACAAAGTAAATAACATAAAACCTTTCTTCATAAATCTTCCCGTTCTTTTCAGACATCACGCCCGTGGGTGATGCTGTTGATGAAGTTGCCGCAGACGCTCGGTAGCGACATGCGTATAAATTTGCGTGGTGGAGAGATCGCTATGGCCCAACAACATCTGCACCACGCGTAAGTCCGCACCATGATTTAACAAATGAGTGGCAAAGGCATGACGCAACACATGCGGTGACAGCTTTTCGCTATCGATACCCGCCAGCACGGCATAATGTTTAATGCGGTGCCAAAAGGTCTGGCGCGTCATCTGCTGCGCGCGCTGGCTGGGAAACAGCACATCAATCGACACACCGTTCAATAGCCATGGCCGCCCGTGTTCCAGATAATTTTCCAGCCAGTAGACCGCCTCTTCACCTAATGGCACCAGGCGTTCTTTGTTGCCTTTACCAATGACCCGTACCACGCCCTGGCGCAGGCTGATATCACTCATTGTCAGCCCGACCAGTTCCGAGACACGCAGCCCGGTAGCATACAACACTTCAAGCATGGCTTTGTCGCGAAGCTCCAGAGGCTGATCGACTAAAGGTGCCTGTAATAATCTTTCAACCTGCGCTTCGCTTAAATCTTTCGGCAAACGCTGGGGCAATTTCGGCGAAGCCAGATGCGCACTGGGATCGTCTTCACGAAACTTTTCGCGATAAAGATACTGGAACAATCGGCGCACCGCACTCAGCAAACGTGCTGAACTGGTGGCTTTATACCCGCCCTCCAGCCGTTCTGCCAGTAATGCCTGCAAATCGTCACTTTGTGCCGTTGCCAGCGTCAGCCCACGATGATGCAACCACTCCACCATCATTGACAGATCGCGACGGTATGCGTTCAACGTATTTTCGGCGAGATTTTTTTCCAGCCACAGGGCATCCAGAAACTGCTCGATGCGTGCCAGATCTTGTTTCACTTGCGCCCCTTATCGTTACTCGTTTGATCCATTATGCCTTATTGTGCCGTGACTAAAGCGATTCTGATACACTAGCCGCAAAAGCCACAGCAGAATCGAGAAGCTTACGTTATGAATATGGGTCTTTTTTACGGTTCCAGCACCTGTTACACCGAAATGGCGGCGGAAAAAATCCGCGATATTATCGGCCCAGAACTGGTGACCTTACATAACCTCAAGGACGACTCCCCGAAATTAATGGAGCAGTACGATGTGCTCATTCTGGGTATCCCGACCTGGGATTTTGGCGAAATCCAGGAAGACTGGGAAGCCGTCTGGGATCAGCTCGACGACCTGAACCTCGAAGGTAAAATTGTTGCGTTATATGGGCTTGGCGATCAGCTGGGATACGGCGAGTGGTTCCTTGATGCGCTCGGCATGCTGCATGACAAACTCTCGACCAAAGGCGTGAAGTTCGTCGGCTACTGGCCAACGGAAGGATATGAGTTTACCAGCCCGAAACCGGTGATTGCTGACGGACAGCTGTTCGTGGGTCTGGCGCTGGATGAAACTAACCAGTATGACCTTAGCGACGAGCGTATTCAGAGCTGGTGTGAGCAAATCCTTAACGAAATGGCAGAGTATTACGCCTGATGTGACTGACGGCTTTGCGCATTAGCGTTGCCGTCATGTTTACCTTTGCGTCTCTTGTTGCAACAAAATTCGCCGTAAATCCCGCCATTCGGCTTCGTCCATGCTGTCTGCTGCCAGCCATAAATGTTGCCGTTTGCCACTATCAGAACGTAAACGCAGCATCATGCCGCTTTTAATCATCCACGGCGCTTTGACGATGCTCCACTCCTGCCCTTGCCAACGCAAACGCCCGTCCATCAACAGGCGAATCTCCCCCTGACGAGCATTAATGCGCCGCTGGCTGCGAACGCAATCAAACACCACCAGCGAAAGCAACACCATCCATAACGGGGTGTAACTGAGCGGCCAGGGCATGAGTAAAATAACAGCGGCAACCAGCCCATGAATCAGCAAGGAAAGCCACTGTGCGCGCCAGGAGACGCGCAAATCAGATTGCCACAGGACCACGTTCCCGGTTCCGTGTCTGGATAAGTCGGACCATCATTTCCAGTTCTGCATCGGCCGGTTTACCGTGATTCATCAGCCAGTTGAACAGGTCCGGGTCGTCGCATTCCAGCAGACGAATAAAGATGCGTTTTTCGTCATCACTTAAGCTGTCGTACTCATGTTCGAAAAACGGCATGATTGAAATATCGAGTTCGCGCATACCACGGCGGCATGCCCAATGAATGCGGGCTTTGTTGTTAATGTCCATCTTCTTCCTGTCTCACGAAAATCCAGTACCAGGCTATTGTAACGTGTTTTTCGACTTCTTTTGCGGGAATATCGGTAAACTCAATCGCGATCGCGAAATTAATCCGCAACAATTCAATGGCTTCATTTTTTTGGATGTCGCCTCGCAAAGCATATCAGAAGGCACAGATCGCGTAGTGAAAGCACTTGCATTGCCTCATAGCTCTTTTACCATTAGTCATTAATACGCCGTTTGTTACACAGGACTCCATTATGGCTTTTACACCTTTTCCTCCCCGTCAGCCTACGGCTTCTGCCCGTTTACCACTGACGCTGATGACGCTTGATGACTGGGCGCTTGCCACCATTACTGGCGCGGACAGCGAAAAATATATGCAGGGTCAGGTGACAGCAGACGTCAGCCAGATGTCAGAAGACCAGCATTTGCTCGCCGCGCATTGCGACGCCAAAGGTAAAATGTGGAGCAATTTACGTCTGTTCCGCGACGGCGATGGCTTTGCGTGGATTGAACGCCGCAGCGTGCGTGATTCGCAGCTGACTGAACTGAAAAAATATGCGGTGTTTTCTAAAGTGACCATCGTGCCGGACGATGAACGTGTGCTGCTCGGTGTTGCCGGTTTTCAGGCACGCGCCGCGCTGGAAAATCTCTTCAGCGAAATGCCTTCGAAGGAAAAACAGGTAGTTAGAGAAGGTGCGACCACACTGCTATGGTTTGAACATCCGGCAGAACGTTTTCTGATCGTAACCGATGAAGCTACCGCTAATACTTTGACCGATAAACTGCGCGGTGAAGCGGAACTGAACAATAGCCAACAGTGGCTGGCATTAAACATTGAAGCGGGTTTCCCTGTTATTGACGCTGCTAACAGTGGGCAGTTTATCCCGCAGGCGACTAACCTTCAGGCGCTGGGCGGTATCAGCTTTAAGAAAGGCTGCTATACCGGGCAAGAGATGGTGGCACGAGCTAAGTTCCGCGGAGCCAACAAACGCGCGCTCTGGTTGCTGGCGGGTAGCGCCAGCCGTTTGCCGGCAGCTGGTGAAGACTTAGAGCTGAAAATGGGCGAAAACTGGCGTCGTACCGGTACGGTGCTGGCTGCGGTAAAACTGGAAGATGGTCAGGTAGTGGTTCAGGTCGTCATGAATAACGATATGGAACCGGACAGCATCTTCCGCGTTCGTGATGATGCGAATACATTGCGTATCGAGCCGCTGCCGTATTCGCTGGAAGAGTAAATCGCTGTATCGCTTCGGGCATCTATTGCCTGATGCGACGCTGGCGCGTCTTATCAGGCATGGGATTTGGTGCCTTTTTCACAAATGGGAAGCGGCCCGTAGGCCGGATAAGGCGTTCACACCACATCCGGCAGTTGCGCTCCGATGCCTGATGCGACGCTGGCGCCTCTTATCAGGCCTGGGATTTGGTGCCTTTTTCACAAGTGGGAAGCGGCCCGTAGGCCGGATAAGGCGTTCACGCCGCATCCGGCAGTTGCGCTCCGATGCCTGATGCGACGCTGGTGCGTCTTTTCATGCCAACAAAGACACAGCCATTACGGCTGTCCAATATACAAATAGATCGCCAGGAAATGGCACACACTGCCGCCGAGCACAAAGCCGTGCCAGATGGCGTGGTTGTAAGGGATGCGTTTGCAGACGTAGAAAATCACCCCAAGCGAGTAAACCACACCGCCTACTGCCAGTAAGGTAACGCTGCCCGCCGCGAGCTTAACTACCATTTCATAAATCACCACCAGTGACAGCCACCCCATCGCCAGATAAGTCACCAGAGATAAAATTTTGAATCGGTGCGCGATGGTCAGTTTGAACAGAATCCCCAGCAATGCCAGGCTCCAGATAACAATCATCAACCCGCGCGCTAACGGAGAATCCAGCCCCACCAGCAAAAACGGCGTGTAGGTTCCGGCAATCAACAGGTAAATGGCGCAATGGTCAAATTTCTTCAGCCACATTTTTGCCCGTTGATGGGGAATGGCGTGATAAAGCGTCGAAGCGAGGAACAGCAGGATCATACTGCCGCCATAAAGGCTGTAACTGGTTATCGCCGTGGCGCTGGCATTAAGATCCACCGCCTGAACCAGTAGCAATACCAACCCGACGATACCAAACACCAGCCCAATACCGTGACTGATGCTGTTGGCAATTTCCTCTGCCAGCGAATATCCCTGCTTAATGAGAGGCTTCTGAACCATAACTTACTCCGGAGAAACGTACACGCACGTGAACACTTCTCCAGCGTAACTGAGAATAGTTCCAGTGAACACCTGTTAGCTAAAATAAATTCTGATTTGAGAGTAATCTCCGAAAAATCATGAAAATAAATGTTAAATTTCAACTAACAGGCGTGAGTTCAACTTAAAGGCATTTAAATTCAATTACATAAAACTGTGTCTGACCAGGATAGATGTCGGCAATGACTTTTTTCAGTTCAGGCAGGGTCATATTTTCCTGTTGTGCATGTTTTTCTGTGAGAGTATCCAGCGTTACGGTTGAAGTTGCGGTAACTTCAATGGTGCAAAAATAGCCGTCATCTTCAAAGCGCCCGACGCGGAGCACATCGCCCGGTTTATAGTGCGATTCAGACTCGTCGCGAATAGTGATGGTTTTACGCCCAGCCAGAATGTCATCCTGGAAACGTTGAAAAAAAGTGATGTCGTTTGGCTGCATGGTACTATTTCCTGTAAGAATTGACTCATTTGGAGCCTATGATAGTGAAAAAACTCACCTTACCGAAAGATTTCTTATGGGGTGGCGCAGTTGCCGCTCATCAGGTCGAAGGCGGCTGGAACAAAGGCGGCAAAGGGCCGAGTATTTGTGACGTGCTAACCGGTGGCGCACACGGCGTGCCGCGCGAAATCACCAAAGAAGTTTTGCCCGGCAAATACTATCCGAACCATGAAGCCGTTGATTTTTATGGCCGCTACAAAGAAGACATCAAGCTGTTTGCCGAAATGGGCTTCAAATGTTTTCGTACATCCATCGCCTGGACGCGCATTTTTCCAAAAGGTGATGAAGCTCAGCCAAACGAAGAAGGGCTGAAGTTCTACGATGATATGTTCGATGAACTGCTGAAATACAACATCGAACCGGTGATTACCCTCTCCCACTTTGAAATGCCGCTGCATCTGGTGCAGCAATACGGCAGCTGGACCAACCGTAAAGTGGTTGACTTCTTTGTGCGTTTCGCGGAAGTGGTATTTGAACGCTATAAGCACAAAGTCAAATACTGGATGACCTTCAACGAAATTAACAACCAGCGAAACTGGCGTGCGCCGCTGTTCGGTTACTGCTGCTCCGGCGTGGTGTATACCGAGCATGAAAACCCGGAAGAGACGATGTATCAGGTGCTGCATCATCAGTTTGTCGCCAGCGCCCTGGCGGTGAAAGCCGCGCATCGCATCAACCCGGAGATGAAAGTCGGTTGTATGCTGGCGATGGTGCCGCTCTATCCTTACTCCTGTAACCCGGACGATGTGATGTTCGCTCAGGAGTCGATGCGCGAGCGCTACGTCTTTACCGATGTGCAGCTGCGTGGCTATTACCCGTCCTATGTGTTGAACGAGTGGGAGCGTCGCGGATTTAACATCAAAATGGAAGATGGCGATTTTGAAGTGCTACGCGAAGGCACCTGCGATTATCTTGGCTTCAGTTATTACATGACCAACGCGGTGAAGGCCGAAGGCGGCACCGGCGATGCGATCTCTGGTTTTGAAGGCAGTGTACCGAACCCATTTGTTAAAGCGTCGGACTGGGGATGGCAGATTGATCCGGTGGGTCTGCGCTATGCACTATGCGAATTGTATGAGCGTTATCAGAAGCCGCTGTTTATTGTCGAAAACGGTTTTGGCGCTTACGACAAAGTGGAAGAAGATGGCAGCATCAACGACGACTACCGTATTGATTACCTGCGCGCCCATATCGAAGAGATGAAAAAAGCGGTGACTTACGATGGCGTGGATCTGATGGGCTACACACCGTGGGGCTGCATCGACTGCGTGTCATTCACTACCGGACAGTACAGCAAACGCTACGGCTTTATCTATGTGAATAAACATGACGACGGTACTGGCGATATGTCGCGTTCACGTAAGAAGAGCTTTGACTGGTACAAAGAAGTGATTGCCAGCAACGGCGAGAAACTGTAATTCCCGCATGTTACCCGCCAGCAGGCGGGTAACATTCTGCACCTGATTTACCAGGTCTTACCGATTTTAAATTCCCAGCGAACATCTTCCATCTTAGCCGGCGACTTCGCTTCCTGCATTACCGGAAAGAAAGCCCCGGCACCAAACCATAACTTCAGTGAATCAACGGCAACGTTAAATGACGGGCCAACAACCCATTCGGTAGTACCAGAGTGGTTATTAATGGTGCTGCCATTAGGCAATTTTTTTGTACCTGAAGCGTTATTGCTGTAGGCACTTTCCAGGCCAATATCCAGCGGCAAATCACTGAACATATAACGCACCTGGGTATTCCATTGAAATTCACTGCCGCGCTTCACATCCTGGTTTCCACGCTCAAATGGCCCTTGATAAACAAAATCCATATCTCCTTTAATATTGGGCGTGAATGATTTCGTTAAAGAGAGTGATACCCGCCCTCCCCAGGCGCTGTTCCCAGGCAAATGATTATCTCCATCTTGCCCGGTGGGTAGTAATAGCGCCCCACCTACCGTAACCCAAAACGGATCCCCTCTTCGCTGGCTCATTAAAGCATAAGTTGCCCCCACCGATTGGTCGCCCATTCCCTCTATATGTTCAGGAGACAGATTGTCTCGTTTGTTATTGATATAAGAGCCCACAGTTGATAATTCCAGTCTGTCGGTCAGACCATAACGAATCTTCAATAACCATATCTGGGAGTAAACATCCGGACTCCCGTGTCCCTCGATTTGATGGTCTTTATCACGAAATGAGCTATTCACGGCGGTTAAAAGCATTCCTTCTGGCAATACTGAACCTCCAGAAATAGCGGTATTAACTGGCGCACCTAACAGATTGCTGGGCCTGTTTTCTCCTTCAACTGCCACTGCATTCATTGATAAAAAGCATGATATTAATGGTAGAAATATAAATCGTTTCATCATTCCCTCCAGGTATGAAAAACAAAGCGTTAAATTAAGAATCATTCTTGTTATTTATATTTGTTTTGCTTTTATTATTTAGGCAAATAACTTAATGGAGTTAATATACGGAAAGTTTTTCAATTATATTGAGATCCAAACAACGATTTCGGAGAGAAACTATTTGTAATTACATGTAAACATAGTGTGTTGTTTTTATTAAATAACGACACGATAAAAATAATTCTCGATAAATAATTAGTAAGAAGCGCAATAAAAACAGGAAAATTAAATTTAGGCTAACAGACTAATGAGAAACGAAAAGTTGCCTAATGCGTTGCGATTACCAGGCTTGTTTTTACTGCAATATATTTAATTTTAAAATGCTGTGGGGAGGGTAAGACACTCACGTCGCATCCGGCATAAACAAAGCACGAAAAGGCGCCGAAGCGCCTTTAGAAGATAGTCGAATCAGTGAATTACTGGTATTCGCTAATCGGTACGCAGGAGCAGAACAGGTTACGGTCGCCGTAAACATCATCCAGACGTTTCACCGTCGGCCAGTATTTGTCTGCCACGCCTGCCGGGAATACTGCAACTTCACGGCTGTACGGATGCGCCCACTCGGCGACCAGTTCGCTCTGAATGTGCGGCGCGTTCACCAGCGGGTTATCTTCCAGCGGCCAGACACCGGCTTTCACCTGGTCAATTTCCGCACGAATTGCCAGCATCGCGTCGATAAAGCGATCCAGTTCAACTTTGCTTTCAGATTCAGTCGGTTCAACCATCAGCGTACCCGCCACCGGGAACGACATCGTCGGCGCGTGGAAACCGTAGTCGATCAGGCGCTTGGCAATATCCAGCTCGCTGATGCCGGTTTCTTCTTTCAGCGGGCGAATATCGAGAATACATTCGTGCGCCACGCGACCGTCGCGACCGGTATACAGCACCGGGAAAGCATCCTGCAGGCGGCTGGCAATATAGTTGGCGTTGAGGATTGCCACCTGGCTTGCTTTTTTCAGCCCTTCTGCGCCCATCATGCGGATGTACATCCAGCTGATTGGCAGAATGGATGCGCTACCGAACGGTGCCGCAGAAACCGCGCCCTGACGGGTTAACATGCCTTCGATTTGCACCACGCTATGGCCCGGCACAAACGGCGCCAGATGCGCTTTCACGCCGATCGGTCCCATACCCGGACCACCACCGCCGTGCGGGATGCAGAAAGTTTTATGTAGGTTAAGGTGCGAAACGTCCGCGCCAATAAAGCCCGGCGAGGTGATGCCAACCTGGGCGTTCATGTTCGCGCCATCAAGGTAAACCTGACCGCCGAACTGATGCACGACTTCACACACCTCACGGATCGTTTCTTCGTACACGCCGTGGGTGGAAGGATAGGTCACCATGATACAGGAGAGGTTATCGCCCGCCTGTTCCGCTTTCGCGCGCAGATCAGTCAGATCGATGTTGCCGTTTTTATCACACGCCACAACTACCACCTGCATTCCTGCCATATGTGCAGAAGCAGGGTTAGTTCCGTGCGCAGAAGCCGGGATCAGGCAGATATCGCGATGCCCTTCGTTGCGGCTTTCATGATAATGACGAATCGCCAGCAGGCCCGCGTATTCGCCCTGTGCACCAGAGTTCGGCTGCATACAAACGGTGTCGTAACCGGTCAATTTCACCAGCCAGTCAGCCAGCTGCGCGATCATCTGCTGATAACCTTCGGCCTGTTCCGGCGGGCAGAACGGGTGCAGTTCGGCAAATTCCGGCCAGGTGATCGGGATCATCTCGGCGGCGGCGTTCAGTTTCATGGTACAGGAACCCAGCGGAATCATCGCCTGATTCAGCGCCAGATCTTTACGCTCCAGCGAGTGCATATAGCGCATCATTTCGGTTTCGCTGTGGTAGCGATTAAACACCGGATGGGTGAGGATTTCGTCATCACGCAGCATCGCAGGTTGAATAGAGCGACTGTCGTGAGCCACGTCTTTATCCAGCGTGTCGATCTCCAGCCCGTGGTTATCGCCCAACAGCACGCTGAAAAGCTGCATCACGTTTTCGCGCGTGGTTGTTTCATCAAGGGTGATCCCAACCGCGTTCAGAATATCGCTACGCAGGTTAATTTCAGCCGCTTCGGCACGCGCCAGTACGCCCGCTTTGTCTGCCACTTCCACACACAAAGTGTCGAAATAGTGCGCATGGCGCAGCTTCAGACCTTTTTGTTGCAGGCCCGCCGCCAAAATATCGGTCAGGCGGTGGATGCGGTTAGCGATACGTTTCAGGCCAACCGGACCGTGATAAACGGCGTACAGGCTGGCGATGTTTGCCAGCAGTACCTGGGAAGTACAAATGTTGGAGTTCGCTTTCTCACGGCGAATATGTTGCTCGCGAGTCTGCATCGCCATGCGTAGCGCAGTATTACCCGCGGCATCTTTCGATACGCCAATAATACGGCCCGGCATTGAGCGTTTGTATTCATCTTTCGCCGCAAAGAATGCTGCGTGCGGGCCACCGTAGCCCATCGGTACGCCAAAGCGTTGCGCCGAACCAAAAACAATATCCGCGCCCTGTTTACCCGGCGCGGTTAACAGCACCAGCGCCATAATATCGGCGGCGACGCTGACCACAATTTTGCGTGATTTCAGTTCGCTGATAAGCGCAGTGTAGTCGTGAATTTCACCAGTAGTGCCGACCTGCTGTAACAGCACGCCGAACACATCCTGATGCTCGAGCACTTTTTGCGCGTCATCGACAATCACTTCAAAACCAAAGGTTTCGGCACGAGTACGTACCACATCCAGCGTTTGCGGATGAACGTCAGAAGCAACAAAGAAGCGGTTGGCATTTTTCAGTTTGCTGACGCGTTTAGCCATCGCCATTGCTTCGGCGGCAGCGGTGGCCTCGTCCAGAAGAGAAGCCGAAGCCATATCCAGCCCGGTTAAATCCAGCGTTACCTGCTGGAAGTTGAGTAGTGCTTCGAGGCGGCCCTGGGAGACTTCAGGTTGATACGGAGTATACGCGGTATACCAGCCCGGATTTTCCAGCATGTTACGCAGAATAACCGGCGGCAACTGCACGGCGGTGTAACCCATGCCAATGTAAGACGTGAAGCGTTTATTGCGACTGGCAATAGCCTTGAGTTCTGCCAGTGCGGCGTATTCGGTCGCCGGTGCGCCAACCTGCGGTGGTGTCGCAAGCTGAATATCTTTCGGCACAATCTGGCCGGTCAGCGCGTTTAACGATTGTGCGCCAACGGCATTCAGCATTTCTTGCTGTTGCGCGGCGTCCGGTCCGATATGGCGTTCAATAAAAGCGCCGCTGTTTTCAAGCTGGCTTAACGTCTGTGTCATGAGCGATGGTTCCTGAAACGTGCAGTGAATTGTGAACCTCTCTCCTTGCGAAGAGAGTGAGGGTGAGGCGTAAATTTTCCTCACCCTGATCCTCTCCCGCAGAAGAGGATTAAAGCCGTTACTCGTCTTCTAACAATGCTTCGTATGCGGTCGCATCCAGCAGTGATTCCAGTTCGCTTTCATCACTGGCTTTGATTTTAAAGATCCAGCCGCCTGCATACGGTTCGCTGTTCACCAGTTCCGGGGAATCGCTCAGTGCGTCGTTTACCGCCACAATTTCACCGCTTACTGGCGCATAAATGTCTGACGCCGCTTTTACTGATTCGGCAACCGCGCAGTCATCACCCGCGCTAACCGTTGCGCCGACTTCCGGCAGGTCAACAAACACCATATCGCCTAACAGCTCCTGAGCGTGTTCGGTGATGCCAACGGAGTAAGTGCCGTCGGCTTCTTTACGCAGCCATTCGTGTTCTTTGCTGTATTTCAGTTCTGCTGGTACGTTGCTCATCAATCAATCTCCAAAAAAGTAAATCACGCGACGGCTTTGCCGTTACGCACAAAAACAGGTTTCGTCACTTTTACCGGCATTTCACGGTTGCGAATTTGCACAATCGCTGTTTCGCCAATGCCTTCCGGCACACGCGCCAGCGCAATGCTGTAGCCCAGCGTCGGGGAAAAAGTACCGCTGGTGATAATGCCTTCTTGCTGGTTGCCCTGTGCGTCGGTAAAACGTACCGGCAGTTCATTACGCAGCACGCCTTTTTCGGTCATCACCAGGCCAACTAATTTTTCTGTGCCATGTTCACGCTGCACTTCCAGGGCTTCACGACCGATAAAGTCACGATCTGCCGGTTCCCAGGCGATAGTCCAGCCCATGTTGGCGGCTAAAGGAGAGATGGTTTCGTCCATCTCCTGACTATAAAGATTCATACCCGCTTCCAGACGCAGCGTGTCACGCGCGCCCAGGCCACATGGCTTAACGCCCGCTTCCACCAGCGCGCGCCAGAAATCGGCCGCTTTTTCATTGGGCAGCGCAATTTCGTAGCCCGCTTCACCGGTGTAACCGGTGGTGGCAATAAACAGATCGCCCGCCTGCACGCCAAAGAACGGTTTCATCCCTTCCACCGCCTGACGCTGGGCGTCATTAAACAGTGTGGCAGCTTTTGCCTGAGCATTCGGCCCTTGTACGGCAATCATGGAAAGGTCATCACGAACGGTAATTTCGATGCCGAAAGGTTCAGCGTGTTGGGTAATCCAGGAGAGGTCTTTTTCGCGGGTGGCGGAGTTAACAACGAGGCGGAAGAAATCTTCAGTAAAGTAGTAGACGATGAGGTCATCTATCACACCGCCAGAGGCATTCAACATCCCCGAGTAAAGGGCTTTGCCGCTTTTGGTGAGCTTCGCCACATCGTTCGCCAGCAGATAACGCAGAAACTCCCGGGTGCGGCTGCCGCGGAGATCGACGATGGTCATATGCGACACATCAAACATTCCGGCATCGGTACGTACCGCATGATGTTCGTCGATTTGCGAACCGTAATGCAGCGGCATCATCCAGCCGTGGAAATCCACCATGCGAGCGCCGCAAAGCGTGTGTTGTTCGTACAAAGGAGTCTGTTGTGCCATCTTGTCCTCATTGAATAAGCGGGGCTGACAACTTTTCGTGGTGAAATTGTCACCACGAAACCCAGCACTGGAGCCACTCCCGGTCCCCAACGCAATCGTTCTCTTTTCCCTGAACTTACCACCGAAACAGACAGTTAACCATAAGGAAAAATTGATCATCACATTAGCTTATGGTTAAAAATCTCAAAAATGACAACAGGACAAAAAACCAAATAATGCGATACACGCAAACAAACATAACGAGTTAATAAAACAGTTTTGAATAAAGCGATATTAAGAACTAAAAAATTGTCAAAAATCGCTAAATCAAAAATTCACGGCATTAGAAAATATAATGCGAAATTACGGGTGAAATTAGTTTATTTCAAATGAGGAAAATCTCCCGGCGAAAAACCGGGAGATGAAAGTGTGATGGGTATCAAATAAACAAAAGAGGAGAAATTTTTAACGCAGCCATTCAGGCAAATCGTTTAATCCCATTGCCTGACGAATAAGTTGCGGTTTAACGCCAGGAAGCGTGTCGGCCAGTTTCAGACCAATATCACGCAGCAGTTTTTTCGCTGGATTAGCTCCAGAAAACAGATCGCGGAATCCCTGCATACCTGCCAGCATCAGCGCCGCGCTGTGCTTGCGGCTACGCTCATAGCGACGCAGGTAAATGTACTGCCCGATGTCTTTACCCTGACGATGCAGTCGTTTCAGTTCAGCAATCAGCTCTGCAGCATCCATAAAGCCGAGATTTACCCCCTGCCCCGCCAGCGGGTGGATGGTATGCGCGGCGTCGCCCACCAGCGCCAGACGGTGCGCGGCAAACTGGCGCGCATAACGCCCCGTCAGCGGGAACACCTGACGCTCGCTCTCAACCTTGCATAAACCCAGTCGATTATCAAAAGCGATATTTAACGCGCGATTAAATTCGTCTTCCCCTGCCTGCTGCATCCGCTGCGCTTCCTCTGGCGACAGTGACCAGACAATCGAGCAAAGATGCGGATCGCTAAGCGGTAAAAAGGCCAGAATGCCTTCGCCATGGAAAACCTGGCGCGCCACCGCATCATGCGGTTCTTCCGTGCGAATGGTCGCCACCAGCGCGTGATGCTGATAATCCCAGAAAGTCAGCGGAATATCGGCTTTGTTGCGCAACCAGGAATTAGCGCCGTCCGCGCCAATTACCAGACGCGCCGTTAACATACTGCCATCTTTCAGCGTCAGGAAGGTTTCATTTTCTCCCCAGGCGACCTGCTGTAATTCTGCGGGGGCCAGCAGGGTGATATCTGACGACTGCAGCGCTTTGTTCCACAGCGCGTAGTGAATCACTGAGTTTTCAACGATATGCCCAAGATGGCTATAACCCATGCTTTGATCGTCAAACGAGATGTGACCAAAACTGTCTTTATCCCACACTTCCATACCGTGATAACAGCTGGCTCTGCGAGAGAGGATGTCCTGCCAGACGCCAAGACGGGTGAGTAATTTTTCGCTGGCGGCATTGATAGCCGAAACGCGCAGTTGTGGTGGTGCATCCGCCGCCAGAGGTTCCGGTACGCGCTGCTCCAGTACGGCAACGCGTAAGCCGCTCCCCTGTAAGCCGCAGGCAACCGCCAGCCCCACCATGCCGCCGCCAACAATGGCTACATCAACACTTTGCATTGTTTATTCCTTAAAACCGCCTTCAACGCGCCACCCAACCGAGGGTGCGCTGCGCCAGCACATCGCGTGCCGGGGTGAATAATTCCATCGTCATCAGCCCGATGTTGCGCCCGACAACCAACGGCGCCCAACGGTTGGCAAAAAGATGTACCAGACTGTCCGTGACGCCGATGGTTGCTTCGCGATCGCTCTGTCGACGCTGCTGATAACGGCACAATACGCCGTAATCACCAATGTCTTCTGCGCGCTCCTGCGCCTGGGTCAGGGTTTCCGCAAGGCTCATCACATCACGCATACCGAGGTTAAATCCTTGCCCGGCAATCGGGTGCAGGGTTTGCGCCGCATTGCCCACCAGCACGGTGCGATGGGTAATCGGTCTGGCGGCGCGGGTTAACGCCAGCGGATAAGCACTGCGTTTACCGGCGTGGGTAATTTGCCCCAGTCGCCAGCCAAAGGCCGACTGGAGTTCACGGCAAAACTTCTCGTCGCTCCACGCCAACACTTCTTCGCGCCGTTCCAGTGGATGACACCAGACCAGCGAACAGCGTCCTTCAGACATCGGCAACATCGCCAGCGGGCCATGTTGCGTAAAGCGTTCAAAAGCGCGCCCTTCATGCGCAATGGAAGTTGCAACGTTCGCAATCACAGCCAGTTGTTCGTAGGGCTCCTGCTGCCAGTCAACGCCACAGGTAGTAGCTAACGAGGAATGCGTACCGTCAGCCGCCACCAGCACGCGGCCCGTCAGCGTCTCGCCACTCTCCAGCGTCACTTCAACGTTAGCTGGGGTACGAACAACATTAGCAATGCGATCCGGGCAATGCAGCGTTACGCCAGGCGCTTTGCGCAACAGCGCAAACAGCCGTTGCCCGACATTGTGTAATTCGACAACCTGCCCCAGCGCCGCCAGTTGGTAATCTTCTGCGGCGAGGGTGACAAATCCGGCATGACCACGATCGCTGACATGCACGGTGGTGATGGCGGTTGCGCAATCAGCCAGAGATTGCCAGACGCCGATGCGCGCCAGTTGCTGACAGGTGCCCGCCGCCAGCGCAATAGCCCGTCCATCAAAGCCCGGATGAGCATGAGACTCTGGCGCGGTCGCTTCAATCAAATGTACCGGCAGCGTCCCGTGACTTAACCGGGAAATAGCCAGCGCCAGCGTCGCGCCAGCCATGCCGCCACCGACGATGATTACGCTCATTGCTTTCTCGCAGCTGCCATCAATGCTTCGATTTCTTCCGGTTTTTTCACCACGCTGGCGGTGAGGTTTTCGTTGCCGTTTTCGGTAATCACAATGTCGTCTTCAATACGAATGCCGATCCCACGATATTGTTCTGGAACATCCGCATCCGGCGCAATATACAGACCTGGCTCTACGGTCAGTACCATACCTGGTTCAAGAATGCGCGAGCGCTCCTGGCCATAAACGCCAACGTCATGGACATCCAGTCCTAACCAGTGGCTAAGGCCATGCATAAAGAAAGGACGATGTGCGTTCTGAGCGATCAGTTCATCAACATCACCTTTCAGGATGCCGAGTTTTACCAGGCCGCTAATCATGATGCGCACCACTTCACCGGTGACTTCCTGAATGGATGTTCCCGGACGATACAGGCGCAAGCTGGTTTCGAGAGATTCCAGCACAATGTCGTAGATTTCGCGCTGGGCCTGGGTGAATTTGCCATTGACCGGGAAGGTGCGGGTGATATCGCCCGCGTAACCTTTGTATTCACAACCCGCGTCAATCAACACCAGGTCACCATCGCGCAGTTCACATTCGTTTTCGGTATAATGCAGAATGCAGCCGTTTTCACCGCTGCCGACAATGGTGTTATAGGAAGGATAGCGTGCACCGTGGCGGTTAAATTCGTGGTGAATTTCGCCTTCCAGATGGTACTCGAACATCCCCGGACGGCATTTTTCCATCGCCCGGGTATGCGCCAGTGCGGTGATTTCGCCCGCGCGGCGAAGTACGGCAATCTCTTCCGGCGATTTGAACAGGCGCATTTCATGAACAATGGGACGCCAGTCGATCATCGTTGCTGGCGCGGTGAGATTTTGCCGCGAGCCTTTACGCAGTTTTTCCAGCGCATTATTCACGATTTCATCAGCATATGCATATTCGCCCTGGGCGTGGTAAACCACATCCAGACCGTTAAGCAGTTGATAAAGTTGCTGATTAATTTCGCTGAACGCCAGAGCGCGATCAACGCCCAGTTTCTCTGGCGCGGCATCCTGACCTAAACGACGGCCAAACCAGATCTCCGCCGTCAGGTCGCGCACGCGGTTAAACAAAACGCTGTGGTTATGAGTGTCATCGCTTTTAATCAGCACCAGTACCGCTTCCGGTTCATTAAAGCCGGTGAAGTACCAGAAGTCGCTGTTCTGACGATAGGGGTATTCGCTGTCGGCGCTTCGGGTCACTTCTGGTGCCGCAAAAATCAGCGCGGCGCTGCCGGGTTGCATTTGCTCCACCAGGGCCTGACGGCGGCGCTGAAATTCCTGCTGAGATATCTCACTCATAACACTCTCCTTACGTTTTTTGTTTTTAGTGTAGAGTCGGTTTTTGTACTTCTGGTGCGGTCGGTTGCGGATGAGTAAAGGTGTCATGGCATAACAGCGCAGCAACACGGACGTACTCGATGATCTCTTCAAGCGACATTTCCAGCTCTTCTTGATCTTCGTCTTCGTCGTAGCCCAGTTGCGCGATGTTACGCAGATCGTCAATGGCTTCGCCGGTTTCGCCAGTCACTTTATCCAGCTTCGGCTGAGTGACGCCAAGACCGAGCAGGAAGTGATTTACCCAGCCTGCCAACGCATCAGCGCGATCGAAAACGCTAACGCCATCGCCATCAGGCAGATAAAGCTGAAAAAGGAAGCCGTCATCTTGCAAGGCATCACTGGTGGCAGAGTGCATTTTACGCAGAGCCTGTGCCAGCTCATGACCGAAAGCCATGCCTTCGTTCGTCAGGTCGTGAAGTAGCGGCAGCCATGAGCTGTCATCGTTACCGCCACATATCATCCCACTGATTAAACCATGCATCTCAGCAGGGGTCAGACCCGTCCCTTGTTGGTTCAGATACTGGTTCATTTCGTTGTAACCAGGCATTTCGTTCTGTATAGACATAAGCATTCGTCGTCAAAGGGAGGAATATTCATGATATGCTACCACTTTGGGCCCTGGTGGACCAGAAAAGGGCTTGTCTCTTCTCATCAGGGTAGCTATAGTGTCGCCCCTTCGCAGACCATGGGTCTAAAGACGAAGGCAGCGCAGTCAATCAGCAGGAAGGTGGCATGTCTGCACAACCCGTCGATATCCAAATTTTTGGCCGTTCACTGCGTGTGAACTGCCCGCCTGACCAAAGGGATGCGTTGAATCAGGCTGCGGACGATCTGAACCAACGGTTGCAAGATCTGAAAGAACGCACTAGAGTCACAAATACTGAACAGTTGGTTTTCATTGCCGCATTGAATATCAGCTACGAGTTAGCGCAAGAAAAAGCGAAGACTCGTGACTACGCGGCAAGTATGGAACAGCGTATTCGGATGCTGCAACAGACCATAGAACAAGCGTTACTTGAACAAGGTCGCATCACCGAAAAAACGAACCAAAACTTTGAATGACACTTTCCGGTTTACTGTGGTAGAGTAACCGTGAAGACAAAATTTCTCTGAGATGTTCGCAAGCGGGCCAGTCCCCTGAGCCGATATTTCATACCACAAGAATGTGGCGCTCCGTGGTTGGTGAGCATGCTCGGTCCGTCCGAGAAGCCTTAAAACTGCGACGACACATTCACCTTGAACCGAGGGTTCAAGGGTTACAGCCTGCGGCGGCATCTCGGAGATTCCCTTCTTATCTGGCACCAGCCATGACGCAACTACCAGAACTCCCACTGACATTATCCCGACAAGAAATCCGCAAAATGATTCGGCAACGTCGTCGTGCGTTAACGCCGGAACAACAACGTGAAATGGGCCAACAGGCTGCCATGCGGATGATGAGTTATCCCCCTGTTGTGATGGCGCATACGGTCGCTGTCTTCCTCTCTTTTGATGGCGAACTCGACACCCAGCCGCTCATAGAGCAACTCTGGCGCGCAGGTAAGCGCGTGTATCTTCCCGTTTTGCATCCCTTTAGTGCCGGTAATTTACTGTTCCTGAATTACCATCCTAAGAGTGAACTGGTGATGAACAGGTTGAAGATCCACGAGCCAAAACTGGACGTGCGTGACGTGCTACCCCTTTCCCGATTAGACGTCCTGATAACGCCGCTGGTCGCCTTTGATGAGTTCGGTCAACGGCTGGGAATGGGCGGTGGATTTTATGATCGGACATTGCAAAACTGGCAGCACTACAACATGCAGCCAGTAGGTTATGCCCATGATTGCCAGTTGGTGGAAAAACTCCCCGTAGAAGAATGGGACGTCCCGCTGCCTGCAGTGGTTACGCCATCGAAAATCTGGGAGTGGTGAGAGCGACACACCTGCATCGCCCTGATTGACATAGTTGATTCTTTAACCTAATTTAGTGAGTAAGGGTAAGGGAGGATTGCTCCTCCCCTGAGACTGACTGTTAATAAGCTGGGAAACTTATGAGTAACAGTACAATCAGTATGATGACAAGTCGCATCATAACCCTTCTCCTTTAAGCCCTCGCTTCGGTGAGGGCTTTACCGTTACAGCCCTGTGCTGCCCCGCCATCGTAAATCCTCTTTGAATAAACACAACGCATTGATCTGGCTTTAATTTATTTCTTCGAGCAGGCTCGCAAAGGCGATTACACAGCGATGCAAATGCCGTAATTAGCTCGGTAAAAGAGATAAAAAAACGGGCAAGTCAGTGACCTGCCCGTTGATTATCAGAGAAGGGGGATTAGTACAGCAGACGGGCGCGAACAGTACCCGGAATAGCTTTCATGGCCTGTAACGCTTTTTCAGCAACGTCTTCGTCAGCTTCAATATCAATAACGACGTAACCCATTTGCGCAGAGGTTTGCAGATACTGGGCAGCGATGTTAACGCCCTGCTCGGCAAATATTTTGTTCAGCGCAGTCAGCACGCCCGGACGGTTTTCGTGGATGTGCATCAGACGACGCCCACCGTGCAGTGGCAGAGAGACTTCCGGGAAGTTCACCGCAGAGAGCGTTGAGCCATTGTCAGAGTACTTGATTAATTTGCCCGCAACTTCCAGGCCGATATTCTCCTGTGCTTCCTGAGTCGAACCGCCAATGTGTGGCGTCAGCAGAACATTGTCGAATTCGCACAGCGGAGAGGTAAATGGATCGCTGTTAGTCGCCGGTTCCGTCGGGAACACGTCGATTGCGGCCCCTGCCAGATGTTTGCTCGCCAGAGCGTCACACAGCGCCGGAATATCAACCACCGTTCCGCGCGAAGCGTTAATCAGTAGCGAGCCCGGCTTCATCAGCGAGATCTCTTTCGCGCCCATCATATTTTTGGTAGACGCATTCTCTGGCACATGCAGACTCACTACATCGCTCATATTCAGCAGGTCGGAAAGATGTTGCACCTGAGTGGCGTTGCCCAACGGCAGTTTGTTTTCAATATCATAGAAGTAAACATACATCCCCAGCGATTCTGCCAGAATGCCCAGTTGTGTACCAATATGACCATAACCAATAATGCCCAGCTTTTTGCCGCGCGCTTCAAAAGAACCTGCGGCCAGCTTGTTCCATACGCCACGGTGCGCTTTGGCGTTGGCTTCCGGCACTCCGCGTAATAGCAGCAGAAGTTCGCCAATCACCAGCTCAGCAACGGAACGCGTATTTGAAAACGGGGCATTAAATACCGGGATCCCGCGTTTTGCCGCAGCATTCAAATCAACCTGGTTGGTCCCAATGCAGAAACAGCCAATAGCGACCAGTTTTTCAGCAGCGTTGATCACGTCTTCGGTCAGATGGGTACGGGATCGCAAGCCGATGAAGTGGGCATCGCGGATGGATTCTTTTAATTGTTCATCATCCAGCGCGCCTTTGTGAAATTCGATGTTGGTGTAACCTGCCGCACGAAGGCTTTCGAGCGCCTTTTGATGCACGCCTTCTACCAGCAGAAACTTAATCTTGTCTTTCTCCAGCGATACCTTTGCCATTTACCCAATCCTGTCTTTGAAATGTTGTGTGCGGATTTGCGTCCGCCTTTCAACATATCAAAAAATAATATTGCGGCAATATGAACGTTTGCGTCGCGATGTTGAGGAAATATCACGCAAAGGTATTTCTTGGATGAATATGCTGGATTAGAGGATTTATTTAGAGTAATCAGCAATAGCCAAGTAAAAGCGTGATACATGTCACCAAATTTAACGAAGAGAATTTTTTTAACGGGGGAGGTTCCCCCGTCAGATCATTTCACAATAGTTTTGACACCGTCAGGTGTGCCAATCAGCGCAACGTCCGCGCCACGGTTAGCAAACAAGCCAACGGTCACCACGCCAGGAATCGCATTTATAGCGTTTTCCATCGCGATCGGGTCAAGGATTTCCATGCCATGGACGTCGAGGATCACGTTGCCATTATCGGTCACCACACCCTGACGGTATTCCGGACGACCGCCCAGTTTCACCAGCTGGCGCGCCACTGCACTACGTGCCATCGGAATAACTTCTACTGGCAGCGGGAATTTGCCCAGAATATCAACCTGCTTGGAAGCGTCTGCAATACAGATAAATTTTTCCGCAACCGAAGCAATGATTTTTTCACGGGTCAGCGCCGCGCCGCCGCCTTTGATCATTTGCATGTGGCCGTTGATTTCATCTGCGCCATCAACGTAGATGCCGAGGCTGTCTACTTCATTGAGATCAAAAACGTGAATGCCGAGGCTCTTCAGTTTTTCAGTGGATGCATCCGAGCTGGAAACTGCCCCTTCAATCTGATCTTTCATCGTGCCGAGCGCATCAATAAAGTGTGCGGCGGTGGAACCTGTACCTACGCCAACAATGGTACCGGGCTGAACATACTGAAGTGCCGCCCATCCTACTGCTTTTTTCAATTCATCCTGCGTCATGATCGTTTCGCCTGTGGTATGAAATTTCACACGCATTATATACAAAAAAAGCGCCCCGGACCCCGTCAGCAAGTCGGCAACGCATTTATCCATGAAATAACAGGTAACACCGGACATCCTCTTTTGCCCTGGTAAGCCAGGGGCTTGATAATATGACGAATATGAATAATATCCATTGCGGGTTTCGCGCCTCACAAAGACTAAAAAAGCACGATAAAGCCAACCAAAATTTCCATTATGACTGCTTTTGCATACGTTAAATGCTCTGTACCCAAAGCAAAATTATGTCATAGTTCGGCATAAGAAAATTTGAGGAGCAGGTTAAAGCAATGAAACGCCCGGACTACAGGACATTACAGGCACTGGATGCGGTGATACGTGAACGAGGATTTGAGCGCGCGGCACAGAAATTGTGCATTACGCAATCAGCCGTCTCACAGCGCATTAAGCAGCTGGAAAATATGTTCGGGCAGCCGCTGTTGGTGCGAACGGTTCCCCCGCGCCCGACAGAACAAGGGCAAAAATTACTGGCACTGCTTCGCCAGGTCGAGCTGCTGGAAGAAGAGTGGCTGGGCGATGAACAAACCGGTTCCACCCCACTACTGCTCTCGCTGGCAGTCAACGCCGACAGTCTGGCAACCTGGTTGCTTCCGGCACTGGCTCCTGTACTGGCTGATTCGCCTATTCGCCTGAACTTACAGGTGGAAGATGAAACTCGCACCCAGGAGCGTCTGCGTCGAGGTGAAGTGGTCGGCGCGGTGAGTATTCAACATCAGGCGCTGCCCAGTTGCCTGGTCGATAAACTTGGCGCGCTCGACTATCTGTTCGTCAGCTCCAAACCGTTTGCCGAGAAATACTTCCCCAACGGAGTAAGTCGTTCTGCGCTGCTCAAAGCACCAGTAGTCGCGTTTGACCATCTTGACGATATGCACCAGGCATTTTTGCAGCAAAACTTCGATCTGCCGCCTGGTAGCGTACCGTGCCATATCGTTAACTCGTCCGAAGCCTTCGTGCAGCTCGCTCGCCAGGGTACAACCTGCTGTATGATCCCACACCTGCAAATTGAAAAAGAATTGGCCAGCGGAGAGTTGATTGATCTGACGCCCGGGCTATTCCAACGGCGAATGCTCTACTGGCATCGCTTTGCCCCTGAAAGCCGCATGATGCGTAAAGTCACTGATGCTTTGCTCGACTATGGTCACAAAGTGCTTCGTCAGGATTAATCAATCAGTTAACGCCTGATAGCACATATCAGGCGTTTTTCTTTTTTTCTTTTTTATTCTTTGAATAGCGTCACAAAACAGACAAATCTCACACGGCAAAAAACGACGCCCCATTCCATTTTTTTTGCTGGCGACAAACCCGTATAAAAAGCTCACCGTAAGCGCAAACACCCTCATTTTTATTGCGTTTTATGGAGCAAATAATGTCAAACGTGCAAGAGTGGCAACAGCTTGCCAACAAGGAGTTGAGCCGTCGGGAGAAAACCGTCGACTCACTGGTTCAGCAAACGGCGGAAGGGATCGCCATCAAGCCACTGTATACCGAAGCCGATCTCGACAATCTGGAAGTGACCGGTACCCTTCCTGGCTTGCCGCCGTACGTTCGTGGTCCCCGCGCCACCATGTATACCGCCCAACCGTGGACCATCCGTCAGTATGCCGGTTTCTCGACAGCCAAAGAGTCCAACGCTTTTTATCGCCGTAACCTGGCTGCTGGGCAAAAAGGTCTTTCCGTGGCGTTTGACCTTGCCACCCACCGTGGCTACGACTCCGATAACCCGCGCGTGGCGGGCGATGTTGGCAAAGCGGGCGTCGCTATCGACACCGTAGAAGATATGAAAGTGCTCTTCGACCAAATCCCGCTGGATAAAATGTCGGTTTCGATGACCATGAACGGCGCAGTCCTGCCAGTGCTGGCCTTTTATATCGTGGCGGCAGAAGAGCAAGGCGTTCCCCCCGATAAACTGACGGGTACAATTCAGAACGATATCCTCAAAGAGTACCTCTGCCGCAATACCTATATTTACCCACCGAAACCTTCTATGCGCATTATCGCTGACATTATCGCCTGGTGTTCCGGCAATATGCCGCGCTTCAATACCATTAGCATCAGCGGCTACCACATGGGCGAAGCCGGTGCGAACTGTGTGCAACAGGTGGCGTTTACTCTCGCCGATGGGATTGAGTACATCAAAGCAGCTCTCTCTGCTGGCTTAAAAATTGATGACTTCGCCCCGCGCCTGTCGTTCTTCTTTGGTATCGGGATGGACCTGTTTATGAACGTCGCCATGCTGCGCGCCGCACGCTATCTCTGGAGCGAAGCAGTAAGCGGGTTTGGTGCTAAAGATCCGAAATCGCTGGCGCTACGCACCCACTGTCAAACCTCCGGCTGGAGTCTCACCGAACAGGATCCGTATAACAACGTTATCCGCACCACCATTGAAGCGTTGGCAGCTACCCTTGGCGGAACCCAGTCGCTGCATACAAATGCCTTTGATGAAGCGCTTGGTTTGCCGACCGATTTTTCGGCACGTATTGCCCGTAACACCCAGATCATTATTCAGGAAGAGTCAGAACTCTGTCGCACCGTCGATCCGCTGGCCGGTTCTTATTACGTTGAGTCACTAACCGATCAGATCGTGAAACAGGCCAGAGCCATCATTGATCAGATCGACGAAGCCGGAGGCATGGCGAAGGCGATCGAAGCAGGTCTGCCAAAAAGGATGATCGAAGAAGCGTCTGCTCGTGAACAGTCGTTGATCGACCAGGGCAAACGCGTGATCGTCGGCGTCAACAAGTACAAACTGGATCACGAAGATGAAACTGATGTCCTTGAAATCGACAACGTGATGGTGCGTAACGAGCAAATTGCTTCGCTGGAACGCATTCGCGCCACCCGTGATGATGCCGCCGTAACCGCCGCGTTGAACGCTCTGACTCACGCTGCACAGCATAACGAAAATCTGCTGGCTGCCGCTGTTAATGCGGCTCGCGTTCGCGCGACGCTGGGTGAAATATCCGATGCGCTGGAAGCCGCTTTTGACCGTTATCTGGTACCGAGCCAGTGTGTTACCGGCGTCATTGCGCAAAGCTATCATCAGTCGGAAAAATCAGCCTTCGAGTTTGATGCCATTGTTGCGCAAACGGAGCTGTTCCTTGCCGACAATGGTCGTCGCCCGCGCATTCTGATCGCCAAAATGGGACAAGATGGACACGATCGCGGAGCGAAAGTCATTGCCAGCGCCTATTCCGATCTTGGTTTCGACGTTGATTTGAGTCCCATGTTCTCCACGCCGGAAGAGATCGCCCGCCTGGCAGTGGAAAACGACGTTCATGTGGTGGGCGCATCCTCGCTTGCAGCAGGACATAAAACGCTGATCCCGGAACTGGTTGAAGCCCTGAAAAAATGGGGGCGCGAAGATATTTGCGTGGTCGCCGGTGGCGTTATTCCGCCGCAAGATTATGCCTTCCTGCAAGAGCGTGGCGTGGCGGCGATTTACGGTCCTGGTACTCCCATGCTCGACAGCGTGCGTGATGTGCTGAACCGGATTAGCCAACATCATGATTAACGAAGCCACGCTGGCAGACAGCATTCGACGCCTACGTCTGGGTGAGCGAGCCACGCTCGCCCAGGCCATGACGCTGGTTGAGAGCCGTCACCCTCGCCATCAGGCACTCAGCACTCAACTGCTTGATGCCATCATGCCGTTTTGTGGTAACGCCCTGCGACTGGGCGTTACCGGCACGCCAGGAG
Organism: Escherichia sp. E4385; assembly: GCF_963883145.1. Taxonomy (NCBI): domain Bacteria; kingdom Pseudomonadati; phylum Pseudomonadota; class Gammaproteobacteria; order Enterobacterales; family Enterobacteriaceae; genus Escherichia; species Escherichia sp. E4385. Next base: position 223,037 of record NZ_CAWOOJ010000019.1, read on the forward strand.
CAGGAAAAAGTACCTTTCTTGAAGCCTTTGGCATGTTACTGATTTGCCAGGGGCTTAAGGTCGCGGTTATCGCGGTCGATCCCAGCAGTCCAGTAACCGGTGGCAGCATCCTTGGGGATAAGACTCGCATGACCGAACTGGCGCGTGCCGATGCAGCGTTTATTCGCCCGGTTCCGTCCTCTGGTCACCTTGGCGGCGCCAGCCAGCGAGCGCGGGAGTTAATGCTGTTATGTGAAGCGGCGGGTTATGACGTGGTGATCGTTGAAACCGTCGGCGTCGGGCAGTCAGAAACGGAAGTCGCCCGCATGGTGGACTGCTTTATCTCGCTGCAAATTGCCGGTGGTGGCGATGATCTCCAGGGCATTAAAAAGGGTTTGATGGAGATGGCGGATCTGATTGTCATCAACAAAGATGATGGTGATAACCACACCAATGTCGCCATTACCCGCCATATGTACGAAAGCGCTCTGCATATTTTGCGTCGCAAATATGACGAATGGCAGCCCCAGGTCCTCACCTGTAGTGCACTGGAAAAATGCGGCATCGATGAAATTTGGCGCGCAATTATCGATTTCAAAACCGCACTGACTACCAGCGGTCGTTTACAACAGGTGCGGCAACAACAGTCGGTGGAATGGCTGCGTAAACAGACCGAAGAAGAGGTACTGCACCACCTGTTCACTAATAAAGATTTCGATCGCTATTACAGCCAAACGCTATTAGCGGTCAAAAATAATATGCTCTCGCCGCGCACAGGTTTGCGGCAGCTCAGTGATTTTATCCAGACTCAATATTTTAATTAAGGGAATTTTTATGTCTTATCAGTATGTTAATGTAGCCATCATCAACAAAGTGGCGGTCATTGAGTTTAACTATGCCCGCAAACTCAATGCGTTAAGTAAAGTCTTTATTGATGACCTGATTCAGGCATTAAATGATCTCAATCGTCCAGAAATCCGCTGCATCATTCTGCGCGCCCCAAGTGGTTCCAAAGTCTTTTCCGCAGGTCACGACATTCATGAGTTACCGTCAGGAGGTCGCGATCCGCTCTCTTACGATGATCCGCTACGTCAAATTACCCGCGTGATCCAAAAATGCCCCAAACCAGTAATTTCGATGGTCGAAGGTAGCGTCTGGGGTGGCGCATTTGAAATGATCATGAGTTCTGATCTGATCATCGCCGCCAGTACCTCTACCTTCTCAATGACGCCAGTCAACCTGGGCGTACCGTATAACCTGGTGGGGATCCACAACCTGACTCGCGACGCGGGCTTCCACATTGTCAAAGAGCTGATTTTTACCGCTTCGCCAATCACCGCCCAACGCGCGCTGGCTGTTGGCATTCTTAACCACGTTGTTGAGGCCGATGAACTGGAAGATTTCACCTTACAAATGGCTCACCACATTTCCGAAAAAGCACCGTTAGCCATTGCAGTAATCAAGGAAGAGCTGCGCGTGTTGGGTGAAGCGCACACTATGAATTCAGATGAATTTGAGCGTATTCAAGGGATGCGCCGGGCGGTTTATGACAGCGAAGATTATCAGGAAGGTATGAACGCCTTCCTGGAAAAACGTAAACCTAATTTCGTCGGTCATTAATGATCCACGAACTAAGGAGCAAAGGATGAATATTACCCGGACAAGGATGACCGCCGATGAAGCGGCGGAAATTATCCAGCACAACGATATGGTGGCATTCAGTGGTTTTACCCCTGCGGGTTCGCCCAAGGCTCTTCCTGTTGCCATTGCCCGTCGCGCCAATGAACAACATGAGGCGAAAAAACCGTATCAAATTCGCCTGCTGACCGGAGCGTCGATTAGCGCCGCCGCCGATGACATACTCTCTGAAGCTGACGCCGTTTCATGGCGCGCACCATACCAGACATCATCGGGATTGCGTAAAAAGATCAATCAGGGATCGGTTAGTTTTGTTGATCTGCATTTGAGCGAAGTTGCGCAAATGGTCAACTACGGCTTTTTCGGCGACATCGATGTTGCGGTAATTGAAGCCTCAGCCCTCGCTCCGGATGGTCGTGTCTGGTTAACCAGTGGGATCGGTAATGCCCCGACTTGGTTGCTGCGCGCAAAGAAAGTGATCATTGAACTCAATCATTATCACGATCCGCGCGTCGCCGAACTGGCGGATATTGTGACTCCTGGCGCACCACCGCGGCGCAATAGCGTGTCGATCTTCCATGCGATGGATCGCGTCGGTACCCGCTATGTACAAATCGATCCGAAAAAAATTGTCGCCGTCGTGGAAACCAACTTACCTGATGCAGGCAACTCGCTGGATAAACAAAATCCTATGTGCCAGCAAATCGCCGACAATGTGGTCACCTTCTTGTTGCGTGAAATGGCGCAGGGGCGTATTCCACGGGAATTTCTGCCACTGCAAAGCGGGGTAGGCAACATCAATAATGCGGTAATGGCGCGTCTGGGGGAAAACCCGGAAATTCCTCCGTTTATGATGTATTCGGAAGTGTTACAGGAGTCTGTGGTTCATCTTCTGGAAACCGGCAAAATTACCGGGGCCAGCGCCTCCAGTCTGACAATTTCTGCCGATTCACTGCGCAAGATTTACGCCAATATGGATTACTTCGCCAGTCGCATTGTGTTACGTCCGCAAGAGATTTCCAATAACCCAGAAATTATCCGCCGCCTTGGTGTTATCGCTCTGAATGTCGGCCTCGAGTTTGATATTTACGGACACGCCAACTCCACGCACGTAGTCGGCGTTAATTTAATGAATGGTATCGGCGGTAGCGGTGATTTTGAACGCAACGCGTATCTGTCGATCTTTATGGCACCGTCGATTGCTAAAGAAGGCAAGATCTCAACCATCGTGCCTATGTGCAGCCATGTTGATCACAGCGAACACAGCGTGAAAGTGATCATCACAGAACAAGGGATCGCCGACTTACGTGGCCTCTCTCCACTTCAGCGCGCGCGCACTATCATCGATAACTGCGCACATCCGATGTACCGTGACTATCTGCATCGCTATCTGGAGAATGCACCCGGCGGGCATATTCACCACGATCTTAGCCACGTTTTCGATCTGCATCGCAATTTGATCGAAACGGGCTCAATGCTGGGTTAATCGCTCGTACCGTCACGATCTTCAGCAATTTGCTGTAGCAGCGTGGCGGTATAGCGATGATTTTTCAGTGAATAAAGGTATTCCTGCATATACATTGGCGTATGCGGTGCATCAAAATATTTCAACGTAGCTGGGTTCACCAGCCGCCATGCAAAATGTGGGATCACCGTAAGAAAATGTCCGTGCTCAACGGCGCTGATTTTGGCCATAAAACTGTATGGGCGATAAATAATTGTTGGATTGATCCCACAAGGGCGCATGTTCGCATCAATCATCGCTTCATAATTAGCACGGTTTTGAAAGCGCATCTGTAACCAGGGCAACTCCTGTAACAACTCCTGCTCCTGACGCTCTTCATAACGGCGAGAAACGAGAAACCCCAGTCGCAGCGGCGGCAGTTCACTCATTGTTAGATTATCCAACCCGTGTACACGAGCGGAAACATGCTGCGGAGAGATAATAAAATCAAGCTGACGATAGAAGAGATTGTCGATAACCTCATTTTCGCTGAATTCAACCGGCTGGGCCGTCACGCCTTCATACTTATCACCCAGGCTAATTAACTGATCAAAAATAATCGTCGGATAGGTATTATCGATACCTATCACAATTTCACGAGAACGACGTCCAGAATTATGAATTTCATTATCGATCGCAGAAAGCCGTTGGTAAACCGGGAAAAGCTTTTGATAAAGCTCCTGCCCGGCTTTATTAAGGCTGATGTTATTATCTTTACGGGTAAATAATGTATAACCAATTTGCTCCTCTAGCGCGGCAATACTTTTGCCGAACGGTGAAGCAGTCATATGTAACTTTTCTGCCGCTCGGGCAATATTATTGGTTTGCGCTAATAAAATAAAATTGCGCATCTTTTTCGAAATAAAAATATCCATCGCCGCTTCCTCCAAACATCCCTGTCCGCTTAACCGTTTCAGTAAGTTAATCCTTAATGAAATCGCAAGCAAAGATAGGTGTTTACGTCATGGTTTTACAGAAAATTACAGAAAAAAGAGGCGATATCAGATAAAGACATTAGCCCGACAAATGAGTCGGGCTACAGGTATTATTGTGCGGCAGGTGTTTTAGCGGGTTGTTGATCCACTGGTTCTAACTGAAAGACCACATCGACCTGATCATCAAACTGAATAGCGGCCTGCTCGTATGTTTCTTGGGCGGAAACCGGCGCGGCATCGGCTTTCATCATGCGTGCCATTGGGCTGGGCTGATAATTGGAAACATGGTAGCGCACGCTATATACCGGCCCCAGTTTGCGATTAAAGCCGTTCGCCAGCTCCTGAGCCTGATGAATCGCGTTATCAATCGCTGCCTTACGCGCTTTGTCTTTATAGGCATCTGGCTGTGCCACGCCCAACGACACAGAACGAATTTCGTTGAGTCCGGCCTTCAGCGCGCCATCCAGCAAGGAATTCAGTTTGTCTAACTGACGAAGCGTGACTTCCACCGTTCTCACGGCACGATAGCCTTTCAGGATACTTTTACCATCCTGGTAATCATAGTCTGGCTGGGTACGCAAATTCGCGGAACTGATATCTTTTTTCGCGATCTGATTGAGTTCAAGGAAAGAGATATATTGCGCGACACGCTCATCCGCCTGCTTCTTGGCAGAAGCGGCATCCTTCGCCGTCACGTTAACTTCAATAGCAAGAATAGCGATATCTGGCACCGCATCAACGCTTGCCGTTCCTGAAGTGACAATGTGCGGACCATCCGGTAGTTCATTGGCCTGCACAGCCATCCCGCTGAAACCCATCAATGCCGCCAGGGCGATAACTTTGAACTTCACGTTAGTCTCTCCGTGTTAATTGACTTGCCCAAAACTCAGGACCTCTGGAGGCAAGCTTAGCGTCTCTGTTTTATTTTTCCATCAGATAGCGCCTAACTGAACAAGGCTTGTGCATGAGCAACCCCCTCTTTCGCCAGTTGTAGGGCGATAATCCACATAACGCAGCCCACCACGAGATTGATAATGCGCTGCGCTTTGGCGGTACGCAAACGCGGCGCCAGCCAGGCGGCTAATAACGCCAGACCAAAAAACCACAGGAAAGAGGCACTGATCGTCCCGAGCGCAAACCAGCGTTTTGGTTCGGCATCAAGCTGTCCGCCCAGGCTGCCTAATACCACAAAGGTATCCAGGTAAACATGTGGATTCAGCCAGGTTACTGCCAGCATAGTGGCAATAATTTTCCAACGTCCCTGCTTCATCACTTCAGCACTAACCAGCTCAATATTGCTGCTCATCGCCGTTTTAAAAGCACCAAAGCCATACCACAGCAAGAAGGCCACACCGCCCCAGGTCACCAGCGCCAGCAACCACGGTGACTGCATCAATAACGCGCTACCACCAAAAATCCCGGCACAAATCAGGACCAAATCGCTTATCGCGCAGAGCAAAGCAATCATAATGTGGTACTGACGACGAATGCCCTGATTCATCACAAAAGCATTTTGCGGACCAAGCGGCAGAATCATAGCAGCACCAAGAGCAAGCCCTTGAAAATAATAAGAAAACACGTTGAACATTCCGAACTAATTATCTGATAAAGAGACTATAGCGCGGGATTGTTATTAGATAAAATTTATAATGCTAATAGCATATAAATAATTTTAATAAAAAAAATAAATAATTCTATTCGGTAACTGATTTTAGGATAAAGATCTCATCATACCCCATAACATAAACGGCGTTATGGCTCTCTTTCCTGCTAGCATTGTAAAGGACTAACACTATGCAAGCCTATGATCTCACTCTTCTCCCCTACCCTATCCACGAAAATATACCGCGCCAACAAGGTTGGTGCTTTGGCCTACCGCCAGGCATAACGCCCGAACAGTGGCCGCTGGATCCAAATAATGGTTTCCCATTGAATCATGGATTTACCCTGCTGTTGCCGGAAGATTATCGGATTTATGGGCCAGAGATTGTCGCGTTATCTTTCTTTGCTGTTGCGCCCGAGCACAACGATGGCGGAACACCATGTACAGAAGAAATATTGGATGTGTTTGAGAATTTTGAATCCTGCCCCCCACCTGAAGATCCAGAGCTTTATGTTTTCTGGCAGGCAGAAAAGCAACGACATCCACGGCTATTTCGGATGGAAGATATATTAGGCTGTTCTTATGCGGTGATTTTACTCACCCAGCACGAGTTCAACGGCCCATTTTGTGAGCCGCCTGAACTTATACCTAACCACTATCACGACCAGCAAGATACGCCAGAATGGCTGACTATCGGCAGTGCTTTTAGTTATTTTCAGGCTAACGTCAGGCCAAAAGATACGCCTGAAAGCAATTTTGTATACCGTAAAATGGGCACCATTCCTGAGCAGTCGCTGGCTTTCAATCTGGCGATTTCATGCGAGCCGCGCGCTTTTGATCCTAATGCGGGAATTAGCCCCACAGAAAGAAATAATACGGAATATCAGTCCATTCGATATTTTTCTAAAGATGCAGAGGGAAAAAGTAAATGTGAAACTCACCAGTGGCATAGTGCACATCTGCCCAATCATCTCGGTGGTTCAATGGCGCTCGTGCAGTCTATACCAAACGGAATGTCGCCTTATTATATTGAGTTTGAAGAGTATTTCGGTGGGTATAATTTCGGTGCAGGTAATGCCTGGCTGGACTTTAAAAATATGAAGTTTGATTTTAGTTGTTAAAAATGAGGGCTTATCACCTTGATAAGCCCTCGTACATAATTAGCTATTGCTCTCTTTCACCCGCTTGAAGTTCACATCCATTTGCGGATACGGGAAGCTGATGCCAGCAGCATCAAATTCACGTTTAATACGTTCCAGCACATCCCAGTACACGTTTTGCAGATCGCCACTGTTGCTCCAGGCACGCACGACGAAATTAATCGACGATGCGCCAAGTTCGTTCAGGCGTACTGTAATTTCACGATCTTTTAAAATACGATCTTCGGACTGAATAATATCGGTCAGGATCTGCTTAACCTGATCGATATCAGAATCATACGCTACGCCAATAATAAATTCGTTACGGCGCGCCGGCTCACGAGAGAAGTTAATAATATTACCGGCAATAATTTTACCGTTCGGAATAACAATAATTTTACCGTCTGCGGTACGCATGGTGGTGGAGAAAATCTGCACACTCTGCACAGTACCGGCAACGCCGCCGAGGTCAACATATTCTCCTGCACGGAACGGGCGGAACATAACCAGCAAAACGCCAGCAGCCAGGTTAGATAGTGACCCCTGCAAGGCCAGGCCTACAGCTAAACCTGCGGCACCGAGTACGGCAATGACCGATGCGGTTTGTACGCCCACGCGGCCCAGTGCTGCAATTAACGTAAAGGCGATAATTGCGTAACGGATTAATGCAGAAAGAAAATCAGCAACGGTGGCATCGATTTTACGGGAGATCATCAGGCGATTCACCGCGTTGGAAATCATCCGCGCGATAATCAAACCAACGATGATGATCGCGAGTGCCGCCACGATGTTTACAGCATAACTCAGCAACAGCGCCTGGTTATTTACCAACCAGGATCCTGTGCCGTTTATGCTATCGACAACTTTCAAATCTTCCATTCAATATTCCTTTTCAACTGACTTAAATTGGAGAAACATACTCCGCCGCCTCACGACGGGCAGTCTGACAAGGGTAAACAATAAAGCATAATTTTGCCAAATAGATCACAGATTTCTTAAGTACATCACCTTGCTTTTGGCGAAAAAAAGGTCCGCAGAGCGGGCCTCAGACAGATGACAATGTGCACTTTGTCATGCCGGATGCGGCGTGAACGCCTTATCCGGCCTACAAAACCTGAAAATTCAATATATTGCAGGATACGTGTAGGCCTGATAAGCGTAGCGCATCAGGCAATTTTGCTTTTGGCGAAAAAAAGACCCGCAGAGCGGGCCTCAGACAGATGACAACGTGCGCTTTGTCATGCCGGATGCGGCGTGAACGCCTTATCCGACCTACAAAAACCTGCAAATTCAATATATTGCAGGACACTTGTAGGCCTGATAAGCGTAGCGCATCAGGCAATTTTGCTTTTGGCGAAAAAAAGACCCGCAGAGCGGGCCTTGAGATAAGCAGAAAGGAATATCTTACAGAACGTCGATCGCGTTCAGTTCCTGGAATGCTTTTTCCAGACGAGCGATCATCGAAGTCTGACCGGCACGCAGCCATACGCGCGGATCGTAGTATTTCTTGTTCGGCTGATCTTCGCCTTTCGGGTTGCCCAGCTGGCCCTGCAGGTAAGCTTCGTTCGCTTTGTAGTAGTTCAGAACACCTTCCCAGGTCGCCCATTGGGTGTCGGTATCGATGTTCATTTTAACTACACCATAGCTTACGGAGTCTTTGATTTCCTGAGCAGTAGAACCGGAACCGCCGTGGAATACGAAGTTCAGGCTGTTGTGCGGCAGGTTGTGTTTCTTAGAAACATATTCCTGAGAGTCGCGCAGGATGGTCGGAGTCAGAACAACGTTACCCGGCTTGTAAACACCGTGTACGTTACCGAAGGAAGCTGCGATGGTGAAGCGCGGGCTGATTTTGCTCAGCTCGGTGTATGCGTAATCAACGTCTTCCGGCTGGGTGTACAGTGCAGAAGCGTCCATGTGGCTGTTGTCCACGCCGTCTTCTTCACCACCGGTGCAACCCAGTTCGATTTCCAGAGTCATGCCGATTTTGGACATGCGCTCCAGGTATTTAGAGCAGATTTCGATGTTCTCTTGCAGAGATTCTTCAGACAGGTCGATCATGTGAGAAGAGAACAGCGGCTTACCGGTAGCAGCGAAGTGTTTTTCACCCGCGTCCAGCAGACCGTCGATCCACGGCAGCAGTTTCTTCGCGCAGTGGTCGGTATGCAGGATAACCGGAACACCATAGTGTTCAGCCATCTGGTGAACGTGATGCGCACCAGAGATCGCACCCAGGATAGCAGCGCCCTGCGGAACGTCAGATTTCACGCCTTTACCAGCGATAAAGGAAGCACCACCGTTGGAGAACTGAACGATAACCGGCGCTTTAACTTTAGCAGCGGTTTCCAGTACGGCGTTGATGGAGTCAGTACCGACGCAGTTTACTGCTGGCAGTGCGAAGTTGTTTTCTTTTGCTACCTGGAAAACTTTCTGTACGTCATCACCAGTGATTACGCCAGGTTTTACGAAATCAAAAATCTTAGACATGTCTCTTGTCCTGTATCGTCGGGCCTTATACTCGCCATACCTCAAGTTGCTGTGCTGCAACTCGAATTATTTAGAGTATGAAAAAGTGCGTGCTTTAAAAGCGCGCTGCAACAAGGGCAGGTTTCCCTGCCCTGTGATTTTTTACTTCTTAGCGCGCTCTTCGAGCATCGCTACTGCAGGCAGTACTTTACCTTCCACGAATTCGAGGAATGCGCCGCCGCCAGTGGAGATGTAGGAGATTTTGTCAGCAATGCCGAACAGGTCGATTGCTGCCAGAGTATCGCCGCCGCCAGCGATGGAGAACGCTTCGCTGTCTGCGATAGCGTTAGCCACGATTTCAGTACCTTTGCGGAAGTTCGGGAATTCGAACACGCCAACCGGACCGTTCCACAGAATGGTTTTCGCATTCTTCAGGATTTCAGCCAGTTCCTGAGCGGAAGCATCACCGATATCCAGGATCTGCTCGTCAGCTTTCACATCGTTAACAGATTTCAGGGTAGCCGGTGCAGTTTCAGAGAACTCGGTTGCTACGCGAACATCAGACGGAACCGGGATGTTGCAGGTGGTCAGCAGACGTTTTGCTTCGTCAACCAGGTCAGCTTCGTACAGGGATTTACCCACATCGTGGCCTTGTGCCGCGATAAAGGTGTTAGCGATACCACCACCAACAATCAGCTGGTCAGCGATTTTAGACAAGGAGTCCAGAACGGTCAGTTTGGTAGATACTTTAGAACCACCAACGATAGCCACCATCGGGCGAGCAGGTTCTTTCAGTGCTTTACCCAGCGCGTCCAGTTCAGCTGCCAGCAGCGGGCCTGCGCACGCAACGTCAGCGAATTTGGCGATACCGTGAGTAGAAGCCTGCGCGCGGTGAGCAGTACCGAATGCGTCCATTACGAACACGTCACACAGTGCAGCGTATTTTTTGGACAGGGTTTCGTCGTCTTTCTTCTCACCTTTGTTGAAGCGAACGTTTTCCAGAACAACCAGTTCACCTTCAGCAACGTCAACGCCGTCGAGGTAATCTTTAACCAGACGAACCGGGTTAGACAGTTTGTCTTTCAGGTAGTTAACAACCGGCAGCAGAGAGAATTCTTCGTTGTACTCGCCTTCGGTAGGACGACCCAGGTGGGAAGTTACCATCACTTTTGCGCCTTGTTTCAGGGCCAGTTCGATGGTCGGCAGAGAAGCACGGATACGCGCATCGCTGGTTACTTTCCCGTCTTTTACTGGTACGTTCAGATCCGCACGGATAAATACACGTTTCCCAGCAAGATCCAGATCGGTCATCTTAATTACAGACATGGTGAATCCTCTCGTTGATTCTAAAAGTTTTGCAGACGCTGCTTGCGTCTTACCTGAAAGCAACAGTAGCCATAGCTAACGTCGTGTCGAGCATTCGGTTAGCAAAGCCCCATTCGTTATCGCACCAGACCAACGTTTTGATCAGGTGTGCGCCACTGACCCGGGTTTGGGTGCCATCGACAATGGCACTGTGCGGATCGTGGTTAAAATCTACAGAGACCAACGGTAATTCCGTATAGTCAACTATACCATGAAATGCATCTTGTGCTGCTTTTTGCAGCAACAGGTTGACTTCATTGGCTTTTACAGGTTTCTTCACCGTCACGCTTAAATCGATTGCCGTCACATTTATGGTTGGCACACGTACCGCAATCGCTTCAAAGCGATCGTTAAATTGCGGAAAAAATCGTGTGATACCGGCGGCCAGTTTGGTATCGACCGGAATGATCGACTGGCTGGCTGCCCGGGTGCGGCGCAGGTCAGGATGGTATGCATCAATAACCTGTTGATCGTGCATGGCGGAGTGAATTGTAGTCACAGTGCCGGACTCAATACCGTACGCATCATCCAACAATTTGATGACAGGAATTATGCAATTCGTGGTACAGGAAGCGTTAGAAACGATGCGGTGTTCCGCACGAAGTTGATCCTGATTGACGCCGTAAACAACGGTCGCGTCGAGATCGTTACTGCCAGGATGTGAAAAGAGCACTTTTTTGGCCCCGGCGGCAAGGTGCGCTTCGCCATGCTCGCGGGTGCCATATACGCCGGTGCAGTCGAGAACCACATCAACGCCTAGTTCACGCCAGGGAAGCGATTGCAGTGAACGTTCATGCAATACGCGGATGGCATCATCCCCAACAAAAAGTTGATCACGTTCCTCACGGACTTCCCATGCAAAACGGCCATGACTGGTGTCATATTTCAACAAATGCGCCATGCCCGCAGCATCCGCCAGTTCGTTGATTGCCACCACGGTAATTTCCGCACGGCGTCCTGATTCATACAAAGCACGAACCACATTACGCCCGATGCGACCGAAGCCATTTATCGCTACGCGTACGGTCATAGATCTCCTGCAAGGCTTTCCCTGAGCAAATTTGCCAGACAGAGTAATCCAGCAAATCGTTCGGGGAAACCTTACCTGTCGCAAACTGCGACTGATTGGTTAATTGTCGAACATTTAATCGACTGAAACGCTTCAGCTAGGATAAGCGAAACATGGAATAAAAGGAATGATTGTCCAGTCAAAGAAGACAATTATCTGACTTGCGTCACGTTTTCCGGCCTGATGCGTTGGAATTTATTCCACTTTGCAGAATCACGAATAAGCGTAGCAAAATCTTTTCGTTGTGCCGTCATAAACCCTGACTTATATCAGAATATGACTGATGCAGCGTCGATATTCACCCGTAGCTGTCATCATTAAGGTCAAATTTGCAGGCAGACTCTCTTCAAGCACCCGGCGAACATTCGGACCGTCGGTACGTTCATAAAAGGCTTCTGCGTCTGCCAGCGATAACCCCCCCGCCAGCTTGCGCCCCACCAGCCGTTCACGCAATGCAGCTGCGGGCGCGTTGATAAAGATCGAAAAATCACAAAATTGCGCAAGCTGGCGCCACTTCTCATCATCCAGCAACAACCAGTTTCCTTCGACGATGATTATTGGTGCGGTAACGTGCAACGCATCTTCTACCGGATCATGTTTTTGTCGATCGTACTGCGGCCACGTACAATCCCCTTCCACGACCTGGCGCAGATTTTCCGCCAGTTTCGCCACATCGAACGTCTCTGGTGCGCCTTTGAAGGGGCGCAATTGATGCGCATCCAGCCAGCTATTGTAATGGTGAAAACCATCCATCGGCAGCGTCTGAATAGCGGGCAGTTCCGGGTCTTGTTGCGCGAGATATTCCCAGAAGGTAGTTAATGTAGATTTACCCGTCCCCGGCGGAGCGCAAAGAAAAACCACCGTACGTCGCTGCGGATTTACCGCCTGTAAGGCCGCCAGCATACGCAGTAGCGGTTTATGTACATTCTCAATTTCATCATCAGAGTACTGCGCCTGTACCTTTAGTCCATTCACCGTCAGTTCGATTTTCACGGCGTTAATTCCTTTAAAGTTGTCGTTACTGCCAGCGTCAGCGCCGTTTTGACCATCCCGCTAAAACGCGCCTCTGACCAGACGGCGAAATCGGCGAACTTCATCGCTTTTAACGCATCATAGAGCGTCGCATTTCGGGTTATGCTATTGACATTGCTGATAAAATCCCAGGTTATATCATCGGTAAATCCGGGCGTTTCATCCTGTTCGTTCAGGTAATGCCAGAACTGGGAAAAGTGCGTGATATCGGCATACAGCCATTTATCCATTTTCCCCAGCGCATAAATCAAACGCAGCGCAACATCAATATCGTCAAGCGGGCCGCTTTGGGCGAGTAACGGCTTCACTGCATATTCCACGATCTCTTCATCGTTATCGACAAACAGCGACGGCAGAAACTGGCGTATCCCCAGGAGCAAAATAGAATGCGCAGTTTTCATAAATGACAATAAATTGTCCTGTGCGTCCAGTTGCTCAAGCACATCATCTTCTGTCAGCGTCGCCATTCGTCTTCCGATAGATCACCATCAATGCAGGGAGTCTATTATATTACACGTTTGGTCCGCGCCGCCGATCAGTAATGTCTGCGTCCGCACCCCATTCGCCGTCTGTTGGATACCGTTCACCAGCTCGCCGCCCGTCACGCCCGTAGCGCTAAAGAGGATATCGTTCCCCCTCACCAGTTCGTCGAGCGAGTACACACGGTTGACTTCAACACCCATCTCCTTACAACGCTTACGCTCCTGTTCTGCGATTTGCCGATTTTCGGTGTAGTCACCTTTGGCCTGGCAAAAATCGATTAATTCCGCCTGCATATCCCCACCCAACGCTTTAACAGCACAGGCAGAAATAACGCCTTCCGGTGCGCCACCGATGGTGTACATCACATCGTAAGGATTATCCTGCCAGCAGGTCAGCACGCTGGCGGCGACATCGCCATCCGGCAGGGCAAAAACCTTCACGCCCAGCTGTGTTGCTTCCTCAATTGCGGCTCTCAGGCGCGGTTTATCCAGCGTAACCATGCGCAGCTTGTCCAGCGGTTTGCCTAACGCTTTCGCCACGTTGCGCAGGTTGTCCGCCAGGGGCAAAGACAGATCAATCACCCCGGCAGCCAGTCGATTAACAACCAGCTTTTTCATATACATATCGGGCGCATGTAACAGGCTATCTCGAGGGGCGAAAGCCATGACCGCCAGCGCATTGCTCTGCCCCATCGCCACCATCCGCGTGCCTTCAATGGGATCAACCGCGATATCGACTTCTGGCCCATCACCTTTGCCCACCTCTTCACCAATCCACAGCATCGGCGCATGGTCAATTTCTCCCTCGCCGATAACCACTCGCCCACGAAAAGCGACGTCGTTCAACGCCTGGCGCATCGCGGTGACCGCCAGGCCATCAATTTTATTTTTGTCGCCACAGCCGGTTTGCGGCCAGGCAGCCAACGCTGCCTGTTCCGTAACGCGAAATAATGGCCACGCCAGGGACATCATTGCGCGGCCTCCCCAATATCAACGCCAAATTGCGCCAGCAGATATTTCTCGGCCTGTTCATTCCAGATGCCGTGCGTTTCCTCAACCAGCCGCGCCAGCTCTTTAAACAGCCGATCGGTTTTGCCTTTTTCGGCAAAATCGGCAATGGCAGTGAGCGGCATGGTCACGCCGTTATAAATGAGTTTTTTGCCGCCGGGGATATCCGGCAGATTGAGCACGGTTTCTGGCACCGCATCCAGGCCACCGATATGGGTCACCATAAACGACGGCTGCAACTGCCCCGTGGCGCTAAGGGCAATCGCCTCTTTCATGTCATCCGTTGAACCACCGGATGTACCGACGACGTGAGTGCTGTTGTAATGGACGTTGTAGAAATTAAACGGCACTTTGAAGTTTTTATCCGTCGGACCGGCAAAGAAGTTCAGGCAGCCATCTTCCGCCAGTAATTCATCCGCCATTTCAACAACAGCAGGCACCGCCGCATAAACAAAAATGTCATCGAACCCGGCATCATCCGTCAGCGCCCGTAGCATCTGGACAGGATCGCTCATCCCTTTGGTATTCACATACACCAGCTCAATGCCTTTACTGGCCGCCAGCTCCACTGGCAGCAACTTCTGCACCTGCGCCAGACGTTTGTCGTCGATATCGACCACCACCACCCGCGACGGTTGTATGCCGCCGTTAATGGCATAATCGATAGCGCCAATTCCCATCGGACCTGCACACGCCAGCAGTGCAATATTGCCGCCAGGTTTGACGCCCATGCGATGCTTATAAACATATTGCGTGGTGTGATAATTGGCATGATAAGCGCCAATAATGCAGCACATAGGCTCTGCCAGCGACGCCGCTGCAAAATAAGAGCCGTGATACGGTAATACGCAGCCCAAATTAATGGCTACCTCTGGAATAATCATATAGGTGGCGTTACCGCCAAAATATTCGTAGCTGTAGCCCGCTGAATATCCGCTTGGTAACCCCATCGCCGGTTGCAATACAAAACGCTGACCTTTTTTATATTTGTCGGTGAGATTTTTACCCACTTCGACAATAACCCCGGCACATTCATGCCCGGTAATGACCGGATGATTTTCTAAATCGTCGGGTACGCGTTTATGTTCACTACCGAGTAACGCCGCTTTCCAGGTCGATAAACAGACGCTGTCAGAAATTACACTCACCAAAAGTTCGTTTTCAGTAATTTCTGGCAATTCAAATTCGCGCAGACGGACATCCCGCTTGCCATAAATAGCAGCAACTTTGGTTTTCATTTTTACCTCTGCAATCAGTTTTTATGTTCGGCGGTTAATTGATTAAATAAAGTGTCGAGTTTTGGATCGCCAATATAGTTATTAATCAATATCAGTGGTTTATCCGTCACACGTTTCACGCGCCCTTCCAGACTGGCATGAGTAACGACGATATCCGCATCCGCAGGCACGTTTTCTATGGCGTAATGTTTTACTTCAATTGTCAGCCCTGCTTTTTCCAGGCGTTTACGGAAGGTGGTTGCGCCCATCGCGCTGGAGCCCATCCCTGCATCGCAAACAAAGGCAATACGCTTAACACGGCTTAACGAGAATGCGCCTTCCTGCTTCATTGCTTTAACCGCATTGGCTGACTCGGTAAATTCATCTTCGCTCTCAGTCTCCACTGTTTTTTCCATCTTCAGTATCAGGGAAGTGATGACAAAGGACACCAGCGTGCCTACCGTAACTCCGGCAATTGTCGCCAGGAACGAGCCTTTCGGCGTCAGCGCCAGGTAAGCAAAGATAGAACCTGGGCTTGGGCTTGCAACCAGACCACCGTCCAGCAAATTAAACATCCAGGTGCCAGACATACCGCCCGCAATCATGGCGATAATGGTCAACGGCTTCATCAGCACATACGGGAAATACAGTTCGTGGATCCCACCGAGGAAGTGAATAATCATCGCACCAGGTGCAGAGCGCTTACTCATCCCTTTACCAAACAGAGTGAATGCCAGCAGCAGCCCTAAGCCTGGCCCAGGGTTGGATGCCACCATAAAGAAGATGGATTTGCCATTAACTGATGCCTGTTGCATCCCCAACGGGTAATAGACGCCCTGATCTATCGCGTTATTGAGGAAAAGCACTTTCGCCGGTTCATTGATGACTGACAGCAGGGGCAGATAACCCGCATGTACCAGCGCCTCAATACACTCTTTGACGAAAGTATTGGCAATTAACACCGCCGGGCCGATAACTTCAAAACCCAGCAGACAAAGGAGCATCCCCGCGATACCTAATGAGAAGTTATTGATAACCATCTCAAAACCAGCAGGTATGCGTTTTTCCAGTGCTTTATCGATATATTTTATGACCAGCCCACCTAACGGTCCCATGATCATTGAGCCAAGGAACATCGGAATTTCAGCACCGACAATAACGCCAATCGTCCCTATTCCGCCCATGACCGCACCGCGTTTACCTCCGACCAGATGACCACCTGTAGAACCAATCATCACGGGCAATAAATAGGTAATCATCGGGCCGACAATTTTGGCGAAATGTTCGTTAGGCAGCCAACCAGTAGGAATAAATAATGCAGTAATAAAACCCCAGGCAATAAAAGCACCAATATTGGGGATGACCATTGCTGTCAAAAATCCCCCAAAAGCCTGGACCTTTGCACGAGCAGACTTGTTTTCCATAATATTATCCTGTAGAGGAGAGAGTAATTATCCGCAGTTGATTATGTCCGCTAATTGTTTTTCTGATGTTGCTGTTAATAGTTGTTCGAGTATTTCTTCTTCGCACAGTAATTCACTTAACGCCTGAATAGCGCCAATGTGCGAATCAGCATCGGCAGCAGAGAGTCCGATGAGTAATTTAATCGGTTCGTCATTCCCCGGAAAATAAACGCCTTGTTTAAGTAACGTCAAAGACATCCCGGTTTTAAGCGCCCCACATTCCGGTCGCGCATGAGGCATTGTCACGCCTGTTGCGAGAATATAATAAGGGCCATTGTTAATGGTGGAATCTTTAATTGCCTGAATGTAATTATCGCTGATATAGTTTTTATCCAGCAATGATACCATCGAGAAATCGATAGCTTCCTGCCAGTCTTTTGCTGAATGTATAACTGAGATTGATGATTCTGGAAAATAATCACTAAGCCGCATAAATTATCCTTATTTTATTTTTAGGGTACCGTCCGGCGGTAAAAATAAAATACTCGTGCGGTTTAATGAAAGCAATTGGGTACGCGAGAAGAAAAACCCCATAAACCAAAATAATAAAACCTTAAATAACAACAATATGAAATTGATATTTTTAAAGTCAATTTTGTATTTGCTATGTTTATCACAAAATCAACATTTTATTTGTTATTGTATTTGTGATGCATATCTCTTTTTATTTATTGAATGTTCGAAAACATACTTTTCTAATGCAATGTTTTTTCGCTATACCCCTTTATAGATTCTGAATTCTCACCTGTCGGCTGTTTTCTCCTCCCCTCATGTGACATATTCCCACACTTTACTCAAGGAAGATTGTCATGAAAGCACCTGTTTCTATAACCTCATTTCGCCCACAAAAATCTATTGCTATCGCCATTGGCGTGCTTGCCGTGGTTGTGCTGCCATTTCTCTCGTATTACACCGTTAATGAAGGTGAACGCGGCATTTTGCTGCGCTACGGAAAAATCGTAAAAGTTGCCGAGCCGGGTCTGGGTTTTAAGATCCCTTTTATGGAAAGCGTGGAGAAAATTTCCACGCGTAATCAGGCTGTGGTCTATCAGGGATTACAGGCCTACAGCCGCGACCAGCAACCGGCACAAATGACAGTATCAGTCAGCTTCCACATAAAACCTTCAGAAGCAGGCGCGGTTTATACCACCTACAACACCATTGAAGCATTAAAAGATCGTCTGATTGTCCGTCAGTTGCCAACTCAACTGGAGAACGTTTTCGGCCAATATACCGCCATCAGCGCCGTACAGGATCGTACAAAACTGGTTCAGGATCTGCAAAATGCCATGCGCAAAGCCGTTGTTGGGCCAGTGGTAATTGACGGGGTCCAGATTGAAAACATCGATTTTTCTGACGCTTATGAAAAGTCGATTGAGGACCGAATGAAAGCAGAAGTCGCCATTGCCACGCGTAAGCAAAATCTGGAAACAGAGAAAATCCAGGCGCAAATTGCGGTAACTCAAGCCCAGGCAGAAGCAGACAGTAAACTGGCGGCAGCCAAAGCAGAAGCGGAGACTATTCGCGTAAGAGGCGCGGCCGAAGCCGAAACTATTCGTTTAAAAAGTGCGGCTGAAGCAGAAGCTATCCGCCTGCGCGGGGAAGCTCTGCGGGATAATCCCGGACTTGTAGCCCTCACCACTGCCGAACGTTGGGACGGTAAGCTGCCCGATACCATGATCCCCGGCAGCACCGTTCCGTTTATCTCTACTAAGTAAAAAAAGGGCCGCTTTCGCGGCCCTTCTCACAAAGCATCTTACCGATTACAGCAACGCTTTTGCTTTCGCAACAACGTTGTCAACGGTGAAGCCGAACTCTTCAAACAGCAGCTCAGCCGGAGCAGATTCACCGAAGGTGGTCATACCGACGATAGCGCCGTTCAGGCCAACATACTTGTACCAGTAGTCTGCAATACCCGCTTCCACTGCAACGCGTGCGGAAACCGCTTTCGGCAGTACGGATTCACGGTAAGCCGCATCCTGTTTGTCGAATGCGTCGGTAGACGGCATGGAGACCACGCGCGCTTTCACGCCTTCGGCAGTCAGTTTTTCGTAGGCAGCAACCGCCAGTTCAACTTCAGAACCGGTGGCGATGAAGATCAGTTCCGGCTGACCGGCACAGTCTTTCAGCACATAACCACCGCGCGCGATGTTTGCCAGCTGCTCTTCAGTACGTTCCTGCTGCGCCAGGTTCTGACGGGAGAGGATCAGCGCGGTCGGGCCGTCCTGACGCTCAACGCCGTATTTCCACGCGACCGCGGATTCAACCTGGTCACACGGACGCCATGTAGACATGTTCGGGGTCACGCGCAGAGAAGCGACCTGCTCTACCGGCTGGTGAGTCGGGCCATCTTCGCCCAGACCGATAGAGTCGTGGGTGTAAACCATCACCTGGCGCTGTTTCATCAGCGCAGCCATACGTACGGCATTACGTGCGTATTCCACGAACATCAGGAAGGTGGAGGTGTACGGCAGGAAACCACCGTGCAGGGAGATACCGTTAGCAATCGCGGTCATACCGAACTCGCGAACACCGTAGTGGATGTAGTTACCCGCAGCATCTTCGTTGATTGCTTTAGAACCAGACCACAGGGTCAGGTTAGACGGTGCCAGGTCAGCGGAGCCGCCGAGGAATTCCGGCAATAGCGGACCGAACGCTTCGATAGCATTCTGAGACGCTTTACGGCTGGCGATTTTCGCCGGATTAGCTTGCAGTTTAGCAATGAACTCTTTCGCTTTCGCGTCGAAGTCAGACGGCATCTCGCCTTTCATACGACGGGTAAATTCAGCGGCTTCCTGCGGATAAGCTTTGGCGTAAGCAGCGAATTTCTCGTTCCATGCGGATTCTTTCGCCTGGCCTGCTTCTTTCGCATCCCACTGAGCATAGATTTCAGACGGGATTTCGAACGGCGCATATTTCCAGCCCAGCTGTTCGCGGGTCAGGGCAATTTCAGCGTCGCCCAGCGGCGCACCGTGGGAGTCGTGCGTACCGGCTTTGTTCGGGGAACCGAAACCGATGATGGTTTTGCACATCAGCAGGGACGGTTTGTCGGTCACTGCGCGCGCTTCTTCTACTGCGCGTTTGATGGATGCCGCGTCATGACCGTCGATGTCGCGAATAACGTGCCAGCCGTAAGCTTCGAAACGCATTGCGGTGTCGTCGGTAAACCAGCCTTCAACGTGACCATCGATAGAAATACCGTTGTCATCGTAGAACGCAATCAGTTTACCCAGCTTCAGCGTACCCGCCAGAGAGCAAACTTCGTGGGAGATGCCTTCCATCATGCAGCCGTCACCCATGAAGGCGTAGGTGTAGTGGTCGACAATGTCGTGACCCGGACGGTTAAACTGCGCCGCCAGCGTTTTTTCTGCAATCGCCATACCGACTGCGTTGGCAATACCCTGACCCAGCGGACCGGTGGTGGTTTCCACACCAGCGGTGTAACCCACTTCCGGGTGACCCGGAGTTTTGGAGTGCAGCTGACGGAAGTTTTTCAGTTCTTCCATCGGCAGATCGTAACCGGTGAGGTGCAGCAAGCTGTAGATCAGCATGGAGCCGTGGCCGTTGGACAGCACGAAGCGGTCACGGTCAGCCCAGGACGGATTCTGCGGGTTGTGTTTCAGGAAATCACGCCACAGGACTTCGGCAATGTCAGCCATACCCATCGGGGCGCCCGGGTGACCGGATTTGGCTTTCTGTACTGCGTCCATGCTCAGCGCACGAATAGCATTGGCAAGCTCTTTACGTGAGGACATTTTGACTCCAGATCGGATGATGAAGGGCACGCCCTTAACGACTTGACGACAGCGCGTTTTGGGCTACGCCGGAAAATTTGCCAACAATTTACCGCAAGCCGCGCGTCATGTACATGGAACATCCTTTTGCCGTTTCAGAAATCTCTGGATCATGCTCGCATGTTGCGCAATCTGCTCGCCCGTCCGCTGCGCTTTTTCTTATACTTAGGACGAGCGTCGATTCACCTGCAAACGGCGCATTTTTAGAATAATCCTGACCTTGTGCGGAAGAGAAAACATGAAAATTCGCGCCTTATTGGTAGCAATGAGCATGGCAACGGTACTGACCGGTTGCCAGAATATGGACTCCAGTGGACTGCTCTCATCAGGAGCGGAAGCTTTTCAGGCTTACAGTTTGAGCGATGCGCAGGTAAAAGCCCTGAGCGATCAGGCGTGCCAGGAGATGGACAGCAAGGCGACGATTGCGCCAGACGGTAGCGAATACGCTAAACGTCTGACCACTATTGCTAATGCGCTGGGAAATAACATCAACGGCCAGCCGGTAAATTACAAAGTGTATATGGCGAAGGATGTGAATGCCTTTGCGATGGCAAACGGCTGTATCCGCGTCTATAGCGGCCTGATGGATATGATGACCGATAACGAAGTCGAAGCGGTGATCGGTCATGAAATGGGCCATGTGGCGTTAGGCCATGTGAAGAAAGGGATGCAGGTAGCACTTGGTACAAATGCCGTGCGAGTAGCTGCGGCCTCTGCGGGCGGGATTGTCGGCAGTTTATCGCAATCACAACTCGGTGATTTGGGCGAAAAATTAGTCAATTCGCAATTCTCCCAGCGCCAGGAAGCAGAGGCGGATGATTATTCCTACGATTTGCTGCGTCAACGCGGCATCAGCCCGGCAGGTCTTGCCACCAGCTTTGAAAAACTGGCGAAACTGGAAGAAGGCCGCCAAAGCTCAATGTTTGACGACCATCCGGCATCCGCCGAACGCGCCCAGCATATTCGCGATCGTATGAGCGCGGATGGAGTTAAGTAAAGCCTACGGGTGCCGAACGTAGGTCAGATAAGGCGTTCACGCCGCATCCGACATGAATGGCACATTTGCTACCTTGTGCGCATTGCCGGATGCGATGCTGGCGCATCTTATCCGGCCTACGGGTGCCGAACGTAGGTCAGATAAAGCGTTTACGCCGCATCTGACATTAATGGCACATTTGCTACCCCGTGCGCTTACTCGCCCTTTTTCGCCGCCTGAATATACAGCATCTCCAGCGCCAGCGTCGCCGCAGCCAGAGCGGTGATTTCAGACTGATCGTATGCCGGAGCCACTTCCACTACGTCCATCCCAACGATGTTGAGATCTTTCAGGCCGCGTACCAGTTTAATGGCGCGATCGGAGGTCAGGCCGCCAATTACCGGCGTACCGGTTCCCGGCGCGAAAGCAGGATCCAGGCAGTCGATATCAAAGGTCAGGTAAACCGGCATATCACCCACAATCTGTTTCACCTGGGCGATAACGTCATCCACGCTGCGATCGTTCACCTGGCAGGCGTCCAGCACGGTAAAGCCGTTGTCTTTATCAAACTCGGTACGAATACCAATCTGCACGGAATGATTCGGGTCGATCAGACCTTCTTTCGGCGCAGTATAGAACATGGTGCCGTGGTCAAATTCACAACCGTTCGCGTAGGTATCGGTGTGGGCGTCAAAGTGTACCAGCGCCATTTTGCCGAAATGCTTCGCATGAGCGCGCAGCAGCGGCAGCGTCACAAAATGGTCACCACCGAAGGAGAGCATACGCTTACCGGCAGCCAGCAGCTTCTCGGCGTGTGCCTGCAGTTTCTCGCTCATCTCACGGGCATCGCCGAAGGCATATACCAGATCACCGCAGTCCACCACGTTCAGACGCTCACGCATGTCGAAATTCCACGGGAAGCGGTTGTGTTCCCAGGCCAGATTCGTCGAAACCTGACGGATAGCTGCCGGACCGTGGCGACCACCCGCACGACCAGAAGTGGCCATATCGAACGGCACGCCAGTAATCACCCAGTCAGCATCGCTGTCATACGGCTGGAAGTTCATCGGCAGGCGTAAAAAACCAAAGGCGTTGGAAACCAGTGAGTTATCGTATTGATGACCTAAGGTGCTCATGGATGGACTCCTATTACAAAGTCGATATAAAAAAACCCTTCCGCGTCGTTAGGCCCGACGAGGAAGGGTTGGATTTGCGAAACACAAGTTTGTGCTAATTATCGCCTTAAACGGGCGAGGCATCAAGCGAGGTTGCTATTTACGGCACGGCGGCGGCGCATAGCCATTGTTGTCTGCCGGAAACGCTTGTCCAGAGCACGGCGGCAGCGCGTTTTGCGCCGGGCCTTGTAATTCAAAGGCGGCAAAGCCGATTACACCGGTATTACGCACATCGCCTTGCGCCGAATTGGCTGCGTAGGAATCAGCAACGTTGGCGAACTGAAAAGCCGCTTCGGTATGTTTATCTTTGCGGAATCCTTTAATCGCTAACGAATCTCCGGCATTCACAATATAACCGTTGTTATTCAGCGAACCTTGTTTACCATTCAGAACATCCAGGCCATCAACCGTAGCAACGATCTCGTAGTTGGTGTTACGACTGTAATTGCGGACATATAATTGATAATTCATTCCTACTCTGGCATGGACAATATAGCGTGGTTCATTATTTGATGAATCATAAACCCGCGTAATAGGTAGAGAATTAAAATTACCATCGCGAATAGCATATTCCAGTTCGTTAATACGAATGCTATAAACGCGGTCGTAGCCGGAAGGAACATTAGTCGAATAACTAATAACGATCATCTCCGCCGGATCGCGCCAGGCTCGCTCAGCAGATACGCCCTGAACCGTTGAGTGCACATCCCCACCCCAGGCGGTGCCGACATTGCCAGATGCGCTGCTATTATACTGCGCATTACTGGAACAACCAGCCAGCAGCACGATTAATGCCACCAACGCGCTACGTACTTTCCATTTTTTCATAACCGTTCCCTCTGCATTTAATTAATGCAGCGATTGTAGGGAGATTATTTAAGAATAAAAGCAGCCAATTTATTTTTAAGAATATATAAAAATAAAGCGGACCGATTCGGCAAAACAAATCGCCCCGCCAGTGGAATAATCTTAATTATTCATCTTCAAGATAGGTATAACCGTACAAACCTGCCTCGAATTCTTCCTGGAACTGTTGTTGCAGTTCAGCGCAGCCATCCGGGAAAAAGCTTCTCCAGCGCAAAAGTAGGGCACGGGCTGTCGATATCCAAAGTCAGATAGCTCGGCATATCACCAACAATCTATTTCGCCTGGACGATAATATCATCCACACAGTGATCGTTCACCTGGCAGACATCCAGCACGGTAAAGTTGTCGTCTCCATCGCACTCAATACGAATAGTTCAAGTCGTTCAGATCTTCTTACAATGCGGCAGTGGCCAAACTCACAACTATAGGTATCGATATGGGCATCAAAGTGTGCCTGCGCTATTTTGCTGACAACCAAAGTAGTTTGTAGACAGTGAGCTACCATATTGATGACCTAATGTGCTCATAGATGGGCTGTTTTTACAAAGTCGATATAAAAGCCTTCTTCGTCAGGCCCGACGAAGAAGGGTTGGATTTGGTAGGAGTGAATTAAGAAGAATTATCGCTGGTAGTCTGCACAAATCAGGTCAATCAGAGCAAAGGCAATAGCCGTTACACTTCCTATGTTTGAGGTCTCACTAAAAATAAATTTACGGCTATGGTCGGGCCGCTGTACCGTCAGGAGTACGCGCTAATGTCCAGCCAGGAATACCGCCATTAATTGGCCATGCTTTTGCTTTATTTTCATCCATTTCAATACCCAGTCCTGGTTTATCACTCACATATGCAAAACCGTCCTTAATCTGGATGCAGCCTGTAAAAACATCTTGCAGCGCCTCATTGACTGGCGTGTATTCCTGAATACCAAAATTACTCGAACTTACAGACAAATGCATGTTAGCGGCTACCCCCACAGGAGAAATGTCTCCTGGTCCATGCCATGCTGTTCTAACTCCAAACATTTCACTCAAAATCGCCAGTTTTCTTGCTGGTGTGATCCCGCCAATTGAACTGACATGGCAGCGAATAAAGTCAATCTGTTGATTAATAATTAATGGTTTATATTCATTAATATTCGTGAATAACTCCCCTATAGCAATAGGAGTTGACGATTGTTGACGAAGTACTTTCAACCACTCCAGGTTTTCCGGGGCCACAGGATCTTCAAGATAAAAAAGTGAGTAAGGTTCAAGTGATTTTGCTAATTGGATTGCGTTAATGGGGCTTATGCGTTCATGAACGTCGTGGATAAATTCAATGCCAAAACCAAACTTATTACGCAAATGATCGAACAAACGAGGAACGCTTCTGGCATACGCTTCCGGATCAAAATAGATGCCAGCAGTTTTGTTGGCTGGCGAGCGTTTCGGTTGAATGTTTTTTGCTCTGGCTAATTTACTGGCAATAAGTTTCAGATCATCGGTTCCAGCCCCACCATACATCCCCATCTGACAGCGAACGTACTGATACCCCTCTGCTATAGCGCTGTGGATATTATCTTCAACTTCAATCTCATCAGCCCCGTCAGTATGGCGGTATAATGGCACGCCATCACGGCATTTCCCCCCCAGCAATTCATAAACAGGGAGTCCGGCGACTTTTCCCTTTAGATCCCACAAAGCCATATCGATCCCTGACAAGGCATTATTCATAATTGGGCCACTACGCCAGTAACCGCTTACACATGCTGATTGCCAGATATCTTCTATACGAGCAGGATTTTTCCCAATCAAGAAAGGCTTCATATACTCATTTACAGCCTTTTCCACTGCCACTATCCGCTGAGTAAACGTAGCGCATCCAAGCCCATATAAGCCAGGTTCATTCGTTTCAATTTTTACAACGGCCAGATCGATCCCACCGGGTGCA
This sequence comes from Escherichia sp. E4385, assembly GCF_963883145.1. NCBI lineage: Bacteria > Pseudomonadati > Pseudomonadota > Gammaproteobacteria > Enterobacterales > Enterobacteriaceae > Escherichia > Escherichia sp. E4385. The sequence continues at coordinate 248,675 of NZ_CAWOOJ010000019.1, forward strand.
GTAAGGATCGTTCTGACATCTGTTATTTTCAGATTCTGCATATTCATTTCCACTGTAGTTAGCCGATTCGCGCAACCTGTCAGTTGTCCTACATGTGGTATGGAGCAGTATGAGCTGGATTATTTTCTCAGGCAACTATTTTTTTTCATTAAGCGTCTGGATAACTTTGAGATTGCTCGCCATATGCGTATCAAGAATTTCGGCGGCAGCTTTTGGATCGCGGTTTTTTATTGCCAGATAAATATTCAAGTGTGCATCAATGCTTTCAATAGTGATGCCAAGGGTCCGATTCAACTCTTCAAGATATTGATAATATATGTCTTTTATTGCATGCATGGCTGCAGTAAAAACCGTGTTCTTTGCCGCATTAACAATACCAAGATGGAATTCGTAGTCTGCTTTACTGTACTTTTTATAGTCGTTTTTATTGATTAACATTTGTCCAAGCAGACGTTCGAGAATCGCGATATCTTCATCATCTGCGTGCTGTGCAGCAAGTTCAATGCATTTAAATTCCACGGTTTGCCTGAAAACCAGCATATCACGAAACGCAGCTTCACTAAGATGCATAGCAGGTTTCGCCAGCAAATCATCAATACCATATTTATCTATATTATCAGTTACATATGTCCCTTTACCCTGGTACGTAATCACAGCCCCCATATCACGCAATTTTTGAACTGCACTTCGAACGCTAACTCTGCTTACGCCAAATTGAGCAGCGAGTTGGGCTTCTGAAGGAAGTTTGTAACCCGCTTTCCAGCGACCATCTTGCAGATAGCCTTTCATAGCCTCAAACAAAACAGACACAACATTATGATTTTTAACGGCTTTATTTGAATTCATCTTTCTACAGACTTTATAAAATAAAAATGAGTATAACATGTCCTACAAGTTCAATTTTCTGTTTTTTGTGATTATCAACACATTTTGAAAGCGCTTTTATTGAACAAGTTTTTTAATACTGTATCGTTTTTTACGCAACTTGTCAGACGTCCTACCTTTCAAAAAACTTTCCATGATAAGGGAAACAAAATGCATCATTTATTTGATCTGACAGGTAAAACAGCTCTGATTACAGGCTCCGCCCGCGGTCTGGGATTCGCATATGCAGAAGGATTAGCCAGCGCTGGTGCGCATGTCATTCTAAATGACCTGAATGACGCCGTGTTGCAAGAAGCTGTTGAACAACTCCAGAGCAGAGGCTTGTCTGCACAAGGAATTGCATTCAACGTGGCAGATGAAAAGGCTGTGGAACAAGCATTTCAACAAATAGATGAACAAGATATCGCTATCGATATTCTTATTAATAACGCTGGTATCCAGTACCGTCAGTCGATTGTGGATCTTGCTTTAGCTGACTGGCAAAAAGTTATTGATGTAAATCTCACCAGTGTTTTTCTGGTTTCAAAGGCAGCAGCCTCTCGCATGATAGCTCGCAATACAGGTGGCAAAATTATCAATATTGCCTCTTTAACAAGTGAAGCAGCTCGCCCAACCGTTTCACCTTATACCGCGGCAAAAGGCGGGGTGAAAATGCTTACCCGCTCTATGGCTGCTGAATGGGCAAAATTTAATATTCAGGCAAATGCTATTGGTCCTGGCTATATATTAACGGATATGAATACTGCGCTTATTAATAACGCAGAATTTGATAAATGGGTTAAAAATAGTAATCCAGCAGAACGATGGGGAAAACCAGAGGAGCTAGTAGGAACTGCCATATTCCTGTCCTCTACAGCTTCTGACTATATCAATGGACAAGTTATTTATGTCGATGGTGGTTGGTTGGCAGTATTATAACAATTTATAAGCCAGATTATTAACACCATAAATAAAAAGACAAATACAAATCATATTATTTTATTTAATAAAGGATATTTATATGAAAGCAAAGGAATTTACTTCTGCCGTTCAAAGTCTAAGCTTGGGGATATTATTAGTAAGTTGTAGCTTTTTTTCAACAACCCTTAATGCAGAAGTCAAAGCAGTAAAGCTAGGTCATTCATTTTCAGATGCACATCCAAGAGCCATTGCTATGAAAAAATTTGCGGCAGATGTTGAAAATGCAACTGATGGTGAAATTAAGATTACTGTTTACGGAAATGCTGTTCTCGGATCTGAACAGCAAATGTTGCAAGCAACACGAAGTAATGTTCAGCAACTCTATATGGGCGCCGTTTCTCCGCTTGCAGGTTTTCAGAAACAATTTCAAATATTCGACTTCCCATTTTTATTTTCCTCTAATGACGAAGCTGCAAAAATACTTGATAGTGAATTTGGCGATAAATTATTAACAGATCTTGATAGCATTAACCTGAAAGGACTGACATGGGCAGGTGGCGCTTTTCGTAATGTGGCAAATATAAAACGAGAAGTCACCACGCTTGAAGGTTTTAAAGGCTTAAAAATTCGTGTAATGCCAACACAGGTTGCTATAGACAGTTTTAAAAGCTTAGGTATAAATCCTTCACCTATGGCTTATTCAGAGGTATTTACAGCACTTGAAACTGGCGCTCTTGATGGTCATGAACACCCTTCTGTCGATATTTTACAGAATAAAATGTATGAAGTTGAAAAATATATGACACTGACAGGGCATGTTTATACCCCTGTTGCGTTGATCGTGTCTAAAAAGTGGTTTGATTCGCTGACTGAGAAACAAAGAGAAGTGATCCAGAAAGTTGCCAACAACAATAAAACGTTTCAACGCCAGCAAGAAATTGAACAGGAAAAAGGCGCCATTGACGAACTCAGGAAAAATGGCATGGTAGTCTCCTCCTTACAAGAAGGAGAATTGTCAAAAATCCAGCAAGCCGTTCAACCTGTTATAGAAAAACATAAAAAAACCGTCGGTGAAGATACCATCAAGCATTTTTATGATGTAAAGAAAAAACTCGCTGAATAATACTATCAAGATAGCGGGTAATACTATATCCCCGCTATTCTCAATAAAGGTTTCCATAATGAAAATTTATGAAAAAGCCACAAGGTTTTTCATAGGTAGCCTTGAAGCCATCATGGTGATATGTATCAGCATTATGTTTCTTCTTGTGCTTATCAATGTATTGATGCGTTTTATCTTTAACAGTGGAATAGACATAGCTGAAGAGTTACCTCGATTTTTATTCGTATGGATGATATTTATTGGTGCTGTGGTAGCAATCAAAGATCAGAGCCATATTCGCGTAGACCTTTTCATTAAAAAAATGCCATTATTGGGTCAACAGATTTGCCAATTAGCTTCACAGGTACTTATGTTGGTATGTAGTATAACGCTAATTTACGGTACCTGGATTGAATCTGATATTCTGTCAACGACATATTCACCTGTTTTAGATGTTAATATGTTGCTTATTTTCGGAATTTCATGGCTGACCGGCATTTGTATTTTTATCAGTGCATTGATAAACATTATATCTGTTTTTACAAAAAATTATCTCTTCCGGGCTAAAACGCTTTCTTCCATATCTTCCAGGGAGGGTAAGTAATGGCATTATTAATATTTGCGGGTTCACTTCTGTTATCGATGTTCATCGGCTTACCTATCGCCTTCTCACTAATTATTTGCGCTCTTTCATTAATGTATTTTTTGGATATGACAGATATCCAAATTATTACTCAAAATATGTGGAATGGAGCTAATAACTTCCCGTTACTGGCAGTACCTTTTTTCATGCTGGCGGGAGAGTTTATGAATGCCGGAGGTATGACCAAACGGATTATTGGTATTGCCATGACCTGGGTTGGTCATGTGCGAGGAGGAATGGGATACGTCGCCGTTTTTGCCGCCATTATTATGGCTTCGCTCTCTGGTTCTGCTGCAGCTGATACTGCTGCATTGGCGGCGATTCTCTTACCGATGATGCGTGAAGCTGGGTATAAATTAAATCGGACTGGCGGTTTAATCGGAGCCGGAGGAATAATCGCGCCAGTAATTCCACCATCAGTAGCAATGATTTTGTATGGTGTTACAGGCCAAATTTCCATTACCAAATTGTTTCTTGCGGGTATCGTACCTGGCATAATTATGGGAATGGGATTACTCCTGACCTGGCGACTACTGGCTAAATCAGAAAATGTACAAACAAGTCCGAAGAGCACATTGCGAGACAGGCTGAAAAAGACTCGTGAAGGTTTTTGGGCGTTGTTGCTACCTGTTATTATCGTGGGTGGATTAAGGATTGGTATATTTACCCCAACAGAAGCGGCAGTGATAGCAGCTGCTTATTCATTATTTGTCGGCGTATTTATTTATCGTGGCATTAACTTAGGATCGCTTTATGGATTAATGCTCAATGCCGCTAAGACAACAGCTGTTATTATGTTCCTGGTTGCTGCTGCATCGGTTTCTGCATGGCTTATAGCAGCAGCAGATATTCCAGCACAATTAACGGAGCTGCTGGCGCCGGTTATGCATAGCCAAACTTTGTTAATATTAACATTAATGTTGCTGATATTTATCATCGGTACAGCAATGGATTTAACACCCACTATTTTAGTTATGACACCTGTACTTGTACCTTTGATTAAACAGGCAGGAATAGACCCGGTATATTTCGGTGTTCTTTTTGTAATAAATACGTCCATTGGTTTGATAACACCACCAGTAGGCACAGTATTAAATGTAATTTGTGGTATTGGAAAGATAAGTATGGATGAGCTGGTCAAAGGTATATGGCCGTTCTTACTCACATGCGTGGCAATCCTTATTTTACTGGTGCTCTTCCCGCAATTAGTGCTCTTTCCTTTAGCCCTTATGACCTGAGAAAAGGTTGGGTGTTGTATAAAAACACCCAACCATCGGTTTAATTATTCATCTTCAAGATAGGTATAACCGTATAAACCTGCCTCGAACTCTTCCAGGAACTGTTGTTGCAGTTCAGCATCAAGATCGGTTTTCTTCACTTGATCACGGAACTGAGTTAACAGCGTTTTCGGATCGAGCTGTACATATTGCAGCATGTCCGCCACGGTATCGCCTTCGTCAGACAGTTCCACTTCTACGCTGCCGTCAGGGAAGACGAACACGTCAACCGCTTCGGTATCACCGAACAGGTTGTGCATGTTGCCGAGGATCTCCTGATATGCGCCGACCATAAAGAAACCGAGCATCGGCGGATTCTCCGGATCGTACTCCGGCATTGGCATTGTCGTGGCAATACCGTCACCATCGATATAGTGGTCGATAGCACCGTCAGAGTCACAGGTAATATCCAGCAGCACAGCGCGGCGTTCCGGCACTTGATCCAGCCCTTCCAGCGGCAGTACCGGGAACAACTGGTCGATCCCCCATGCGTCCGGCATCGACTGGAACAGCGAGAAGTTGACGTACATTTTGTCCGCCATACGTTCCTGCAGCTCGTCGATAATCGGACGATGAGCACGGTTTTGCGGATCCAGTTGCTTTTGCACTTCATGGCACATGCTCAAATAAAGCTGCTCAGCCCATGCGCGTTCTTGCAGGCTAAAGGTGCCAGAAGAGTAGCCGATATGAATATCGTGCAGATCCATCTGGCTGTCGTGCAACCATTCACGCAGAGAACGGCGAGTTCCCGGTTCGTGCATTTCCTGCCAGGTTTCCCACATGCTTTGCAGTGCGCGCGGCGCATCTTCTGCGGGCGCGGTCGGCACCGTGTATTCGTTACGTTCCACGCCGATGATATTAGACACCAGCACGGTGTGATGCGCAGTCACCGCACGACCCGATTCGGTGATTACCGTCGGATGCGGCAGACCATTTTCTTCACACGCATCACCAATCGCCCAGATGATATTGTTGGCATATTCATTGAGGCCATAGTTTACGGAGCAGTCAGACTGCGAACGGGTACCTTCATAGTCCACGCCCAGACCACCACCGACGTCAAAGCACTGAATATTGACGCCCAGCTGGTGCAGTTCCACATAGAAACGTGCGGATTCACGAACGCCCGTGGCGATATCGCGAATATTCGCCATCTGCGAACCAAGGTGGAAGTGCAGCAATTGCAGGCTGTCGAGACGCCCGGCTTCACGCAGCGTTTCAACCAATTGCAGTACCTGAGTCGCTGCCAGGCCGAACTTCGATTTTTCCCCGCCGGAAGATTGCCATTTACCCGAGCCCTGTGAGGCCAGACGTGCACGTACGCCCAGACGAGGAACGACATTCAGACGTTCTGCTTCATCCAGCACAAAGGCGATTTCTGACATCTTCTCAATGACCAGATAGACCTTGTGGCCCATCTTCTCGCCAATTAATGCCAGGCGGATATATTCGCGGTCTTTATAACCGTTGCAGACGATGACGCTGCGGGTCATGCCAGCATGCGCCAGAACGGCCATCAACTCTGCTTTCGAGCCTGCTTCCAGCCCCAACGGTTCGCCAGAATGAATCAGGGACTCAATCACGCGGCGATGCTGGTTAACTTTGATCGGATAAACGAGGAAGTAATCGCCGTTATAACCGTAGGATTCACGCGCACGTTTAAACGCGGCGTTTATGGAACGCAAACGGTGCTGCAGGATCTGCGGGAAACAGAACAGTGCAGGCAGACGCTGGCCCTGTGCTTCGCGGGTTTTCACCAACTGCGCGAGATCGACGCGAGCTTCCGGGACGTCCGGGTCCGGGCACACGCTGATGTGGCCCAGCTCGTTAACGTCATAGTAGTTATTGCCCCACCAGGCAATATTGTAAGTACGCAGCATCTTGCTGGCTTCCTGGGAGCTCATTGCAACCTCCTGCATGGAGCGTAGTACACCGTGTTCGCCCGCTGACGAAGGCAAACTCATAGACATGTCGTCAGACATAGCGAACCTCAAATTATTTTATTAAGTGTAAAACAGTTAACCACTATCGCAGCCTGAAACTGCGATAACAACCCATAAGCACATGGATTTTCCAGCAGTGTATGCTGACGCTCCGACTGCGCAACCGGTTTCTTTTTCATAACATTATTAAGCACATAACCGAACGTAAGTGTGACAGTTCGGCGAAACCACGAGAAAACTCTTGTTTTTACAAGAGCGCCCTTGTTCAGTCCTCAGTAACTGTAACCAGCTCTTGAATCCTGAGAAGCGCCGAGATGGGTATAACATCGGCAGGTATGCAAAGCAGAGATGCAGAGTGCGGGGAACGAATCTTCACCAGAACGGTGAGACAGGTTAAGCAGCAGACAACGGTTCATTATTTCGTATCACCTCCACGGTCGCCCGTTAAGACGAACCCACAAGCCAAAACTCTGATTTCAACCCGGCTGGAAGTGGCAACACGAAAGAAACGTCGTGTGCTTTTTATTTAAGCCGCGCGTCGCGTTTTATACCCCACAATGGCAGAAAATTGCAAAAGATAAATACAAAGAATGCCAGCATTGTCAGGAAAAATTTCCAGCCACGTTTTTAACAGAATGAGACACGATTCAAAAAAAAGTGGAAATCGGGTGAAGGATTGACCTAAAATAGCCATCCAGATGTTAATCCATCCATACTGATTAACACTCAGACTGCCAGTGTTTTTAACCTGTCGAGTCGTGGTAGGATCCGCTACCACAGAAAATCCACACAACAGTTTGAGCTAACCAAATTCTCTTTAGGTGATATTAAATATGGCAAAACACCTTTTTACGTCCGAGTCCGTCTCTGAAGGGCATCCTGACAAAATTGCTGACCAAATCTCTGATGCCGTTTTAGACGCGATCCTCGAACAGGATCCGAAAGCACGCGTTGCTTGCGAAACCTACGTAAAAACCGGCATGGTTTTAGTTGGCGGTGAAATCACCACCAGCGCCTGGGTAGACATCGAAGAGATCACCCGTAACACCGTTCGCGAAATTGGCTATGTACATTCCGACATGGGCTTTGACGCTAACTCCTGTGCGGTCCTGAGCGCCATCGGCAAACAATCTCCTGACATCAACCAGGGCGTTGACCGTGCCGATCCGCTGGAACAGGGCGCGGGCGACCAGGGTCTGATGTTTGGCTACGCAACCAACGAAACCGACGTGTTGATGCCAGCACCTATCACCTATGCACACCGTCTGGTACAGCGTCAGGCTGAAGTGCGTAAAAACGGCACTCTGCCGTGGCTGCGCCCGGACGCGAAAAGCCAGGTGACTTTCCAGTATGACGACGGCAAAATTGTTGGCATCGATGCTGTTGTGCTTTCCACTCAGCACTCTGAAGATATCGACCAGAAATCGCTGCAAGAAGCGGTAATGGAAGAGATCATCAAGCCGATTCTGCCGGCTGAATGGCTGACTTCCGCAACCAAATTCTTCATCAACCCGACCGGACGTTTTGTTATCGGCGGCCCGATGGGTGACTGCGGTCTGACTGGTCGTAAAATTATCGTAGATACCTACGGCGGCATGGCACGTCACGGTGGCGGCGCGTTCTCCGGTAAAGATCCATCAAAAGTGGACCGTTCCGCAGCGTACGCAGCACGTTATGTCGCGAAAAACATCGTTGCTGCTGGCCTGGCTGACCGTTGCGAAATTCAGGTTTCCTACGCAATTGGCGTGGCTGAACCGACCTCCATCATGGTGGAAACTTTCGGTACCGAGAAAGTGCCTTCTGAACAGCTGACCCTGCTGGTACGTGAGTTCTTCGACCTGCGTCCATACGGTCTGATTCAGATGCTGGATCTGCTGCACCCGATCTACAAAGAAACCGCAGCATACGGTCACTTTGGTCGCGAACATTTCCCGTGGGAAAAAACCGACAAAGCGCAACTGCTGCGTGAAGCTGCCGGTCTGAAGTAATCTTTCTTCACCTGCTTTCAAAGGCCAGCCTCGCGCTGGCCTTTTCTTTTACCTCACCGCGGTGGATAGGCGTTCACGCCGCATCCGGCATTTGTGTCGGATTCGATGCTGCCGCATCTTATCCGACTTACAGACATCCCGCGCTCGTAGGCTGGATAAGGCGTTCACGCCGCATCCGGCATTGTGTCGGATGCGATGCTGCCGCATCTTATCCGACCTACAGATATCACCGCGCTCGTAGACTGGATTAGCCGTTCACGCCGCATCCGGAAAAAAGCCGCCCGCACAATAACATCATTCTTCCTGAACACGTTTTACCGCAAATTATCATCACCACTGAAACCGATTACACCAACCACACCAGCCAAATATTTGTAATATTTTCATATTATTATTCAGTTTTCACGGTTGTTACATTTTTTTTCAGTAAAGTCTTAATTGCAGATAACTGTGTTTAACCTATGATGATATAACTCAATTATTTTCATACACTTAAATTATAACCATAATAAATGTTAGTGTAAGCGATTACACTGATGTGATTTGCTTCACATCTTTTTACGTCGTACTCACCTATCTTAATTCACAATAAAAAATAACCATATTGGAGGGCATCATGCCTGACGCTAAAAAACAGGGGCGGTCAAACAAGGCAATGACGTTTTTCGTCTGCTTCCTTGCCGCTCTGGCGGGATTACTCTTTGGCCTGGATATCGGTGTAATTGCTGGCGCACTGCCGTTTATTGCAGATGAATTCCAGATTACTTCGCACACGCAAGAATGGGTCGTAAGCTCCATGATGTTCGGTGCGGCAGTCGGTGCGGTGGGTAGCGGCTGGCTCTCCTTTAAACTCGGGCGCAAAAAGAGCCTGATGATCGGCGCAATCCTGTTTGTTGCCGGTTCGCTGTTCTCTGCTGCTGCACCGAACGTTGAAGTGCTGATTCTTTCCCGCGTGCTGCTGGGACTGGCGGTAGGTGTGGCCTCCTATACCGCGCCGCTGTACCTCTCCGAAATTGCGCCAGAGAAAATCCGCGGCAGTATGATCTCGATGTATCAGTTGATGATCACTATCGGGATCCTCGGTGCTTATCTTTCTGATACCGCCTTCAGCTACACCGGCGCATGGCGCTGGATGCTGGGTGTGATTATCATCCCGGCAATTCTGCTACTGATTGGCGTCTTCTTCCTGCCAGACAGCCCACGTTGGTTTGCCGCTAAACGCCGCTTTGTTGATGCCGAACGCGTGCTACTGCGCCTGCGCGACACCAGCGCGGAAGCGAGACGTGAACTGGATGAAATCCGTGAAAGTTTGCAGGTTAAACAGAGCGGTTGGGCGCTGTTTAAAGAGAACAGTAACTTCCGTCGCGCGGTGTTCCTGGGTGTACTGTTGCAGGTGATGCAGCAATTCACCGGGATGAACGTCATCATGTATTACGCGCCAAAGATCTTCGAACTGGCGGGATATACCAACACGACGGAACAAATGTGGGGGACCGTGATTGTTGGCCTGACCAACGTACTTGCCACCTTTATCGCAATCGGTCTTGTTGACCGTTGGGGACGTAAACCAACGTTGACGCTGGGCTTCATGGTGATGGCTGTGGGCATGGGTGTACTGGGTACAATGATGCATATCGGTATTCACTCACCGTCGGCGCAATATTTCGCCATCGCCATGCTGCTGATGTTTATTGTCGGTTTTGCCATGAGCGCGGGTCCGTTGATTTGGGTACTGTGTTCTGAAATCCAGCCGCTGAAAGGCCGCGACTTCGGTATCACCTGCTCCACCGCTACCAACTGGATTGCCAACATGATTGTCGGCGCAACCTTCCTGACCATGCTCAACACGCTGGGCAACGCCAATACCTTCTGGGTTTACGCAGGTCTGAATGTGCTGTTTATCCTGCTGACACTGTGGCTGGTGCCGGAAACCAAACACGTTTCGCTGGAACACATTGAACGTAATCTGATGAAAGGTCGTAAACTGCGCGAAATCGGAGCTCACGATTAATCTCCTCAGGCTTCCTCCCGTCGCGGAGGAAGCCACCTCTTGCAGTCATCTTTTCTTCGCTCTATCCTCTGCCGCTATGAAAACATCCCGTCTCCCTATCGCCATCCAACAGGCTGTTATGCGTCGCCTGCGGGAAAAACTCGCCCAGGCCAACCTGAAGCTGGGGCGTAACTATCCGGAGCCAAAACTCTCTTATACCCAGCGTGGCACATCCGCCGGAACAGCCTGGCTGGAAAGCTATGAAATTCGCCTCAATCCGGTGTTGCTGATGGAAAACAGCGAGGCTTTTATAGAAGAAGTGGTGCCACACGAACTGGCGCATCTGCTGGTGTGGAAGCACTTCGGTCGCGTAGCGCCACATGGCAAAGAGTGGAAGTGGATGATGGAAAGCGTGCTGGGCGTTCCCGCCCGCCGTACGCATCAGTTTGAACTGCAATCCGTGCGCCGTAACACTTTCCCCTACCGTTGCAAATGCCAGGAGCATCAGCTTACCGTACGTCGTCATAACCGCGTGGTACGAGGCGAAGCCGTCTATCGCTGTGTTCACTGCGGCGAACAACTGGTTGCTCAATAACCAGCAGAACTATCAGGAATTTTACTGATCTGGCTGATTGCATACCAAAACAACTTTCGCTACGTTGCTCGCTCGTTTTAACACGGAGTAAGTGATGTACCGTAATTTGTCTGTGGCTGCGGTGGTACTGAGCGCAGCATTATCCGGCACGGCGTTAGCCGAAGGCATCAATAGTTTTTCCCAGGCGAAAACAGCAGCGGTAAAAGTCTACGCTGATGTGCCGGGAACATTTTACTGCGGATGTAAAATCAACTGGCAGGGTAAAAAAGGCATCGTGGATCTGGAGTCGTGCGGGTATCAGGTGCGCAAAAATGAAAACCGCGCCAGCCGCGTAGAGTGGGAACATGTTGTTCCCGCCTGGCAGTTCGGCCACCAGCGTCAGTGCTGGCAGGAAGGCGGTCGTAAAAACTGCGCTAAAGATCCGGTTTATCGCCAAATGGAAAGCGATATGCATAACCTGCAGCCCGCGATAGGTGAAGTGAACGGCGATCGCGGCAACTTTATGTACAGCCAGTGGAATGGCGGCGAGGGCCAGTATGGGCAGTGCGCCATGAAGATTGATTTCAAAGAAAAAGTTGCTGAACCGCCAGCTCATGCCCGTGGTTCCATTGCGCGGATTTACTTCTACATGCGTGACCAGTACAACCTGACACTCTCACGCCAGCAAACGCAGCTGTTTAACGCCTGGAACAAAATGTATCCGGTCACCGACTGGGAGTGTGAGCGTGACGAACGCATCGCGAAGGTGCAAGGCAATCACAACCCGTATGTGCAACGCGCTTGCCAGGCGCGAAAGAGCTAACCTACACTAGCGAAATTCTTTTTGTTAACCCTACCCCACGCGCGCAACCGCGTGGGGAGACGACGCGGATATTTAACCATGCGTATCCCCCGCATTTATCATCCTGAACCACTCACCAGCAATTCGCAGATCGCGCTTTGTGAAGATGCCGCTAACCATATCGGGCGCGTCCTGCGTATGGGGCCAGGTCAGGCATTACAGTTATTTGACGGCAGCAACCAGGTCTTTGACGCAGAAATCACCAGCGCCAGCAAAAAAAGCGTGGAAGTTAAAGTGCTGGAAGGCCAGGTAGACGATCGTGAATCTCCCTTGCATATTCACCTCGGTCAGGTGATGTCGCGCGGAGAAAAAATGGAATTCACTATCCAGAAATCGATAGAACTTGGCGTAAGCCTCATTACGCCACTTTTTTCTGAACGCTGCGGCGTTAAACTGGATAGTGAACGTCTGAACAAGAAGCTCCAGCAGTGGCAGAAAATTGCAATTGCCGCCTGCGAGCAGTGTGGTCGTAATCGGGTACCAGAAATCCGTCCAGCGATGGATCTGGAAGCCTGGTGTGCAGAGCAAGATGAAGGCTTGAAACTCAATCTTCACCCGCGCGCCAGTAACAGCATCAACACGCTGCCGTTACCAGTCGAACGCGTCCGCTTGCTGATTGGCCCGGAAGGCGGTTTGTCGGCAGATGAAATTGCCATGACTGCCCGCTATCAATTTACTGATATCCTGTTGGGACCTCGCGTTCTGCGTACTGAGACAACTGCGCTCACCGCCATTACCGCGCTACAAGTGCGTTTTGGCGATCTGGGCTAACGGAGAAGAATAATGATCAAGCTCGGCATCGTGATGGACCCCATCGCAAGCATCAACATCAAGAAAGATTCCAGTTTCGCTATGTTGCTGGAAGCACAGCGTCGTGGTTACGAACTTCACTATATGGAGATGGCCGATCTCTATTTGATCAATGGTGAGGCTCGCGCTCGTACCCGTACTTTGAGCGTCGAACAGAACTACGATAAATGGTACGAGTTCACGGGTGAGCAGGATCTGCAACTGGCCGATCTCGACGTGATTCTGATGCGTAAAGATCCGCCGTTTGATACCGAGTTTATCTACGCCACCTATATTCTGGAACGCGCCGAAGAGAAAGGAACGCTGATCGTTAACAAGCCGCAGAGCCTGCGCGACTGTAACGAGAAACTGTTTACCGCCTGGTTCTCTGACTTAACGCCAGAAACGCTGGTTACGCGCAATAAAGCGCAGCTAAAAGCGTTCTGGGAGAAACACAGCGACATCATTCTTAAGCCGCTGGACGGTATGGGTGGCGCGTCGATTTTCCGCGTGAAAGAAGGCGATCCGAACCTTGGTGTGATTGCCGAAACCTTGACTGAGCACGGCACTCGCTACTGCATGGCACAAAATTATCTGCCAGCGATTAAAGATGGTGACAAGCGCGTGCTGGTGGTGGATGGCGAACCAGTACCGTACTGTCTGGCGCGTATTCCACAGGGCGGCGAAACCCGTGGCAATCTGGCTGCCGGTGGTCGTGGCGAACCTCGTCCGCTAACGGAAAGCGACTGGAAAATCGCCCGTCAGGTAGGACCAACGCTGAAAGAAAAAGGGCTGATTTTTGTTGGTCTGGATATTATCGGTGACCGCCTGACTGAAATTAACGTCACCAGCCCAACCTGTATTCGTGAGATTGAAGCAGAGTTTCCGGTGTCTATCACCGGAATGTTAATGGATGCTATTGAAGCACGATTACAGCAGCAGTAACCCTGTTTAGCGAGAGGGATCTCGTTGAGACTATGAGTGACAGCGCCATACTTTCCACGCATACTGGGCGCTGTTGCTTTTTTGAACCAGGAAACAGAACCTCTGACAATGAATTTACAGCATCACTTTCTTATTGCCATGCCTGCTCTCCAGGATCCGATTTTCCGTCGTTCCGTGGTCTACATTTGCGAACATAATACCAATGGAGCAATGGGGATCATCATTAACAAGCCACTGGAAAATCTCAAAATTGAAGGGATTCTGGAAAAGCTGAAGATCACGCCGGAGCCGCGTGATGAATCTGTCCGTCTGGACAAACCGGTTATGCTTGGCGGCCCGCTGGCTGAAGATCGCGGGTTTATTTTGCATACCCCTCCATCCAATTTTGCGTCCAGCATTCGCATTTCAGATAACACGGTGATGACCACTTCCCGCGATGTGCTGGAAACACTCGGCACCGATAAACAACCTGCTGACGTGATGGTAGCCCTTGGTTACTCCTCCTGGGATAAAGGCCAACTGGAACAAGAAATTCTCGATAACGCGTGGTTAACCGCCCCGGCAGATCTGAATATTCTGTTCAAAACACCGATAGCCGACCGCTGGCGCGATGCGGCAAGGCTGATTGGTGTTGATATTCTCACCATGTCTGGTGTGGCAGGGCATGCCTGATGAGCGGAACATTACTCGCCTTCGACTTCGGCACCAAAAGCATTGGCGTAGCGGTCGGCCAACGCATTACCGGCACCGCTCGCCCGCTGCCCGCAATTAAAGCACAGGACGGTACGCCGGACTGGAACATCCTCGAGCGTTTACTGAAAGAGTGGCAACCAGACGAAATCATCGTCGGTTTGCCGCTGAATATGGACGGCACCGAGCAACCATTGACTGCCAGAGCGCGTAAATTTGCCAACCGTATTCATGGCCGTTTCGGTGTTGAAGTAAAGCTCCATGACGAGCGTCTTAGCACCGTGGAAGCACGTTCCGGTCTGTTTGAACAGGGCGGCTATCGGGCGCTCAACAAAGGCAAAGTCGACTCTGCCTCTGCGGTTATTATTCTCGAAAGTTATTTCGAGCAAGGATATTAAGGCGATTTAAAAGCCTGGCGGATAGTCGTTACCGTCATCCCGCCATCTTGCCGGATGCGGCGTGAACGCCTTATCCAGCCCACATGTGGCAGCGGTCGTAGGTCTGATAAGACGCATCAGCGTCGCATCAGACGTTCATTGCCGGATGCGGTGTGAATGACTACGTTTGTAGGCCTGATAAGCTTGCGCATCGGGCATGTTTACAATTCGTATCAGGCACAGCAACGTCACAAACGCCCTTCCCCCACCCGCTGTTGATAACTCTGCTGAAACGTTAACATCCCCACCTGCTGCCCGGTTTGAATAACATGCGGTAACTGGTGGGTTTTCCCTTCGCGAATCAAATTCCCCACCGCAGGTGTGTTAATCAGTAATTCAAACAGCGCCACGCGTCCTTCCTGTTTATCCACTTCCAGCTTTTGTGACAACACCGCCCGTAAACTACCTGCCAGTTGATTACGCACGGGATCTTTTTCCTGCGCCGGAAACGAATCCACCAGTCGCTCAACTGCCTGCGCTGCGCCGCGAGTGTGTAATGTCGCCAGCACCAGGTGCCCGGTTTCTGCCGCCGTTAGCGCCAGACGGATTGTCTCGCTGTCACGCAGCTCTCCGAGCAAAATCACATCAGGATCCTCCCGCAATGCGGCCCGCAATCCCGATGCGAACGTCATACAGTGCAAACCAATCTCCCGCTGCTGGATCAAACATCGCTGACTGGTATAGAGATATTCCACAGGATCTTCCAGCGTCAGAATATGCGCATCGGCATGTTGATTGAGATAGCCAACCATTGCCGCCAGCGTGGTGGATTTACCACTCCCCGTCGCCCCCGTCACCAGAATCAGTCCATTCTCGCTCTTGAGTAATTCCGGCAATACCGGTGGTGCGCCAAGCTGTTCGAGCTGCGGGCAGTGCGAAGGTAACAACCGTAACGCCAGAGATATGCCTTGCCGCTGCGCGAACGCACTGCCGCGCAATCGCTGGTTTTCCGCCAGCGACACGGCAAAACCCAGCTGACCATTCTCCAGCAATATTGCCCGCTGATCGTCATCCAGCCACTCCCGCAGTAGCTCTTCGACGTCCGGCGCATCAAACGGCGCAGCTTCCATTCTGCCGCGAATGCGCCATCGTGCGGGCCAGGCGCTGCACAGGTGTAGATCAGAGACGTTATGCTTTACACTAAGGGCCACAATTTCTTCCATATTCATACTAAGATCCTCGGAAAATGAACGATATTGCGCATAACCTGGCACAGGTCCGGGACAAAATCTCAGCGGCTGCAACGCGTTGCGGCCGTTCTCCAGAAGAAATTACGCTGCTTGCAGTCAGTAAAACAAAACCTGCGAGCGCCATCGCAGAAGCCATTGATGCCGGGCAGCGTCAATTTGGTGAAAACTACGTTCAGGAAGGGGTAGATAAAATTCGCCACTTTCAGGAGCTGGGCGTAACAGGATTAGAATGGCATTTTATTGGCCCGTTGCAGTCTAATAAAAGCCGCCTGGTGGCAGAGCATTTCGACTGGTGTCATACCATCGACCGTTTGCGTATCGCCACACGCCTGAACGACCAGCGACCGGCAGAACTTCCCCCTCTTAACGTACTGATTCAAATTAATATTAGTGATGAAAACAGCAAGTCAGGGATTCAACTGGCGGAACTGGACGAGTTGGCAGCTGCGGTCGCTGAACTACCGCGTTTACGTCTACGCGGGCTGATGGCAATCCCGGCGCCTGAGTCAGAATATGTAAGGCAGTTTGAAGTTGCACGCCAAATGGCTGTAGCATTTGCCGGACTGAAAACGCGCTACCCGCATATCGACACGCTCTCTCTGGGAATGTCGGACGATATGGAAGCCGCCATTGCGGCAGGTAGCACGATGGTTCGTATCGGCACTGCCATCTTTGGTGCACGTGATTACTCTAAAAAATAAGGAATCTTAAGAACGCCATGAATACGTTGACTTTCCTGCTTTCAACGGTCATTGAGCTGTATACCATGGTGCTGTTATTACGCATCTGGATGCAGTGGGCTCATTGTGATTTTTATAACCCTTTCTCACAGTTTGTGGTGAAGGTGACACAACCGATTATCGGGCCACTGCGCCGCGTTATTCCGGCAATGGGGCCAATTGATAGCGCCTCGCTGCTGGTTGCCTATATTCTCAGTTTCATCAAAGCCATCGTGCTGTTTAAAGTGGTGACCTTCCTGCCGATCATCTGGATTGCCGGTTTATTGATTCTGCTGAAAACCATCGGCCTGCTGATTTTCTGGGTCCTGCTGGTGATGGCGATTATGAGCTGGGTAAGCCAGGGTCGTAGCCCAATTGAATACGTGCTGATTCAGCTTGCCGATCCGCTGCTGCGTCCGATTCGCCGCCTGCTACCGGCAATGGGTGGGATTGATTTCTCGCCGATGATCCTCGTTCTGCTACTGTATGTCATTAATATGGGTGTCGCAGAAGTGCTGCAGGCGACCGGAAACATGCTGCTGCCGGGGCTGTGGATGGCGTTATGAGTGCCGTAACAGTTAATGATGACGGTCTGGTTTTACGGCTCTATATTCAGCCGAAAGCCAGCCGTGATTCTATTGTCGGTTTACATGGCGACGAGGTAAAAGTCGCCATTACCGCGCCGCCAGTTGACGGTCAGGCCAACAGCCATCTGGTGAAGTTTTTCGGTAAGCAATTCCGGGTTGCCAAAAGCCAGGTGGTGATTGAGAAAGGCGAACTTGGCCGCCACAAACAAATTAAAATCATTAATCCGCAACAAATCCCGCCAGAAATCGCGGCGTTAATTAATTAGGTATCCTATGCAAAAAGTTGTCCTCGCTACCGGCAATGCCGGTAAAGTGCGTGAGCTGGCGTCGCTGCTTAGCGACTTCGGTCTTGATATCGTGGCCCAAACAGACCTCGGCGTAGATTCCGCTGAAGAAACCGGCCTGACATTTATCGAAAACGCGATTCTGAAAGCGCGCCATGCGGCAAAAGTGACCGGTTTACCGGCAATTGCCGACGACTCCGGTCTGGCGGTAGATGCGCTGGGTGGCGCGCCGGGTATTTACTCCGCGCGTTATTCCGGTGAAGACGCGACCGATCAAAAGAATCTGCAAAAACTGCTGGAAACACTGAAAGACGTACCGGACGACCAACGTCAGGCGCGTTTCCACTGCGTGCTGGTATATCTGCGTCACGCGGAAGATCCCACTCCGCTGGTGTGCCACGGCAGCTGGCCGGGCGTGATTACTCGTGAACCAGCGGGTACTGGCGGCTTTGGTTATGATCCAATCTTCTTCGTGCCTTCCGAAGGTAAAACCGCTGCCGAACTGACCCGCGAAGAAAAGAGCGCAATTTCTCACCGTGGTCGGGCATTGAAACTGCTGCTGGACGCTTTACGTAATGGTTAAATTACCACCGCTGAGTCTCTACATTCACATCCCGTGGTGCGTGCAGAAATGCCCGTACTGCGATTTCAACTCTCACGCGTTGAAAGGGGAAGTGCCGCACGACGATTACGTTCAGCATCTGCTTTGCGATCTGGACAATGATGTGGCTTACGCACAGGACCGTGAAGTAAAGACAATCTTTATTGGCGGTGGTACGCCGAGCCTGCTTTCCGGCCCGGCGATGCAAACGCTGCTGGACGGCGTACGTGCGCGTTTGCCGCTGGCAGCGGATGCAGAAATTACTATGGAAGCGAACCCTGGTACGGTTGAAGCCGATCGCTTCGTCGATTATCAGCGTGCTGGCGTGAACCGCATCTCTATTGGCGTACAGAGTTTTAGCGAAGAAAAGCTGAAACGACTTGGACGCATTCATGGCCCACAAGAAGCGAAACGTGCAGCAAAACTGGCAAGCGGACTGGGTCTGCGTAGTTTTAACCTCGATTTGATGCACGGGCTGCCGGATCAATCACTGGAAGAGGCGCTAGGCGATCTGCACCAGGCCATTGAACTGAATCCGCCGCATCTTTCCTGGTATCAACTGACCATTGAACCCAATACGCTGTTTGGCTCGCGCCCTCCCGTACTGCCGGACGATGATGCGTTATGGGATATTTTCGAACAGGGGCATCAGTTGTTAACCGCGGCAGGTTATCAGCAATATGAAACTTCCGCTTACGCTAAGCCCGGTTATCAGTGCCAGCACAATCTCAACTACTGGCGATTTGGCGACTACATCGGTATTGGCTGCGGCGCGCACGGCAAAGTGACCTTCCCGGATGGGCGCATTCTGCGTACCACCAAAACGCGGCATCCGCGCGGTTTTATGCAGGGGCGGTATCTGGAAAGCCAGCGTGATGTCGAAGCCGCAGATAAGCCGTTTGAGTTCTTTATGAATCGCTTCCGTCTGCTGGAGGCCGCGCCGCGCGTGGAGTTTAGCCAGTATACTGGCCTTTCAGAAGAGGTTATTCGCCCTCAGTTAGACGAGGCTATCGCTCAGGGCTATCTCACAGAATGTGCGGATTACTGGCAGATAACGGAACATGGGAAGTTGTTTTTAAATTCGCTGCTGGAGCTTTTTCTGGCTGAGTAAATTTGTATTGCCGGATGCGGCGTGTACGCAACATCCGGCTACAACTCATGCGTCATCGCAACAATTACTTAATCACCCCATTGCGCCGCAATTGTTCGGTATCTTTTTTCCAGCGTTCATTAGCCTGGTTGATATCGTCAATTTTCATCAAAATCGCGACTTTTTTACTGTTTATTTCTGAAATTTTCATCGTTAACGGATATTGCCCTTTTTCGAGCGTTATCCAGTCATCCTGCAATTTACGGCTAAGTTTTTGTGATTGCAGAAAAGTCTGTCGCCGTTGTTCGTTGATATCGAAATCTCGTTTCTGCTGAATCGGCACTTCATAACACTCTTCACTCTGTTTATGACATGCCGCAATCGCCGGTTGATAAACCTCTTTGTCATATTTAACCGCGAACGCCTCGCTATCATTCTGTTTATTAAACTCATCACGCTGTTGGTGAATTTTTTTAAAGGCATCTTCGCGGGTCATTTGCTTGCCGTTTGCATCTTTTCCCCAATAGGCATCTGCTGCTTTCTGCGCCGCCACCATTTGCTTATCAAGCTCTTTTGCATCCTTTTCCAGCGCAGGAATCGAGTTCTTCTGGGTATTCAACGCTGATTCAAGCTGACTAAAGCGATAATTGAAATCTTCGCTATTTACGATCAGATATTTATTATTCGTTTTAATATCGTCGACCACCCGCCCACTATCGCTGGCTGCCGCCTGAAAAGAGTAAAAGTTCACCGTCCAGCCAGACGCGGGCGTTCCTTTACTGGTTAACATCGCCGAGAATTTTACTGGTTTATCTTTCGTCCAGGTCTGTTCCAGCAGTTCATAATCGGTCAACTGACCGACCCAGGTATAGAGATCGTCATTGGAAGAGACATCGCCTTCCGCTGACCAGGTGGCCTGATTACCCTTAGCATCAAGATTTTTTAAGCTGATGGCATCAAGCTTGAGAATGCCGTGATACTGCTTTTTGAATTGATCTTTTAAGATATTTTCAGTTGGCGGTTCGCCATCGGCCCAGCTGTAACCTGACGTCAACACGAACAATGCCGTGCCTACAATCCATTGCTTTTTCACCGGAACACCCTCGCGCGGAATAATTTATTTCAGTGATTATCATCAGGGTAATAATAATTAGCAATGGACGTGAGTCTGAAGTGAATAAGCCCCGGCGCGATACCGGGGCGAAGTGATTAGTACTGATTGAAAATCTGCTGGATTTGCTGCGGATCTTTGGTTTGCGTCAGAGCCAGTTGTAGCAGAACGCGTGCTTTTTGCGGGTTCAGCGTGCCGGAGGCAACGAAACCATATTTCGCATCATCCACTTCGGCATCCTGAGTGGTAGCGCCCGTCGGTACGCGGGAAGAACGCACTACCGCAGTGCCGTTTTTCGCGGCGGTTGCCAGAGTGTCAAACACGGATTTATACAGGTTGCCGTTACCCACACCAGCGCTCACGATGCCATCATAGCCCGCATCTACCAGGGCTTTAGCCGGAAGATCGGATGCGTTAGCGTAGTTATAAACAATGCCGACTTTCGGCAGTTCATTCAGCTTAGAGACATCGAACGGCGTGTCGCTGGTGTGCTTACGTGCCGGGGTACGCTGATAGTCAATCTTACCGTTATGAATGTATCCCAGCGGACCGTAGTTAACAGACTTAAAGGTCGCTACGTCGGTGGTGTTGGTTTTGGTGACATCGCGACCGTCCAGTACGGTGTCGTTCATCACTACCAGCACGCCACGATTGGCGGAGGCTTTATCAGCGGCGGTCACTACCGCGTTATACAGGTTGAATGGACCGTCTGCGCTCATGGAGGTGGATGGGCGCATTGCGCCGACCATCACCACCGGTTTGTCGCATTTCACCGTCAGATCGAGGAAGTAAGCAGTCTCTTCCATCGTGTCGGTACCGTGGGTAATAACGAAGCCGTCAGTCTTATCGCAGTCAGTGTTAATTTTTTTCGCCAGTGTCAGCCAGACATTATCGTTCATGTCCTGGGAGCCGATATTAACGACCTGCTCGCCTTTAACGTTCGCAATGTCCTTCAGTTGCGGCACCGCATTGACCAGATTTTCTACGCCAACTTTACCCGCTGTGTAGTTAGATTTGGTTGCGGAGTCACCACCACCGGCAATCGTCCCGCCAGTCGCTAAAATGGTGATATTGGGTAATGCCAATGCTGCACCACTAAAACCCATAACCAGTGCGGCAAGTGCCGTCTTTTTGAAAAACTCCATTTCATTCCTCCAGTTACGTGAACGCTACGTATTATCCCTTAGCTTTGTATAGGAAATTTGACGTTAAACAATTTACTTTGTGAATAGATTTTGGAGATCTATAAAGTTAGAGGCAGGTAACAAAATGAAGAATTAAACGGCATAAAAAAGCATTATGCCGTCTTAAACTAGAGGATTATTTCAAATTTCCGACCAGGGCTTTACGGCTGTCTTCCAGAGTCACAACACGGCTACAAACATCTTTGCCAAATTGCTGGAAATCTTTTTCCTGTTTTTTCCACTCGGTCTGGATTGAGGATTGCAGTCCCCCCAGGCTTCCCAGCACATTCTGTAACGGGTTGCCGCCGCTTTTCAGCACCGCTTTCGCGCCCATTTCGTTAATGCTGTCCTGCAAAATTCCGCCCATCGCCTGATTCACTAACTGCTGACCTTCGGCGCGAACCTGATCAATGGCTTTATAGTGAAACGTCAGGCCATCGCTGCGCGTTTCGATAATGCGATTCATCTGCTCTTTCAGCTGCGCATCAAGTTTGGTCAGACGGCTGCGCATTTTGCTGCTTTCGCCCATCTCCTGAACGATAATTTTATCCAGCGCAACGCGTGCTT
Organism: Escherichia sp. E4385; assembly: GCF_963883145.1. Lineage (NCBI taxonomy): Bacteria > Pseudomonadati > Pseudomonadota > Gammaproteobacteria > Enterobacterales > Enterobacteriaceae > Escherichia > Escherichia sp. E4385. Next base: position 271,033 of record NZ_CAWOOJ010000019.1, read on the forward strand.
TCTCTACGCGGCTTTTCGCACCTTCATCAATCCACGGCAGCGTGCTGCGCAGTTCGGCCTGATAATCCTTCGCCTGCTCGCGCTGGGCGGCGTTCAGTGAATATTGCTTGCCGTTGTACATCACATTGCCGTCTGGCGTGATCACCAGATTGCCGTTTTCGCCCTTCACCTGCACGGTTTGCGGGCTGACAATCACATCGTCACGCGGCGTGACGCTGCACTGGTAGTCGGCGTGAGCGGTCATTGCCGTCACTGAAAGTGCTGCCGCCAGCAGCATTTTGCGCATCATAGTCTTCCCTCAAGAACAAATCAGGCCAGCATTTGCTGGCCCCAGATTGATAACAAAGTACACGTTGTCCATGCCGGATGCGGCGTAAATGCTTTATCCGGCCTACTCGATCGTGCATCTTTGTAGGCCTGATAAGCGTAGCGCATCAGGCTGTTTTGCATTTGTCATCGCCCGTATGCTTTATTAGTCCCACCAAACGTCGAAAAGTTCGCTGGTGCGTACCTCATCCAGTTTGCGCTCTTCCAGCCACTTACGCACAATCGCCTGATGTTCTTCGGTGCATTTGCCGATTTCCTGCATGCAGATCAGACCTTCCCAGGCCAGATAACCGCTGCCGTCAAAGGCCAGTTTGTTCGGTTCGATAACCTCGTTAATAAAGTCATCAACGGTTTTATCAATCTGCTCTTCCGATGTACCTTCCGGGAATCGCCATGCCACCGAAAATCCTAATTCCTGGAATTCGTCGATGTGCATTTTTTTACGCAGACGACGGCTACGGTTCTTTGCCATTATTTCACCCTCTCGAACATTAAGTCCCATACTCCGTGACCAAGACGATGACCACGTTGTTCAAATTTCGTCACCGGACGTGATGCCGGACGCGGTACGTAATCATTGCTCTCTGACAGGTTTTTATAACCGTCAATGGAAGACATCACTTCGAGCATATGTTCCGCATAAGGTTCCCAGTCGGTCGCCATATGGAATACGCCACCCAGCTGCAGTTTGCTTTTTACCAGTTCGGCAAACGGCACCTGAACGATACGGCGTTTATTATGGCGCGCTTTGTGCCACGGGTCAGGGAAAAAGAGCTGCACCATGCGCAATGAATTGTCAGGAATCATTTTATGCAGTACTTCAACTGCGTCATGGCACATCACGCGCAGGTTGCTTAAGCCCTCTTCATGCGCAGAAGCCAGGCAAGCCCCAACGCCCGGTGAATGCACTTCAATGCCGAGGAAGTCCTGCTCCGGGCGATCTTTGGCCATTGCCACCAGCGACGCGCCCATGCCAAAACCAATCTCAAGCGTCACTGGCGCTTCACGGCCAAAAAGCGCAGGGAAATCCAGCATATCTTCGCTGAACTCAACGCCCATCACCGGCCAGTAGTTTTCCAGCGCATGTTCCTGGCCTTTGGTCAGTCGCCCCTGGCGGCGCACAAAACTACGGATACGGCGCAGTGGGCGGCCGTTTTCATCAAATTCCGGTGAGATGACGTCGTTTTTCATAAAGATTTAGTCGCTTGTGAAAGTGTTCTGAAAACGGGCATTATCCAAAGTTAGTTGCCGGATGCAAGCATGATAAGGCCGTAGCTGCGGAAAGTTCCGGTTTACACCCCGCCGCGGCTGTGCTGCAATCTTGCCCCCAATAACAGTGAATTCGGTGACCATGCAAGCGTCGCAATTTTCAGCCCAGGTTCTGGACTGGTACGATAAATACGGGCGGAAAACGCTGCCCTGGCAAATTGACAAGACGCCCTACAAAGTATGGCTCTCAGAAGTGATGTTGCAACAAACTCAGGTTGCGACCGTTATCCCCTATTTTGAACGCTTTATGGCGCGCTTCCCGACGGTGACCGATCTCGCCAATGCGCCGCTCGACGAAGTTCTCCACTTGTGGACCGGGCTTGGCTATTACGCCCGCGCGCGCAATCTGCATAAAGCGGCACAACAAGTTGCCACCTTACACGGCGGTAATTTCCCGGAAACCTTTGAAGAAGTCGCGGCGTTACCGGGCGTCGGGCGTTCCACCGCAGGCGCGATTCTCTCGCTTTCTCTGGGTAAGCACTTTCCGATTCTCGACGGTAACGTCAAACGCGTGCTGGCGCGCTGCTATGCTGTAAGCGGCTGGCCAGGGAAAAAAGAGGTCGAGAATAAACTATGGAGTTTGAGCGAGCAGGTGACGCCTGCCGTCGGCGTGGAGCGGTTTAATCAGGCGATGATGGATTTAGGTGCGATGATTTGTACGCGTTCGAAGCCGAAATGCTCGCTCTGCCCGCTGCAAAACGGTTGTATTGCCGCCGCCAATAATAGCTGCTCGCTTTATCCGGGCAAAAAGCCGAAACAGACGCTGCCGGAGCGCACCGGCTACTTTCTGCTGTTACAGCACGAAGATGAAGTATTGCTGGCGCAGCGTCCGCCGAGTGGATTGTGGGGCGGTTTATACTGTTTCCCACAGTTTGCCGACGAAGAAAGTTTGCGGCAATGGCTGGCACAACGGCAGATTGCTGCCGATAACCTGACGCAACTGACCGCGTTTCGGCATACCTTCAGCCATTTCCACTTAGATATTGTGCCTATGTGGCTTCCCGTGTCGTCATTCACCGACTGCATGGATGAAGGCAATGCGCTCTGGTATAACTTAGCGCAACCGCCGTCAGTTGGCCTGGCGGTTCCCGTGGAGCGTTTGTTACAGCAGTTACGCACTGGCGCGCCGGTTTAGCGCGTGAGTCGATAAAGAGGATGATTTATGAGCAGAACGATTTTTTGTACTTTCCTGCAGCGTGAAGCAGAAGGTCAGGATTTTCAGCTGTACCCCGGCGAACTGGGAAAACGCATCTATAACGAGATCTCCAAAGAAGCCTGGGCGCAGTGGCAGCACAAACAAACCATGCTGATTAATGAAAAGAAACTCAACATGATGAATGCCGAGCACCGCAAGCTGCTGGAGCAGGAGATGGTTAACTTCCTGTTCGAAGGTAAAGAGGTGCATATCGAGGGCTATACGCCGGAAGATAAAAAATAAAAACAGTGCCGGAGCACGCCTCCGGCAACTTGCATAAAAACAAACACAACACGCACCCGGAATGATGAAAAAATATCTCGCGCTGGCTTTGATTGCGCCGTTGCTCATCTCCTGTTCGACGACCAAAAAAGGCGATACCTATAATGAAGCCTGGGTCAAAGATACCAACGGTTTTGATATTCTGATGGGGCAATTTGCCCACAATATTGAGAACATTTGGGGATTCAAAGAGGTGGTGATCGCCGGTCCTAAGGACTACGTGAAATACACCGATCAATATCAGACCCGCAGCCACATCAACTTTGATGACGGCACGATTACTATCGAAACCATCGCCGGGACAGAACCTGCCGCGCATTTGCGCCGGGCAATAATCAAAACATTATTGATGGGCGACGATCCGAGTTCGGTCGATCTCTATTCCGACGTTGATGATATTACGATTTCGAAAGAACCTTTCCTTTACGGTCAGGTGGTGGATAACACCGGGCAGCCGATTCGCTGGGAAGGCCGTGCGAGTAACTTCGCGGATTATCTGCTGAAAAACCGCCTCAAAAGCCGCAGCAACGGGCTGCGAATCATCTACAGCGTCACCATTAACATGGTGCCGAACCACCTTGATAAACGTGCGCACAAATATCTCGGCATGGTCCGCCAGGCATCACGGAAATATGGCGTTGATGAGTCGCTGATTCTGGCGATTATGCAGACCGAATCTTCCTTTAACCCGTATGCGGTCAGCCGTTCCGATGCGCTGGGATTAATGCAGGTGGTACAACATACTGCCGGGAAAGATGTGTTCCGCTCACAGGGGAAATCCGGCACGCCGAGCCGCAGTTTCTTGTTTGATCCTGCCAGCAATATTGATACCGGCACCGCGTATCTGGCGATGCTGAATAATGTTTATCTCGGCGGAATTGATAACCCAACGTCGCGGCGTTATGCCGTCATCACCGCCTATAACGGTGGTGCAGGCAGCGTATTACGCGTCTTCTCGAACGATAAAATTCAGGCTGCCGCTATTATAAATACTATGACGCCGGGCGATGTTTATCAGACGCTGACAACCCGCCATCCGTCTGCGGAATCTCGTCGCTATCTTTATAAAGTGAACATGGCCCAGAAATCTTACCGCCGCCGATAATTTCATCTTTGCCTCTGACAATACTCCGAGACAAAGTGTTATACGCATCACAATTTTGCCTTGCAAATTGAGTTTATTTGCAATTATTTGCTACGGATAACAAAAAAACAGTCAGTGAAGTTGATAGAATCGCATCATCTTGCACGGTCAAATGTGCTTTTTAAAACACTCATCCGCATCACGATGTGAGGAAATTAACATGAATCTTAAGCTGCAGCTGAAAATCCTCTCTTTTCTGCAGTTCTGTCTGTGGGGAAGTTGGCTGACGACCCTCGGCTCATATATGTTCGTTACCCTGAAGTTCGACGGTGCTTCCATTGGCGCTGTTTATAGCTCACTGGGTATCGCTGCGGTCTTTATGCCTGCTTTGCTGGGCATTGTGGCCGACAAATGGTTAAGTGCGAAATGGGTGTATGCTATTTGTCACACCATCGGCGCAATCACCCTCTTCATGGCGGCACAAGTTACCACTCCGGAGGCGATGTTCCTCGTGATATTGATTAACTCGTTTGCTTATATGCCAACGCTTGGGTTAATCAACACCATCTCCTACTATCGCCTGCAAAATGCCGGAATGGATATCGTGACTGATTTCCCGCCAATCCGTATCTGGGGCACTATCGGCTTTATCATGGCGATGTGGGTTGTGAGCCTGTCTGGCTTTGAATTGAGCCACATGCAGCTATATATTGGCGCAGCACTCTCCGCCGTTCTGGTGCTGTTCACCTTTACGCTGCCGTATATTCCGGTTGCTAAACAGCAAGCTAATCAGAGCTGGACGACGCTGCTCGGCCTCGATGCATTCGCGCTGTTTAAAAACAAGCGTATGGCGATTTTCTTCATCTTCTCGATGCTGCTGGGCGCGGAACTGCAGATTACCAACATGTTCGGTAATACCTTCCTGCACAGCTTCGACAAAGATCCGATGTTCGCCAGCAGCTTCATCGTGCAGCATGCGTCAATCATCATGTCGATTTCGCAAATCTCTGAAACCCTGTTCATTCTGACCATCCCGTTCTTCTTAAGCCGCTACGGCATTAAGAACGTAATGATGATCAGTATCGTGGCGTGGATCCTGCGTTTTGCGCTGTTTGCTTACGGCGACCCGACTCCGTTCGGCACCGTACTGCTGGTTCTGTCGATGATTGTTTACGGCTGTGCGTTCGACTTCTTCAACATCTCTGGTTCGGTGTTTGTCGAAAAAGAAGTTAGCCCGGCGATTCGCGCCAGTGCGCAAGGGATGTTCCTGATGATGACCAACGGCTTCGGCTGTATCCTCGGTGGCATCGTGAGCGGTAAAGTGGTTGAGATGTACACCCAAAACGGCATTACCGACTGGCAGACCGTATGGCTGATTTTCGCAGGTTACTCCGTGATTCTGGCCTTCGCATTCATGGCGATGTTTAAATACAAACACGTTCGTGTCCCTGCCGGTACACAAACTGTTAACCACTAATTACGCAAAGAAAAACGGGGCGCCAGAAGGTGCCCCGTTTTTTATTCTTACTTCAACACATAACCGTATAACCGTTTCATTCCATCCGCATCGGTTTCGCTATAGACACCTTGTAGCTCCGGCGAAAATCCCGGCAGCAAATTCACGCCTTCTTCCAGCGCAAGGAAATAACGCTGGACCGCTCCGCGCCACATTTCTCCAGGCACCACGCAAAGCACGCCAGGTGGATACGGCAGCGCGCCTTCCGCCGCAATTCGCCCTTCGGCATCACGAATGCGCACCAACTCCACTTCACCACGAATATAAGCGCTATGCGCGTCCTGGGGATTCATCACCACTGGCGGGAAGCTCTGCTGGCGGAACATCGCTTTTTGCAGGTCTTTGACGTCGAAACTGACATACAGATCGTGCATCTCCTGACACAACTGGCGCAGGGTATAGTCGCGATAGCGCACCGGGTATTTGTTATAAACGCTCGGCAAGACTTCAGACAGCGGCGAGTCATCTTCAATATGCTGTTCAAACTGCACCAGCATCGCCACCAGCTGTGCCAGCTTCTCGTGGCTTTCCGCCGGAGTTAATAAGAACAGAATGGAGTTGAGATCGCACTTCTCCGGCACAATGCCGTTCTCACGCAGATAGTGCGCCAGAATCGTCGCTGGAACGCCAAAATCGCTATATTCGCCGGTTTCAGCATCGATACCCGGCGTAGTGAGTAACAGCTTGCAGGGATCAACAAAATACTGATCCGCAGCATATCCTTCAAAGCCGTGCCACTTCGCCCCCGGCTCAAAACTGAAAAAACGGCGGTCGCTGGCTAACACTGACGTCGGATAATCCTGCCACAATTTGCCATCAACAACTGGCGGTATAAACGGGCGGAACAGCTTACAGCGCGCAAGAATCGCTTTCCGGGCTTCAATCCCTATCTCAATACACTCAGCCCACAGCCGACGCCCACTCTCCCCTTCATGAATTTTGGCGTTAATGTCCAACGCAGCAAACAGCGGGTAAAACGGGCTGGTAGAGGCGTGCAGCATAAAAGCATTGTTCAACCGTTTATGCGGGCAAAAACGCGCCTGTCCGCGGATATGGTTATCTTTTTTATGGATCTGCGACGTCTGCGAGAATCCCGCCTGCTGTTTGTGCACCGACTGGGTCACAAAGATCCCAGGCTCGCTTTCGTTAAGCTCTAACAGCAACGGTGAGCAATCCGCCATCATCGGGATAAACTGTTCGTACCCGACCCACGCGGAATCAAACAGAATGTAATCACACAGATGCCCAATGGTATCGATCACCTGGCGGGCGTTGTAGATAGTGCCGTCATAGGTTCCCAGCTGAATAATCGCCAGGCGGAACGGGCGCGGCAGTTCGGCTTTTTCTGGCGCAACGTCGCGAATTTGCTGGCGCAGATACTCTTCATTAAAACAGTGCGCATCAATCCCGCCGATAAACCCGAATGGGTTGCGTGAGGCTTCCAGATACACCGGCGTCGCCCCCGCCTGAATCAGCGCACCGTGATGATTCGACTTATGGTTGTTACGGTCGAAGAGCACCAGATCACCACGCGTTAACAGTGCATTCGTCACAACCTTATTCGCCGCCGATGTGCCGTTCAGCACAAAATAGGTTTTATCGGCATGAAAGACTTTGGCAGCGAATTTCTGCGCATCCTTTGCGGAACCTTCATGAATAAGCAAATCGCCCAGTTTTACGTCAGCGTTACACATATCGGCACGAAAGACGTTCTCGCCAAAGAAATCGTAAAAATGGCGTCCGGCAGGATGCTTTTTAAAGAACGCACCATGTTGATGCCCAGGACAAGCAAAGGTGCTATTGCCCATCTCAACGTACTGGGTCAGCGTGTCATAAAATGGCGGCAGCAAATTCTCTTCATACTGACAGGCTGCGGATTCCAGCTCCAGCCACTGCTGCTCATTGCCGTTGATGATAGCCGTAACGCCCGCGGACAATTCAACCGCATCTTCAGAATACAAAAACACCGGCAGATGAAAACCGGTGCGCTTAAGTAACGCAAGGATGCCGCTACGACTATCCGCAGCGGTAATGACGACTGCCGCGACGTCCGTAAAATCAGTATCTTCCAGCGCCACCACGCGGCGATGGGTAGAAAGTCGGGAAACCAGTTCACCACTGGCGGCAATACTCATTGATTTCATAAGCGCAAAACCCGTTTCGGGGAAGTAAAAATACCGGGCAAGGTGGAACCCCCTGCCCCATGAGATGTGGGTCAAACTGGTCACCACTCCGACCGCCAGACATCAGTAAAAGCAGAAACGCTCTGATTTTACTGTTGCCCTGCAGTGAGCATACGTTAACGTCACCGCATAAAAAGCAGCGTCACAGAACAGGAGACATTTCGCGCGAAACGGCGATAAGCGAAAGAATGTAAGGAGGCGGCGTGCATCAAGCAAGCTCCGTACAGGAAGGAGAAAATTCGCGCAATCATGGCACTTTTCGCTAACGCGTGCAAGCCAGGACTTTGCGACCAGACAAGCAATCGACGGGGCAAAAAGTTCATAATAAAAACATCAAACAACACAATTAACAGGAACTCTTGTGGTCATCGGCCCTTTTATCAACGCAAGTGCAGTATTACTGGGTGGCGCCCTCGGCGCACTGCTTAGCCAACGCTTACCGGAACACATCCGCGTCTCTATGACGTCCATTTTTGGCCTGGCGTCGCTGGGAATTGGTATTTTACTGGTCGTGAAATGTGCCAACCTTCCGGCGATGGTTTTAGCTACGCTACTCGGGGCATTAATCGGCGAAATTTGTCTGCTGGAAAAAGGCGTCAACACTGCGGTCGCTAAAGCGCAGAATCTGTTTCGTCACTCGAGCAAGAAATCTGCGCATGAATCTTTTATTCAGAATTTTGTCGCAATTATTGTCCTGTTTTGTGCCAGCGGCACCGGGATCTTCGGCGCGATGAATGAAGGGATGACAGGCGATCCGAGTATTTTAATCGCCAAGTCATTTCTTGATTTCTTTACAGCGATGATCTTCGCCTGTTCACTTGGCATTGCGGTATCGGTGATTAGTATTCCATTGCTCATCATCCAGTTAACGCTGGCGTGGGCTGCTGCGCTGATATTACCGCTGACCACACCGTCGATGATGGCGGACTTCAGCGCCGTAGGTGGTTTATTGCTGCTGGCAACCGGCTTACGCATCTGCGGCATAAAAATGTTCCCGGTGGTCAATATGCTTCCTGCCCTCCTTCTGGCAATGCCGCTTTCCGCCGCCTGGACCACCTGGTTTGCCTGACATTACGAGCGATAACGGCAAACTGATGATAGATTGTGCAGTCTGCCGTAAATTGAAGAAATTTGATTGACGAGACGAGGCGAATCAGGTTTAATGCGCCCCGTTGCCCGGATAGCTCAGTCGGTAGAGCAGGGGATTGAAAATCCCCGTGTCCTTGGTTCGATTCCGAGTCCGGGCACCACTATTCAAAGCCGGTTGGTCAGTTTTGCAAGATGCAGTTCTGACGGACACGAAGGCGAGCCAGTAAAAACACGATGTAACGCTGTTACTTGTGGTTGAGAAAAGGCTCTTGAGAAACAGACTTGTTCCTGCAAGTCTGTTTTTTCGTGCGTGATCTTTACAGATCTTCGTTGTTAATGTCAAATTGTGTCAGCGCCATATTCATCAGGCTGCTACATCAATTCCGTTTCCAGTATATCCCGCAAGCTATCAACACTTTCGTCAATGTATTCCAGCGTTGATGTAATGCTGACGTGACCCAGCAATTTCTTTACCACGTACAAATTACGCTCCGGGGATTTCATCATGTGCGTTGCCACCGTATGACGGAACCGATGCGGGGATATCGTGAATTTGCATTCCCGGGACAAACGCTTAAAGAATGCGCGTAGAGGATATTCGTTCATCATATCAGGGTATTTTTTCTTTCTGACCAGGTCAAACCATCCCACGTTAAATAGCTGGTCATCCAGTTCCATGCCTACTTCGCCTGCCCTAAGAACCAGTAGCTCCAGCGACGGATACAGCGCCGAAACAATCGGAACGCGATGTTCACGGTGATTTTTTGCCCCCTCAACGTTCAGGTCAATCCATCGTTCCTCAAGATTGACGTCACCCAACCGGATATGCAGAAGCTGGTTCTGCCGTATTGCGGTATAGCGAAAAACATTCATTACCGTCAGCCAGAACCACACCGGGCGGAGTGCATTTCTGCGACCATTGAACATGCTGCTGTTCCCTTTCATTCCCTCAGTTTCCAGATGCCGCTCCATCAGACGGTACATCGCATCCATTTGCGTCTGAGTCAGGGTCTTCTTCTTTTTCGTTCCGGGACGCACAACCGCACCATTAAATGGATTTTCGGCCTGCGGTAATAATCCCTGCTTAATTCCAAAATTGAACAGCGCCCTCATGTGTGCAACTTTGTTATTCCACGTCCGGGTGGCACAATTCTGGTCATTCAGTACCCGATGCCGCCATTTCAGCACCGTAAGATGATCGATATTTGCAGGGTTATGCGGTGTAAAGCCTTCAAACGAGCGAACCACTTTCTGGTAACTCCACTCAGTCGCCGGACGTAATGATTTGCTGTAAAAATAGTGTTCAGTTAACGTCCCAAACGTACAAGCATTCATAAGAATATCCTTATATAACAATCAATAACGGGTTATCCCCAGGATTGTTATCGCTGCCGTAAACTTTACTGGCAAGCACCAGATAGCCACTCAGCTTCTGAAAACGCCCTTCCCTTTGCTCGTTCTGATACAGGTGACAAGTGTACATCGCGCCATTGTCCTGCCGGTGATGGCCGAGTCGTTCAAAGGCTTTCTGAAGCCGGGCCTTATCCTCCACCGGCGCATTCTTCTCTGTCATATACTGGTGAAAAATACCTGGCGCACGAAGAAACACGTAACCGGCAACCAGATGAATCCGCCCGTCGGATTTGTTCGGAATCAGACTTCCTAAACGGCATCCAGTAACCAGCCATTGCCAGAATGCCTCTCCGAGTTCGTTCAGCTCAACGGACGGCGCGATTTCACAGATTTCCTTGGTATCAGCACTGACAAATCCCATCATCGCCAGCAACGTATCAGTATCATCCGGTTCCTCTTGCCCATCCGGTAATAACAGTTCTGTATCCGGCCCGGGAGAGGGGGCCGCAGCCAGAAGGATTTCGTCTTCGGAACACGACGCAACCAGTTCCGGCAGATCACCAGCTAATCCAGACAGCAACGTGTCACCCTGCAATGATTCTGTCGGAACAGGAACCATTGCCGCCGGTGTAACCAATGTCTTACTTTCCTGTTCTCCGGCAGTGAGGCTAATAGCCTCAGACACAATGGCATCGATCACGCCCGACTGCGCCCGAAAACCGGTCAGGTACGTTGACAGAGTTTTGATGGCTTCCGGCCAACTACTCAACCAGTTAATCGCTTCTGGAGGGATAATCTTCCACGCAAGCATGGCGCCAAAGCTCTGCAACCTTTCCGGAGACTGCTCCGACGCAAAACGAAAGCGATAAGGTTCTGGAGGTGCGTCCAGTAACGGAAACCAGCGTTTGCCACTCTCCAGCTCGACGTGGAGATGACAAAGGTATTTAAGTGTAGGTAGCATTGCTGCATAAACCACCACTGCATTCCAGGCCGCGTTTTGCGCAGCCTGTTCTTCAGGCGAAGCGCCAACCGGCAACATGTAACTTTTCGACAATCGTGTTGCATACGATACTGTTTCTAGCATGTAGTCAACCATTCCCCCAAGACGGGCAAATGGACCACTCTCCGTTAGCGGAAATTCCTGCATGAGCGCAACACAATGCTTCAGCGGGGCAAGGTAATACTGGCGATACATGTCCTTTGGCACAGAGGAATAATCCCAGAGTGATTGCAACCATTTTTGACGGCAGGTCGTCTCCAGCAGCTCGTTAACGGTCACAGGCCGGAAGTAACCTGGAGGTAAAGAGGGTTTTATTGCCTCAACAGTTGATAGAGCATTTGAACGAGCACTCCCCGGGCGAGAAAAAAAATTCAGATTTAGCATAAATGGAAACCAAGATAGAAAAAATATCGCAATATTGAATATCTATAGGAAACATGCAATAAATAATTATTTATCAAACCATATAATTTCAGCATAAAATCCATACATACCAAAAGAAAAAATAATGTGCATCACGCCACTCCCAGTGACACATTACCTAATAGCCTACTGAATAATTATTCAGTAGCACTTACATACATCAATACCTAACAATAAGAAAAATAATTTTCTCTCATCCAGAAAAGTTATATCTAAACTTAAAACAAATACCAATAAAATCAACTTTGCCAACCTAAACATCCGCGCGGAATAGTAGATCACTATAGGAAACTTAGTCCGTATTGAGCGATCTGATCAATCGCCAAAAAGAAACATATCACTAGTCAGACTGAGCAATGCCGATCATGGCCCCAATCCTCGCAGCGAACGACGACTGATGCAGAAAACTGCGGTTCATGGAGACAAATCAGACTATGTCGACATGAGGACTAGCATTATTAATGGTATTTAGATATTAAATTAGAAATCGCCTGCTCCAGCGTAATTTTTGACAGATTAATGACCTGATAACTGACATCAACATCCAGAATCATATCCATCGCTTTTATGGTATGAACAATACTGCTTTTTATCTGGCGGTGTTGTATCTGTAATGCTGTTGTTGATGAGAATGGCATTAACATAACAAAGATATTTTCCCTTATGCGAATAATAGTATCCATCTGGCTTGCATTGCTGATCAAAACATTTGCTATATTTTTTACAGCATTATCCCCTGCTGCAACCCCTTTATTTACATAAAGCGCATCTAGATTACATATTTTACAACTAATCATTGTAATATTCGTGTTTCTTTTTTCATAAACTGAAAAACTGCGCGGCATATTTTTTGAAAAAAGTGAGTATTGAAAAAAACCAGTTAGATAATCCCGGCGTGAACATTCAATAACGTTGTGCAGCGCCAGCTGAGTGCGGATACATATAATTACCAGCGTTACTAACTTGCAGAGATTCTCAACACCCCTGCCTATATACCAGGTGATGATGCCAGCATCCTCTGTCGCGATAAGAAGAAAATTACATGTAATGTTTGAAATTATAAAAAAATTAATTATTTCACTATATTTTTCATCAGAATGATTTTTGGGAATATATATATATAACAAAGATAACCAAAGCGCGGACAAGAAAAATAATGAGCGGGAAGATAAAAGAATATCCCTGTACTCATTAACGTTATCACTATGAGATGCCAGAATACATATAATCAAAGTAAAAGCGGCCACCATCACAAACAATGAAAGGTTGTTTTTCTTGTTTATTTTTGGCGTGTAATTCAAACCTGCAATATAAATCAAAACAATAAACGAAAAATGTCTTAAAAAGTATATGAACGATATATTGCAAGCATTCTTTATTATTGCTTCATTCTCCTTTATTTGTATAGACGAAAGCACACTAATAATATTAGAGGATAAAAACAAGGCATCAATTCCAAAAGCAACAGAAAGAATGAGGATAACGGTTATCCCTTCCTCTAATTTGTATGCGAAACACAAAATAAAACAGAGAATAACATCAAGAGTAATTTCTGGTATTGCAAATAACAACCATTTAATCATTGACACGGAGAAGTAATGTCCTGTGTAACTATATTCAAGCACGTATTCACAAATTATTATCATGCTTACAACAATAAAAATCACGGGTATTATTTTATGATTTTTTAATTTTACCAGAGTCATTAGTATATTTTTCAAAGTCACTTTGCCATGTGTGTATTTTTTATACACAGACTGAACCTGCCGTTATCATAGTAGATAAAAACAAATAGCTTTATAGCTTTAAGTGGTATAAATAATCTGTATAGCAGATTTTTAGGAAGGGTTGAGAATATGGGTAAGACACCTCAGAAAAACGACACACAAACCGATTGAATAGCAACCACCTGATGTTGTTTATGATATTTGAAATCATATTCACGCTATAAGTAACAGGTTGTGCCAGACCAGACATGAGATGTCACACAGAACAACAAATCTGGTAACCGATATCAATAAATTATATTAATAAATGATTTGCCTTGTTTTTTTCGCTAACGGAAAATACCTCTGATATGCGATAAACAGTTAACCTCGCATCATGTAATAAATAAAAAGAGGTATTATTATAATAAATAAAATATTACTCGGAATGGATGTTCTGCGCGCAGCGACAGCTCGTATTGAATGGGTTTTCTCAACATTCCCATCGGTGTGCCTGTCTTTTTCAGGTGGAAAGGATTCCACGGTACTCTTCCATCTTGTCGCCGATGTGGCCCGCAGGAAAAAACGTCGTTTCTCTGTATTGTTCATTGACTGGGAGGCTCAGTATCAGTGCACTATTGAACATATTCAGAAGATGCGGGAAATGTACCATGATGTGACGGAAACCTTTTACTGGGTGGCACTTCCCCTGACCACGGTAAACGGTGTCTCGCAGTTTCAACCGGAATGGATATGCTGGGAGCCTCGTGTGACCTGGGTTCGCCAGCCACCGGAAGAGGCCATTACGGATATGGCGTATTTTCCCTTTTACCGGTATGCCATGACGTTTGAAGAATTTGTTCCGGCATTTTCTTCCTGGTTTGCTGGCAACCGGTGTGGAGTGGCAGTGCTGACCGGTGTCCGGGCGGATGAATCCCTCAACCGCTTTATGGGACTGGTGTCCCAGCGCAAACTGAGATATGCCGATGATAAGCCCTGGACAACGGCATCGCCTGAAGGGTTTTACTACACCATGTATCCGCTGTATGACTGGAAAACTCGTGATATCTGGATATATCACACCAGAACCCGGGCTATCTACAATCCCCTGTATGACCTGATGCACCGTGCCGGTGTGCCGTTACGCAACATGCGTGTCTGTGAGCCTTTTGGTCCTGAACAGCGTAAGGGGCTGTGGCTTTATCATGTTCTGGAGCCGGAAACCTGGGCCAGGATGTGTGAGCGGGTGTCAGGGGCTGCCAGCGGGGCACTTTATGCCAATGAAAGCGGGGCTTATTTTGCCCTGCGTAAGCGCATATCAAAACCAGCCCATCATACCTGGCGCAGCTATGCGATGTTTCTGCTGGATGTGATGCCGGAAAGAACGGCAGAACATTACCGCAACAAGATAGCTGTTTATCTCCGCTGGTATCAGACGCGGGGCTTCCCGGATGACATCCCGGATGAACAGGAGAATGACCTGGGGAGCCGGGATATTCCGTCCTGGCGACGTATCTGTAAGACTCTCATAAAGAATGATTTCTGGTGCCGTACCCTCTCCTTCAGTCCGAACAAACCCCGGCACTATGAACGTTATCTGCAGCGTATGAAAGAAAGGAGGAAGGAATGGGGGATTCTGTGACACCGGAGATACTGAGCAACATGATTCGTCAGTACTTCAGCCAAGAACGACCAGAAGAAGAGGCCATACAGGCCCTGAATCATCTGCGCAGGGTGCTTCATGAGGTCAGTCCATTTGCACAGGAGCCTGTGGACTGTGTGCTGTGGGTGAAAGCAGATGAGGTGGTGGCCAACGATTATAACCCCAATGTCATGGCGCCGGGTGAGAAGAAACTGCTGAAACATTCACTGGAGCAGGATGGGTTCACGCAGCCTGTGGTTGTCTCGGAAGAGAAGGAGCATTATCTGGTCGTGGATGGTTTTCATCGTCAATTACTGGGCAGGGAAGCAGGTACGGGAAAACGCCTGAAGGGCTGGTTGCCAGTGACCTGTATTAATCCGGAAAGAAAGGGACAGGCCTCACGTATTGCTGCAACCATTAGACATAACCGGGCCAGGGGGAAGCACCAGATAACTTCAATGTCTGATATTGTCAGGGACCTGTCGCGGCTGGGCTGGACGGATGAACGTATTGGTACGGAGCTGGGTATGGACCAGGATGAAGTTCTCAGGTTGAAACAGATTAGCGGGCTGACGGAGCTGTTTCAGGAAGAGGATTTCAGTCCGGCATGGACGGTTCGCTGAGACCGTCATATATGTATATTATTTCAGTGAGTTAATGTTTTGAGCAGGAAAAAGAGTACCCCGGAAGTTGTGGAAGACACGGTTGCGCAGAAACTGGAGGCTGCTGGTTGCTGGCGCAGAGCTTCTGCCCGCTGGCTTTTCGTTATGGGCAATGTTGAATGTACAGAAGCACAACGGGAGTGGTTGTTGTTGCGCCGGGAGCATTGTCTGGCACAGCTTCCCCCACCGCCACCAGATAAGCTGGACATCAGTGAAGTATCAAAAGCTGCGGATGCAACGCTAAAACGAATGGGAGTTATTACCCCGCCCGGAGCCGTATTCTGAGTGGATACATTTGCATTGTTGCCGTGGTTTTATTAAAGAAAAATGCGGGGACGAGTGAATACGTATATTCCTGTAACCCCGGTTTTTGTTAGTGATGTTTACGTTTCAGGCAAGCATTTGCTTTTATGCATAATTCCTGATGAAAAACAGCCAAGCAGCCGAATATTCTGGCTGTTTTATATGATGTGTATATTTTTGCTCTGTGCACGGCGAATGATCCACAGAAAGAATTAATTAACTCAATCACTCTGTTTATTGCTTTAGTCAGAGAGATATGATTGTTGATGTGGTAAGTGACAGTTTTCAATGTCCTGAATCATCAGAAAACCTTTCGTACGGGATATACAACTTAAACTGCCCCCTCAGGAATGGCGTTGCAGAAACTGAATATAATCATCACCGGATACAGGGAAGGTTTAATCAGCGTTAGTCTTACACAGCCATATTGTCTTCTTGTTCAGAACGTGTTGTTACCTGATGTTTTTTATTGGTTGCATTGTTATAATAAAAAAATAACTCACTCACCACCTGGATGACGTATTCAATTCTTGCCAGGCAACTACCAAAATAACCATTATTGACCCCGTTATTACTACAACTGACGGCTCTTGAATGTTTTAACACCATATATTCATACAGGGCCTTTATGATTTTATTACTGCGTATTGAACTTAGTTCAATAATACACCAGAACTCATCCTCACTTACTTCTTCCATTGATATAACTGTATTTTTCTTCGATAAAACCGAATATATGTTGTGTCGGAAGCGACTGTCTGAATTTTCCTCCGTTAATCCTCTGTCTGATTCGCCTCTGAATAATGTATTCATTTTTAATGGTGCTCCTGATCTCATTTAAAAACACAACAGAAGGATGGTTATTAAGAGATAAATATGCGGAATTCTCTTACATGCACTGTTTTAGTATATGTATACAGCATTTCGTGTATTTGCTAATTGTGACATTGCATATGTTTTACACTGTACTGTTTGCGCTTATTCCATGGTCTGCGCCGTGCGGTATAAACAACTTTGCTCCAGTAGTCGCAGTCATCACCCGAGTTTGGGTGAAAATGACGGTACAGATGAAAATACAAACCTTTTTTCAGCGAGTGTCGCCCAACCTTTCAGGCAGGGATGCCATCAGCCTGTTGTTCTTCGACAACCACAGGGATATACAGTGTGCACATAACCTTACCCTGTTCATATTCAAGCACCATCACTTCAGGATCCGCCCTTCTGACAGCCCGCATTTCCGGCAATATATTCAGATACAGATAGTACATCTGTTCAATATGTGTCTCCCGTTCAGTCACAAACCGAACCTTCAGATATTTTCCTTCACTGTACGGAAACACCTTACCTTCCTGCCCTCCGGGAATGCCAATACCATTAACAACCCGATAGTGATACTTTTTATCCGATACAGGCGTTGCCCGGGTCACAACCCACAGCTCTCCCTGACGTTGTGATTTTTCACCAAATATTCGCTCCAGATACGCACGTACTGTTGCATTGTCCAGATAATTATCCACTGTTCCATAAAAGACCACTTCCTCTCCCACGACCGTTCCGCCCGACAGGAATACTTCCTCCGGTCGGGAAATCTCATACTTTTTACGTATCGAACCTGACAGGGGAAAAAACACCCACTCTGGTTTTTCACGATACTGTGTCGGGGTCATTCCGGTACTTTTCCTGAATTCCCGGTTAAACGACTGCTGGGAGTCAAACCCCACACTGAGCGCAATATCCTGATATCCCCGTTGAGAAAAGCGCAGCAGCAACGCAGCACGATTCAGTCGTCTGCGTCGGATATATTCCCCCAGCCCCATCCCCGTCACGGAATGAAACAGGCGCTGCAGATGTCGTCGACTGTACCCCGAATAAGCAGCAAGCGTAGCGATATCTGTACGACGTCCACTCTCCACTTCTGCATCAACATATTCAAGAATTTTTTCTGCCGTCATTCTGTGGAACTGATTTGCCATTTCCTTTCTCCTGTCAGGGGAGTGTGATACAGAATTTTGCTATCCTGTATGCTCTGTTTTACATGATAATCATGTTTGCCGGAAATAACTTATTCCTGGAATTACATGAATGCCGTGATTTTTCTCTGGATATATACCCCCTGATTCATATAGTAATATAACTATATATTCCGGGAGGTAACTGAACAGGCCTGCAGCAACCACTGACACAGACTCATGATAAAACAGTTCTGGTCTTACTGTTGTCCGGTTCCTGCACGGTGACCGGAGTGTTAGCGGGCACCGGTACATACTGG
The DNA here is from genome assembly GCF_963883145.1 of Escherichia sp. E4385. NCBI lineage: Bacteria > Pseudomonadati > Pseudomonadota > Gammaproteobacteria > Enterobacterales > Enterobacteriaceae > Escherichia > Escherichia sp. E4385. The sequence continues at coordinate 289,336 of NZ_CAWOOJ010000019.1, forward strand.
CGATGTGTTGTTACGTTGTGGCGTCATAAATTCACTGTTCTCCCTGTCCGACACTCAAAGTGATATGGACAGGATAAAGACATGTTTCCGAGCGATAATATAACAGCACTCAACTATTTCCGGTTCTGTCAGTATCAGGCTGTTTACCACAAAGACCAGGTTATTACGGTTTTTGTTATGTTCCCGGTGGCATGTAATATTAAATGATGCATAGCTGAACTATTATCCTATACTCGTTGTGAATATTAATTCTGGTGATAAAAGCATGCAGGCACCGTTAAAAACATTTTTTATTTCCCCTCCGGAAATACCCACTCAGCACGGCCCCGACAACATCCTGTATGACTTTAATGATGGAGCACGGGTGCTCCTTCCTGAAGGTAAATGGCATGTGCGCCTGCTGGATGCAGATTCCGGAAATATTCTTTTCTGCTGTGACATCAATAATGGCTGGGTGACCAGCAGCAAGAAATATTTTGTGCGCTTCCGTATTCAGGTATTCCGTCAGGGCGAAGAGACTCCCCTGCTGGATGAAACGCTGAACCTGACGGACCGTGATGTTCTGATTTCATTCCCCACCGGTACTCTGGGTGACCTGCTGGGCTGGTTCCCTTATGCCGAACGTTTTCAGTCCCTGCATCAGTGCCGGCTGGAGTGCACAATGGCGCAGGACATCATTGACCTGCTGGCACCACAATATCCGCAGATATGTTTCTCCACGCCGGAGAAACCACGCACAACTGAACCTTATGCAACATACCGGGTGGGGCTCTATTTTGGTGGTGACACAAATAACCAGCCGGTGGATTTTCGTCAGGTCGGTTTTCATCGTTCAGCCGGTTACATTCTGGGTGTTGACCCACGGGAAGCACCGGTCCGGCTTGACCTGTCCGCCTCCCGGACTGTCCGGGAGCCTTATGTGTGCATCGCCACACAATCCACCTGCCAGGCAAAATACTGGAATAACGGCACCGGCTGGAGTGAGGTCGTTGCTCACCTGAAATCGCTGGGCTACCGGGTGCTGTGTATTGACCGGGATGCTCATTACGGTCAGGGATTTGTCTGGAATCACATTCCCTGGGGAGCTGAAGACTTTACCGGCAGGTTTTCGCTACAGGAGCGGGTAAATCTGCTGCGTCATGCCAGTTTCTTCATTGGCCTGGCCAGCGGACTGTCATGGCTGGCATGGGCAACCGGTATTCCTGTGGTGCTGATAAGTGGCTTCAGCCTGCCGAACAGTGAGTTTTATACCCCGTGGCGGGTGTTCAACTCCCATGGTTGTAACGGATGCTGGGACGATACATCACTGAATTTTGACCATAAGGATTTTCTGTGGTGCCCGAGACATAAAAACACGGACCGGCAATTTGAATGCACCCGACTGATAACAGGCACACAGGTTAATGGCGTTATCAGCAGACTCCATGCCTCCCTGATGAAGCAGGGAGATAAAGCCTGTCTTACAAAAGGAACGAATAATGAACAAGGTTTATAACACTGTATGGAATGAATCCACCGGGATGTGGGTCGTTACCTCAGAACTGACCCGTAAAGGCGGTCGTCGTCCCCGGCAAATCAGGCGTACCGCACTGGCGGGGCTGATTGCTGGCCTGCTTCTGCCATCAGCTCCTGCTCTGGCGGTGGATTATAACAATAATATTCTGGGGAACGAAGGAACGCCCTTCACCATGTCGCTGAATGCCGGTGATACGGCGACAGATACCACCATTAACAGTGATGGGATCCAGAATGTAAACAGTGGCGGCAGCGCCACGGGTACCATTATCAACCCCAGTGGGTACCAGACGGTATACAGCGGCGGCAGCGCCACAAATACAACCATTAACAATGGCGGAATTCAGAGTGTCACTGGTGGTAGTGTCACGGATACCACCATTAACGATGGCGGGAGGCAGTGGCTCGACGACGGAGCCACTGCTACGAACACCATTATTAACAATAACGGCAGCATGAGTGTCAGGGACGGCGTTAGTGCCACAAACACTATTATTAACAATAGAGGCAGTATGGCTGTCGAAGTCGGCGGTAGTGCCACGAACACCACCATTAACAGTGGTGGTTTCCTGTCTGTCCTCGGAGGCGCCAGTGCAGTTGACGTTACTCAGAACAGCGGCGGGGCTATTTCTACAGACACCACTGCCACCCTGAGTGGTACTAACACTAACGGTAGCTTCAGTATTACCGGTGGCAGTGCCAGTAATATGCTGCTGGAGAATGGTGGATACCTGAGGGTTAATAGTGGTCATCAGGCCACAAGCACCACCATTAACAGTGGCGGTGGGCTGTCTGTCGACGGGGGCGCCAGTGCTGTTGACATTACTCAGAACAGCGGCGGGTCTATTTCTACAAACACTTCTGCCACCCTGAGTGGCACCAACACTAACGGCAGCTTTAGCATTGCCGGTGGCAGTGCCGTCAATATGCTGCTGGAGAATGGTGGATACCTGAGTGTTAATAGTGGTCATCAGGCCACGAACACCATTATTAACAATAGCGGCAGCATGGCTGTCGGCCCCGATGGTAGTGCAACGAACACCACCATTAACAGTGGTGGTAACCAGTATGTCTCCAGTGGCGGCAATACTACGAGTACCACTATTAACAGTGGTGGTGGGCTGTCTGTCGACGGGGGCGCCAGTGCTGTTGACATTACTCAGAACAGCGGTGGGGCTATTTCTACAGACACAGATGCCACCCTGAGTGGCATCAACACTAACGGCAGCTTTAGCATTGCCGGTGGCAGTGCCGTCAATATGCTGCTGGAGAATGGTGGATACCTGAGTGTTAATAGTGGTCATCAGGCCACGAACACCGTTATTAACAATAGCGGCAATATGGCGCTTCTCTATGGTGCCAGTGCTATAAGTACCACCATTAACAGTGGTGGTTACCTGTCCGTCTCCGGGGGCGCCAGTGCAGTTGACGTTACTCAGAACAGCGGCGGGGCTATTTCTACAGACACCACTGCCACCCTGAGTGGTACTAACACTAACGGTAACTTCAGTATTGCCGGTGGCAGTGCCAGTAATATGCTGCTGGAGAACGGTGGTTCTCTGAGAGTTTATAGTGGTCACCTGGCCACGAACACCATTATTAACAACGGCTGGATGGAGATCCAGGGCGGTAGTGCCACGAGCACCACTATTAACAGTGGGGGAAAACTGAATGTCTACAACGGTGGCAGTGCAGTTGACATTACTCAGAACAGCGGCGGGGCTATTTCTACAAACACTTCTGCCACTCTGAGTGGTACCAACATTAACGGCAGCTTCAGTATTGCCGGTGGCAGTGCCGTCAATATGCTGCTGGAGAATGGCGGAGATCTGTATGTTAATAGTGGCCATCAGGCCACAAACACCGTTATTAACAATAGAGGCAGCATGGATGTTGGACTCGACGGTAGTGCAACGAACACCACCATTAACAGTGGAGGAAGACTGGATGTCGCGGGCGGTAGTGCCACGAGCACCACTATTAACAGCGGAGGAAGACTGGATGTCGGGGGCGGTAGTGCCACGAGCACCACTATTAACAATAGCGGCAGCATGGCTGTCGGCCCCGACGGTAGTGCAACGAACACCACTATTAACAGCGGGGGAAGACTGGATGTCTACAACGGTGGCAGTGCAGTTGACATTACTCAGAACAGCGGCGGGGCTATTTATACAGATACCTCTGCCACCCTGAGTGGCACCAACTCTAACGGCAGCTTTAGCATTGCCGGTGGCAGTGCCGTCAATATGCTGCTGGAGAATGGTGGATACCTGAGTGTTAATAGTGGTCATCAGGCCACGAACACCATTATTAACAATAGCGGCAGCATGGCTGTCGGCCCCGACGGTAGTGCAACGAACACCACTATTAACAGCGGGGGAAGACTGGATGTCTACGGCAGTGCAGTTGACATTACTCAGAACAGTGGCGGGGCTATTTCTACAGACACCTCTGTCACTCTGAGTGGTACCAACATTAACGGCAGCTTCAGTATTGCCGGTGGCAGTGCCGTCAATATGCTGCTGGAGAATGGTGGATACCTGAGTGTTAATAGTGGTCATGACGCCAGCGACACAACTGTTGGCAGTGGCGGTATGCTGAATGTCCAGAGCGGCGGTGTACTTCGTGGCACCACCACCCTGACAGATAAAGGGACGCTCGTCGGTGATGTGGTGACAAATGAAGGAAACCTGTATTTCCTCAACAACAGTGCGGCGACCTTTGCGGGTACCCTGACGGGGAGCGGTACCCTGACCCAGGAAGGCGGAAATACCCGCTTCAGCGGACTGTTGTCTCAGGATGGCGGGATTGCTCTTCAGAGTGGCGCTGCAATGACGATGGTTACCCTTCAGGCGAACGCTAATGTGACGACACAGCCAGGCACCACCCTGACGCTGGATAACGGAAGCATCCTGACGGGGAGCGTTACGGGAGACAACTCTGGTGCAGGTGACATGACGGTTAAGGGAGCCTCTGTCTGGCATCTCGATGGTGACTCCACTGTCGGTGCATTAACGCTGGATAACGGGACTGTCGATTTCCGTCCGTCAGCCACCACGCGCCTGACGCAGGCTTTCCGGCCGGTTTCACTGGTGTCTGAAAGTCTTTCAGGTAACGGGACATTCCGGATGAACACGGATATCGCATCTCATACCGGAGACATGCTGAATGTGACGGGGAATGCCAGTGGCAATTTTGTGCTGGACATCAGAAATACCGGTCTTGAACCTGTTTCCGCAGGCACACCACTTCAGGTCGTTCATACCGGCAGTGGCGATGCTGCGTTCAGCCTGAACGGCGGGAAAGTGGATGCCGGTACCTGGGAATACTATCTGAACAAGGAAAATACTGACTGGTACCTGAAAGCTGACAGTAGTCAGCCAGGAACAGATAACCCGGGAACAGATAATCCAGGAACAGATAATCCAGGAACAGATAATCCGGTACCTCCGGTACGCCATACAACAAAATCGGCTGATGCTGTGCTGGATATGGCAACGGCACCGGTCTATGTGTTCAACAGCGAGCTTCAGAGTCTGCGTTTTCGTCACGGCGATGTCATGCAGAATACCCGTTCGCCGGGTGGTGTCTGGGGACGGTACACCGGGTCAGATACCCGTATCAGCGGTGGTGCCGGCTCAGGTTATTCACTGACCCAGAGCGGAATGGAAACCGGCGGCGACACCGTTTTTGAACTGAAGGACAGCAGACTGGCTGTGGGGGCTTTTGTATCCTATACCGATAACAGCATCAGCCATAACCGTGGTGGCAGCAGTACTGTCGGAAGTACCGGCGGTGGTCTGTATGCAACCTGGTTTAACAATGATGGTTACTATGTGGATGGCGTTATCAAAGTTAACCGTTTCAGGAACGAACTGCGCACCTGGATGAGTGACGGCACGGCAGTGAAAGGCGATTATCATCAGAATGGCTTTGGTGGCAGCCTGGAAGCAGGCAGAACCTTCAGTCTGAATGAAAACACCTGGATTCAGCCTTATCTCCGTAGTACGGCATTCCGGGCAGAATCAAAGGATATCAGTCTGGATAATGGTATGAAGGCGAAAGCAGGGACAACCAAATCACTTCAGGGTGAAGTGGGTGTGAACCTCGGGATGAATCTTGATGTTGCCGGAACTGTTGTCAGACCGTATCTGACGACGGCAGTGAGCCATGAGTTTTCGGATAACAACAGAGTCCGGATAAATGACAGCTATAACTTTACTAACGATATCTCAGGCACCACAGGGAAATACGGTGCCGGGGTGAGTGCTCAGCTGACAGCGAATGCCGGGGTGTGGGCAGAAGCGAGTTACCAGAATGGCGAGAATACAGAATCGCCAGTAACAGGTAGCGTTGGTTTCCGGATTAATTTCTGATACGGAAAAAGGGGCAGTAACGGGCGCTCTTATACTTGTTACTGCCCCTGTCGGCAAAAGGAAACAACACGCTGAAAAACGCCCGCATTCACCATCTTTACACTTGTTATTTTAAATGAACAGGGCCACAACATCCTCAGTGCTGTGGCCAGACAGAAATTAATATCCGGCGCTTCTGAGATGAATACGGGCCACTGATTCATCTTCCGCCCAGTAAATCCGTTCAGCGACCATGGCTTCGGGGTTTAGCTGTACGTCGCGTAGTACACGCTCTTTGAAGCGCAGATAACCGCCTTTATCGATAAGATGGCCCATATGGAGGTAAACCGGTTTACCCCCCAGCATTTCTTTTTCAAACTCAAACAGATTGGTGATGACCTGTTTGATGACATCCTCAGTGACCCAGTTAAGGAATAACTTACCCATGCGGGGCGTTTTTTTACCGGTTCTTCCGCCCAGACGGATCTGCCAGAACTCCTGTGGCTGACGCTGCCAGGCGAGAGTGGGACACGCCAGAACACATTCTCCGCACCCGATACAGGGCGATTCTTCCTTTGTGGCTTTGCCGTTCTTGAATGACAGACACCCCACGGCATGGTGAGCACAGGCTTTCACACAGGCGCCGCATCCAATGCAACGTTCCGCAGTAAAACGCATTCTGGCCACACCAATAATGCCAAAGTCTGACATAGACGCTTTGGCACAGTCATTCGGACACCCGGCAATGACGGTTTTCAGATGATAGGCGCTGGGATAAATCAGCTTTTCCAGTCGCCGGGATAAACCTGTGGTGTCGGTATTGGCTTTCTGGCAAATCCGGTTACCCTGGCAGGCGACAATGTTGCGTCCACCAATCGCCAGGTATCCGGCTTTCGGATCATCAACCTGAACATCACACAGCTCCATTTCAATTTCCCGAATGAAAGGTTCCAGTGCGGCATTCACTTTGTCGATATCTTCATAACGAATACCGGGCATGGCCAGTTTCTGGCGGGTAGTCAGATGGATCTGACCATTTCCCCATGTTTCCGCAATCTCGCGTGCCACCGTCAGCAGGTGAGCGGGCAGAATGCCGCCTGGTATACGAACACTTATCATGGCTTCGCCACGGACTTTGGACAGGCGATATTCATTGTTTGCCCGGGTCTTAATGATATCAATATCCACACTCATCATTTTTTCCTCAGTCTGTAAAGTGACGGGCCACGGCATAGTTGAAAACCGGACCATCGACGCAGACGTAGACATCCCCCATGCGGCAGTGACCGCATTTCCCCACTGCACAGGCCATCCGGCGTTCATAATCCACCCAGATTTGTTCCGGCTGGAGCCCTTTTTCCAGCAACATCTGTACGGTGAATTTAATCATCACGGGAGGACCAACAACAATCGCCTGCATGGTGCTGATATCTTCAAATGTCAGCGCTGCCAGATGGTCAGTGACCCGCCCGGTACGGTAACGTTCATCCGCTTTGCCTTCATCCAGGGTAAGAATGAGATTGTGGTGCCGATGCCAGTTCGCCATCTCTTGTTTATACAGCACACAGTCCCGGTTTCTGTAACCGAAAATCATGTCAAGCCGGTTGATTTCCTGCGGATTTTCGACGAAATAGCGCATCAGTCCCTTGACCGGCGCAACGCCGGTACCGCCGGCAATGACCACCAGAGATTTGTGACGGAAGGCATCGACAGGGTAGCCGTTACCATAGCAGCCACGCAGCCATACCCTGTCGCCTTCACGGAGGGTAAAAAGCGCGCCGGTCACTTGGCCGACATTGCGGATAAGCAGGTCTATCCAGCCCTCTCCGCAGTCAGAAACAGAAATGGGCGCCTCTCCGACACATGGCAGGGAGACTTGGACAAACTGTCCCCAGCGGGCCGGGAAATCGACTTCCACACGGAAATTCCACTCCTGTGGCGTATGACGGGTGATGGAAATAATGCGGTATGCAGCAGGCAACAGGCTGTGCTTTTCTTTATCGTGACAGGAACACGTTGACACAGGTTATACCTCCCCGGAGAGTGCCTGCCGGACAGCGGCAGTCATTTTATTGATAATACGTGAGAATTTAATGTACTGAGGACAACGGTCATCGCAGCGTCCGCAGCCCACGCACATATGCTCAGCACCATTGCGGGCTTTGTAATCATTGATTTTATGAAGTGCACGGTAACGTAAACGTTCTCCCGCAGACTGGCGAAAACTGTGTCCGCCGGCCATATCGCTGAAGCCCGGCACCATACAGCTGGCCCACTGGCGACGGCGTTCACCGCGCTGAGGATTTTCGTCATAAGCCACATCAAAAACGCTGTAGCAGGTACAGGTCGGACACCCGGTTGTGCAGCGCCCGCATCCAATACAGCGGCTGTTGTATTCATCCCAGAGCGGATGGTTGATAATAATGTCGCGAACTCTTTGGGGGGACTGACAGAGTTTTTCAGGGAGGGTTACCTGTTCCGGGTTTTCGCTGACGAAGACAGGCTCATATTTCGTGCTCTGTCCCATTCCCTGTAAGGCTTCTTCAAAAAAAGCATCCTTAATAAAAACACTGGCGCCGTCGTCACTGAATCGCATTGCCGCGCTGTAATGATCGGTTTTATTGCTCCCCATGGAGACACAGAAACAGTTTTCAAAACTTTGCGGGCACTCAATCAGAACAAAACGAATATGGTCGCGCAGTCGCTGATAACTGTAATCAGAATTATTTCCGTTTGATAAATACATATAATCCAGCCGCGACATGGCATTAATGTCACAGGCGCGGGCAAATATCAGTACTGGCGTGGTATCTGTCTCCGCAATCTGGATAGTGTCTTTATTAAAATAAAAGAGCGTTTCTGTTATCGGTGAAATAACCGTATTGGGTGACATGTGGGATTTCTCCTGCCAGACCAGGTCATCCCATCCCCGGATTTGCTGATAAATAATGTTATCCGTATCAGCAAAACGCCCGCCGCGAAACTCGGCAGAAGGCGCCATGACGCGCCATTGCGTGCTCAATCGCCGGATTAACAGACTGAACTCTTCAGGCGTGATTTTAACAGCCATCACATACTCCATTACCTGTCAGTGAAGGTTATATTTGAGAAAATAACGATGTTTTTTTACGCTAACGCTAAAGCGTTAACAGTAACAACGGAAAAAACAGATTTTTGTTATCACTATAATGAATAAGTGGCACTTTAATTACCCATACTGGATAACGCTGCGGGACGATGTCCACCGGAACAACAAATGCTGTTTCCGTTCACGTATACTGTACGGCGGCGGAAAGATCTGACTGCATGAAATATGCCGAAAACAAGATGACAACAGTGAGTGATTAACGAAGATATATTGTAGTGGAGAAGCCGACGAGAGTATCTGACCGGGCGATTTATGCTTTCCCTATTTATCAGCGATTGATAAAGTTTCGCCTACTGATTTTTTATACGAATTTTACTTCAGTATGGGTACACGAATTGACTGTCTGACGGATAAAAACTGTTTTACAGAACAGATGAATCGCACCGTCTTCGCCGGGGGGGGGGAATAAAAAATACATCATTGCCATATCAGCAGATTGCCCGGGAAGTGAAAACGCCCCGTGAACGGCTGAAGTATATGCCGGAGGCAGGTTTACGGGTGACCGCGCCAGACAGCCTATTCTGATTTGGCAATCAGTGTATTGCGGCTGATATCCCGGAGTTGAGAAGAGCCGGAGTGCCGGTGGTGACTACGAATTTCCACATTTGTTATGCTGCCTGCAGTCGCAAAGAAACGGACTGCCAATATTCAGAGGACGTCAATGAGGACAAATCCCCTGACAGGGAAAGCTAAAAAAATGGTTAGATACTAAGTTCCAGGTTGTCAGAATGGATGAGAGGTGCAAATACACAATTTTTACTTTTGTTGATACTTTAATACACCATCTAAAATAAGATTGTTCGCCTCCCGATGCAAAACTAATGTCTCGAGATATCCTGGTTTTAACTTCCACCATCTCATATCTTTTGCAATGCGAGAGAGGCAATGATTATGAGTAAACACAACAGCGTTTTTACTCTGATACGATAAATCTAAAATTTTCCTCACAGGTGATTCACCATTATTTGATAAACTTACTATGGTGGGGCTGACTCCATTTGAGAAAAAACAAGCTGTTTGTCTGATTCGGGTTGTGTTTGTTGAATAGAGATTATAGCTCCCGGTTATATCACTCAAATCCTTACCCAGCCGAATTGCTTTTTGCGTGCCATTGACAGTTATTCCATCTGGTTCAGAAAAACATTGATTTTTTGAACGATCACACCTTTCTCCGTGTCTTATTATAATAATGGTAGGGTATCTCTTACTAATTTCACATGCCTGCTTTATATCCAAATATCTTGGTCTTTTTAACACTGAGACAACAACTAACGCAAGCACTAAAAATGTTACCAATATTGCAAATACTGTCTTTAGTTTAACTGATGATAATCTCTCAAATGAAAACATCTATATTAACCTTTGTAATAACAGAATAGAAGTTGATAGACGAAGTTATCTTTACAGGGCAGAAGTTGCGTCTCTTCCGAATTACGGAGAGACTGTCTACCAGGAATAAATATCTTCGTCCACCTAAGGGAAGCCGTTAAATAACCCCCTGCACAATTATAAAAATCAATATCACATCAAAAAAAACCATAAGATTTCATGGAAAACATTATACAATTTTAATTATTCAAAACACAAACCAGATTTATCATCTCTTAATTTCCTACCCTTTACAAATGAAGCGAATTGACCAGCTGATAATGGGGGGGAGAAATAGTATCCCTGAAATAATTTTACCCCCTGTTTTTTTAACCAGTCATACTGCCATTTATTTTCAACACCTTCTGCAATCACTCGCAAAGAAAATTTGTTTGCAGCAAACATAACACATTCAGCCAGACGGTGTGAAGATGGTTCTTCATCCACACGATAAATGAATGAGTTCCCTATTTTCATAAATTCTGCATTAACCCTGGATAACATATCAAGATTTGAATATTTTGTTCCAAAATCGTCCAGTGCCACAGATATATTTTCCCTATCCAGATTATCAAGAAATATATTATCTTCTGAAGAGTTCCCCCATTCTCTGTGCTCCGTCAATTCACAAACCAGCACAGGGCAGAGTTGAATAAGACGCTTCTGGAGCAGTTTACATGCACAAATCATTTCCGCTGAATTATTGTCTGGCGCCCCCGCATTAAAAGTGATTAACATACCAACCGGCAAAAATGGTTTTAAAGACAGTAAAATATCGGCGGTCTTTCTTAATAGTATATTTGTCATAAATCCGGATAGTCCGGCATGAACCACCTGAGAAATAAACAGGTCGGGAGATAACACCCTGCCATCTGGCATATTCCAGCGTGCCAGAACTTCAACACCACATAAATTAGAGTCAGCATCCACTACGGGCTGAAAAAATGGCAAACATTCCTCAGCCATATGTAGCTTACTGGAAAATATATTATAACAGTCAGAGTTACTGTACATGTCCACCCCTGCTAAAGGATAGCTGCAGACTAAAGTAGTTGTATACCATATTGTTATTCGGTGCATAAATAAAGAGATTACTTTTTCTCATTCAGGACCTGTGTTCAGTAATCTCTTTATGGCAGAGTCCCTGTTGTATCTGATTGGCACTCTGCTCATTTTATTACGGATATGTGGCAGAAATATTCACTGGTATAACAAAATTCCCGGGTTTAGTCGCATTTACTCGGTATTCAAACTGAAATGTCGCATCGTAACTTTGCCCTGCATAGTTCGGATTCACAGGTTCCGGTAATGTGAGGGTATAGTCCGTTGTGGTATTCGCAACATTTGATGTGAACTCTATTTTCGATGGCATAAACCCATTGAGTGTGAGCTCGGCATGATCGACAGCGATAGTTCCCATCGGGGATTGTAGCGTTGCAGATGTCGGTGTTACTGACATCGAATTGACAGCACTGGTTACGTAATGTCCCGTTGCATTAATATAAGAACCATCATCACCACGACACATACGAATAGTTATATCAAATCTTTCAGGTCCCCCATCCACGGTCACCGGAGTAGGAAAGCTCACGGCTTGTGAACCATACCATCCCGTCCCAATTCCTGTTTTACGCCAGCTCTGTCCTGAGGGAAGCCATTGACCAAATTTCCCCCCCCAGTCACTCTTCCTACCAACCTGTGATGCAATCCCATTAAAATCTGTCACAGGCACGTTTTCGAGGTATGTCTGATTTCCATTAAAATGAGATGTTAACCCCATTTGCACATTCCAGTCGACATTATTTTGTGCTGAAGTAATAACACCACTGCTGAATGCACAGTCACCAGTAACACTACTGACTTCATAATTGTTATCCTGGTTATTAAACTGTAGCTTATATATTTTACTGGTTTTTCTGTAAGACGATTGTGTTATAAGATTTTTTTCGTATATAACAGTCGCAAAAACCGGTGATGAAGAGATGATCCCCACACATAAAAAAAGGAAAGTGAATACATTCAAAAAACAGGGCTTAAACGTAAAGTTAAAGTTCCGCACTTTTACCGCGATTTGCGCAAAATTAACAAAGCATCTTTTTAACATTATAATGGACTCTTTTGCTGAAATGAGTTTCATTAAAATCTCCCGTTCTGAATAGCAATCCAATCGACTGGTGTAATGCCTGACTATTCTGTATCAAAGCAACAGTCACGAATCTTGCGTATTCATGGATATCTCTGATATGCATTTTTATCATTCATGACGGAAACTCTCACATTTCATGAATATTCATCAAAAATGACGTCGTGCAGGTCGGTGCTATGACGGATAATATATGAACATTCGGAACTCCCATAAGAGAACACAGGCGAGAGCGCCAGTAATAATGCTTCCGGTCTTTGTTTGCTGATGGTTTTCGGGATAGTTTCTGAAGAAAACTTATTCTGTCCATACACTCTTTCTTATATATGTAAAAGGGCGTGGGCGCTTCATCCCGCCCCCCTCCTGCTGTTTTTATAATACTGTCTTTCAACACTGCCAGCGGCAGGGAACCGTCGACAATATTTATTGTTGAAAATAATCGTTGCATCTCTTTCACCTGTCCGGGAACCAGAAATATTGTCCTGCAGTAGCGCACATCATCAGATGCTCTGAACATTGAGAATAAAGACAACCAGTTCAAAAGTGGCACTGCACTCAGCGCTATTATCAGAATATCTCCTTTGGTCGGTTCGGTTTCTTTCCTGAGTCTGACATCATAATTTTCTGCTTTCAGCAGTGCGCTTAACCCCAGCATCTCATACTCACAGAAACCATCTATAATGATTCGTTGTTGTATCATAAATACATTATGGATATATAACTTCAAATGTCACTGCAGCCTTAACCGGACCAAACTGATCTGTGTTATGGACTTCCGTTACCGGTGTAATGACACACTGGCGCTCACCGGTTGTGGCAGTACTGTCACTGCAGAATGCATCAGGATCCTGCCCTGTCAGTTTTACAGGCGTATTATTGTTCTCCAGCCATAAATATGTTCCATTAGGCTGACTATCCTTTGTTAGCAACATTTGCAGCTTATCATTTGACGATTCCAGTTGCCCCAGTGAAACAGAACCTTTAATTGCCGTCTTTACTGGTATATTCCCTGCACATGTCCACTTTATTTCAAGCGGTGAGTGTTTTTTCGCTGCTCCCGGTGTTAATGTTCCCAGGCTATAAAATTGCGTTGGGATGGATATATCACAACTGGGGGCAGTGAATGTTGCATTAATGGTAAATGTGGCCGTTTTGGTATCTGCACTCCGGACATTCGCAGAAAAGCCGACAACACTCACAGATAATGCCGCTATCAGCACAGGATTAATGAATTTCATAATTCTGTACTCCCCCCCAGTCATTTATCGCGGCAATGTTAAGGCTCCCACGGACACTAACCCCCAGAGATACACTGCTAAAGGGTGCCAGTAGCGTTAATTCTTTTGTAACCTTATCGCTGAGTTTCAACTCCCTGCCATTGGTTTGCACACCGACAACTGCCATATAGTAGGGGGTGGGGTTTTTAATCCAGGTTATATCCCCCCTTTGCTCCATGGTCAGTTTCTTCTCAGCATTTTCCCTCCCGTTCTTAAGACCGGATGGACGATAAATCAGCTTCACTCTGGAGTTCATCGCTATCGCCAGAACACTGCCATGGCTTTCTTTAACATCTGGTTTTGGCGGTACTTCCTGTACATTCAACCAGAATAACGATTCACGGTCTGTGGGTAATGAGGAATCTGTTTTCATGATTCGGATAATCTGTTTTTGTTTTGCGCCGACTTTAAAAAAAGGAGGCTGAGGAACCATGTAGATACCGTTTCCCTCACTGGTATTATCCACCCATACCTGCCCCCCATACATCTGACCGGCATTATTGGTGACTTCAAAGGTAATATTTTTTTTATTTTCATCATAAATGAAGCGCGTCCCATTCAGTACAAACGCAGCCATAGCCTGGCTACAGAATGCGAATGAGAGCACAGCTGCAATCGCCGTTTTAGCTACTTTATTCACAACGAATCTCCTGAACTTTATTGGTGTTAGCCTGTAAACCTTTCATGGAAAAATGACACTGCATTCCATTTCCCATATCAATGCGGATCTTTTCTGGTTCAGTCAGCATATTCATTAGCAGAACACCGTTTGTGGATATAAACCCGGCATTCAGTCCCTGTTCTGTGGTGGCTTCACCACCTGTAAGGTATTTACCCTGCTTATCCTTCACACGCAGGATGTAACGAAGTACGTTCTCAAAACCAAATTTTCGGTAAACCATCGCCTTTTCAGTCGGAACCACTTTGTAGGATGTCGTGCTGAAATCCATGTCGTCAGGGACGTTTTCCATGTTAATGTTAATGCTGTTTTCTGCATACCCGGACAACCACACTACAGTGTTACCATTTCGGTCAGTGGGCATGGAGTTGTTGAACTTGATTCCACTGACACCCGGTACGCTGACAATAGCGACAGTATCGGAAGACTCTTTTGTAAAGAGAGGTCCGGTTTCGCGGGTCCCTAACACAGAGCCGGAGATGCCCCCGGAGAAGCTGGTCTGTCCCTCACCCTGGCGCGAATGTGTCTGCGATACTCCAATATTTGTCTGAACAGCGTCAAACGCATAGCTGGCCGATGCCGATGCGCCCCGCTGACCACGGGAACTGATATCCGCATTGAGGTTATAGTTAACGCGATCATTCACTGAAGCTGAAATGCTTGTATTGAACGTTGAACCATTGCTCCGGTTATATCCCACACTGTTACTGGCGTAATGCTGTATCCCTCTGAAGTCAAAAGGTATGCTGACACTCACCGACGCTGAATAATCCGCTTTATCAGTATTTGCGTAACGGTTATATGAACCGTTCAGGAACACAGATACCGAATCAAAAGCTGAAGTGCTCAGCGACAAGGTCGCCCCGGTATCACTCCCGTCTCTGTCCCAGTAATTCTGGTGCCACCACGCTCCACTCAGATAAGTCGTATCAAACCGATGAGACAGGCGCGCCTCATACCGTGATTTCTGATTACCGTGAATAAAAGTGCGATGGGGATCAAATTCTGCATAATCCACATACCCTTTGTCCTGATAACGATATGTCAGAAGCTGCAGGTCTGTTCTGTCTGTAAAGTTTTTGGCATACTTGACACTGACGTTCTGGCCTTTCTTTTCATCCCCATTGTTATAGCGGGCTTTAGCTGTCTGGGCACTCAGGGATAACGCCCCCAGCTCACCAAACGGTTTCGTTACGCCAATCCCTGCCGACTGATAGCGATTGTTTAACAGTATTGCCGAATTCAGCGTTGCGCTGGAAAAACCATAGTCAACACTGCCCAGCCAGAAGAGTCCGGTATCCGACGAGAACGCCTTATTCAGTTCATTACTTTGATTTTTCTTACCCATGGCAAAGTCGTACTGGAAATCACCTGGCCTTAACAACGTCGGCAGAGTAGTGACCGGATAAACCTGAACCGTCTTATGCCCGTTATCATCCTCTAACGTTACAACCAGATCGCCATTTCCGGTTGGCCGCAAGTCATCAAGACGATAAGGGCCTGCCGGAACCATACGGGAATAAATCGTATAGCCGTTCTGGGTCACGGTAACCCGTGACGGGCCTGAAGCGATCCCCGAAATATCCGGTGCATATCCGCGTGCCTCCCACGGGCGCATGTTACTGTTAGAGCGAACTGATACGCCATAAAAATTAAAATCAGAAAATAACTCTGTCTGAGTTTGCGATTTTCCCAGTAATAAATCTCCCTGGATTTGACTGATTGCCGTGGACAATGTCATATCACTGGAGGTGAATTCTGTTTCTCCTCCTGAGCGGGATACGTTAATATTACTGGATAATACCCATCGCCCGACATTGAAACCAAGGTCAAAATTTCCGAAGGCATTTAATTTGTCATTTGTTGTTTTATTGAAGTTAGCATAATACTTCAGCCGTCCTCCGGTAACACCATAATCCCATCGTGACGGGTCACTTTTACTGAGCAGATAAGCCTGGGGAATATCAAGCAGCAGTTTCTGCGCACTGTAATCAAAAACTACCTGTGTATGATTTTTTTTAGCCAGCTCATAACAGTTTTTTTCTCTGTTATAAACATCATCATATTTACTGGCATCCAGCATTACACCTGCACTGTTTATCCATTCCGGAGAGAAACAGAGCATATTGTTTTTTTCATCTGCCGGTGTAATGCTTAACTCAGCCGTACCGGTTTTTTCATTGTTAACAAATACATCCACACTGTATTGTCCCTGAGGATAAGCATAATCAGATTTTAGAATCGAAGGAATTATGCTGGTCCCCTGGATAAAATCCAGATTTAAGTCCGTAGCATATCCGAGATGCGTATAAATACTCATCGCTAACAAAGAAATCTTTGGTAGTCGCGATAAGCTCATATCATCCTCCATCGGCTTATATTTGTTATCTGTTTAAGGTATTCTTAATACCGCTAATGAATAGCATCAGCGGTATCGGTGAGATTAGTTATAAGTTATTGCGTAGGCAGCAACGCCCTGATAATCGCCAGGGGTAGTTCCACCTTTCAATTTTGCCTGGAATTTAAAACCATCCGTATTAGCATTATTTGCATCAAATTCAATACTGGTATTAGAAGATGTTACCTGAGTGTTTGCTGTGTTTTGTGCATTCATTGCTGTCAGTTTTACGACAGCGTCGGTAGCCTTACCGGTACTATTTTTCAAGCCTTCGGCATCAAAGTTGCCATACCATGTTATGGTTGCAGTCTTACCTGCCAGGTTACCACACTGTGTTGGATTAACGGGTTTAAATGAGAATTCCGTCGGTGTCTGGCTTTCTGCATTTGGAGCCACAGTGCCCAGCTGAATAACATCCGTCATGCTACCGCCATTATTTACAGCAACATCGCAGGTTACGGATGTAACGTTACCAAAAAAATGAACTTCGCTTTGCTGTGCTGCGTTAACAGTAGCAGTAGCGAATACCAGAGCGATAAGAGAACCAAGATATAATTTATTCATAACTTAAAACTACCATTGTTGACATTACTTGGGTGATTTTATATGTGTGTTACAAAAACACGCATATATAAAACATTTGTGAAAGTATGTTTTCTTTATTTTATAAAACCACTTAATTTACTTCATTTTCAGGCGTTTTGCAGAGAGAGAATAACTCATTAACTACCTGAATAACATGTTCCACTCTTGCCAGACAACTTCCGAAATATCCATTGCTGACTCCATTATTATTGCAACTAACGCTCCTTGGATGTTTTAAAACCAGATAATCATACAAAGCCTTTATAACTTTATCGCTACGAATAGAACACAACTCAACAATACACCAGAATTTATCTTCACTTATTTCTGTTGTTGGTATGACTGTGTTTTTCTTTGATAAAATTGAACTGAAGCGATGTCGACAATAACCACCTGAAAGATCTTCCACCCTCCCTCCTTTCTTTCTTTTCATTAAAAAAAGAAGCAACAAAAAAATAAGTACCACCCGACCTCTTTTTAAATAATAACAAACCAAAGCGGCTGAAAAAACAATCAACTTTGGTTACTAAGACCAAAGACATAAAACAAAACAGAATAAAAAACCAAAAAAAACAAAAAAAATAGATTAAAAATCTATTTTTTTCAAATTTTATAGCACCATTATTCGTTTTATTAGTTGACAATGTCTTTTATATGGCAATAAATTGTCTATTTTTATCATTTACATAACCTAAATTTTATATAAAGCTTATCTAAAATTCCGATTAACCTTGGTGGGAAATTATCTCCTCCACACTAAACTACCTATTATTAGGTAGTCGATTAGTAAGTATAAGAATTATTATCAGGTTAGATAACTACTAGATCAGTCTTTCACTTTAAACATCTGATACAAGTCGTAGACTAATAATTAAAGAAATCTTCCTTCCTCTATGATGCATTAAGGCTTCGTATCTCCATAAGGATGTTTCCGTAAATAAAGGGGAAACATCCCTCAGGGGAATGTTTCCCCTGAGAAGTGACTGGTTGATTAAATCAACGTTGGTAAAGTGGGCTACGCCACCAGCGCCTGCTCCCGCAGCACCAGGTATTCAAACGCTTCCCGGGCAAACCGAGCGGCACGAAACACAGCGCGGTTATCTTCCTTTAGCGTTTGCAGCCACGACGCGATATAGCTGTCATGTTGCAAATCGCCCTGAATGCCAAGTTCTGCACACAAAAAGGCCGATCCCATCTCCGCAATCAGCTCTTCAAATCCATAAACCGGATCACCAAACTTACCCGAGCCAGAGACAATGCCCTCACGCGCCAGTCGCGAAGCGTGGCCGGTAGAATGCACCAGTTCATGCAGCAACGTGCTGTAGTAGTCGCCCACCGAATTAAATTGGGCCGCTTCTGGCATCATAATGTGGTCCACACTCGGGCGGTAATATGCGCGATCCTGATAGCTATGCATTACTGGCACACCGCTACAGGCCGCTATCTGTTCAGCGCGAGCGATACGATCCACTTTGGGTAAAACTGGAATGTTCGGATAATGCTTATCGGGCAGGTTTTCACACTGTTCAACATTGAAGAGGTGGAAGCTGGTCATAAAACAGCGATCCCGTATGACCGCCTCGCCATCCTCATCAAACACCGGCTGGCCACTGTTATCCGTTGCCTCCTTCTGGAACGGTTTAAACAGCGTCACCAGCGTCGATTTTTCACCTTTCCGGACATTACCACCGGTATCCAGCGCCTGCTTGAACGTCAGCCAGCGATTGGAATGAAACCCCTTATCGGCAGCATCGATCCATAACAGCATTACGTTAATACCGCTGTAGTTCCGGCCAGTTATAGCGTTAGCAGGCAAACCTTCCTTTCCGGTTTGCCACGCTTTACGCCAGGGGGACGTCCCGTTTTCCAACGCCATAATAATCTTGTCGGTTACGGTCTGGAACAAATCCTGTCGTGGGGCAGAATTACGGTGAGTTGTTTTCTTCGTCATATGCTATTCCCGTCAATAAAAAACGGGAATGGCTCCCAGACGGGGAACAATCCCCGTTGGGTTAAAGTAAAAATCAACCAATTAATCAGTTATTAACCATTCATTCAGTTCATCCTGAAAAGAAAAATCCCAAACGCCTGGGCATACTGTCCTGGCCAGTTTAATAACTTCATCGTAAAAAGCCTTACATGAAGGATGTTTATAGCGTGATAAATCGCCATTACATCCCTCTATAAAAGTTCGGGCCAGCCTGGAAATCTGCCACTGATTATCAGTGATATTGCTCTCATCTGGTTCCATTTTAAGACCCAGACGCTCGTATGCGGCAACGGTCAACAATTCCCCCTCAAGATTTGCCAGCTCACATAAAGCGTCTATAGAAAAGAGTTTCTCTAGCATTAAAAAGGAACTAGCTCCGGATAAGGCAGCCATAATTTCGACCGATTCAGCGTGCTTTAGTGCATAATCGCGTAGAGCGAAGCAAAGACGAATGTCTTCGTCATCTTCATTAAGGATGGAAAGTTCTCCCAGTGCCAATAAAGACAACGTGATACCAAAAGCCTCTGCAGTCATTGCACCTTCATAGCCATTTCCTGGCACGCTGACACGATACGTCAAAGCCCCTATAGGCACGGTATAAAAGCTATTGTTTGACAATCCGCGACCTTCCCAGCGAACCGGAGCGGCATTACAGTAATCAACACTAAGTTCATCAGCCCAATCATAAAAGAATGATTCGCGTTGACGAGATTTTATAAATTCATGGAACACAGAATCAAAATCACAGTGTTCTGTTACCCGGATGTTTTGTTTCGTTGCCATAAAAAATCCTCGCAGGTTAAGGGCGGGGATTGCTCCCTTTCGGGAAATCAATCCCCGTAAGGGTCAAGTTAAGATTTAAGCAAGACAGCCGTACTGGTGCCTGAAGCCATGTTCCGTCAATGTTCTTTCTAATTTCCGGACCGCATCAAGCATTTCATCGCATTCGCTGTTAGTCATGGCAAAGTCACGCATCGTGTTCCATGTCAGACATTGAGTCAGATGCGATAATGCCAGCGCTTCGTCGTCAGTCAGTTCAAGCTGAAGTGTCATCTCTCATTCTCCCAGGGTTACAACCAGCACATCGTCAACATATCTGGCGACAAAGTTTTGCGTCCGTTCAGCAGTCTCACCTCCCAGACGGACAAATAGTGTCAGCGAAAATGTCACCTGCTGAGTGTCGGGATCTGGACGATGGTTCCAGGCATCCTGTGCGGCTTTAATCAGCGCAAACTGCCGACGTTCCCACTGGGAAAAATCAAACACTTCAATAGCGTGTTCCCAGGCCGGGAGCGTGATAGAAACAGGCGTAAATGCCAGAGATAAGCGATTAGTCATCGGTGTATTCCTTACGTAAAAAAGGGAACACCGATCCCCTGTGGGAAGCGTGTTCCCTTAGGGCGAGTGAAAATATTGATAGCGGAAAATCCGCTGTGGTCAGAAGTGTACCTTCATCGCGAAAGCGACCGCTGTTTTCAAAGGCTAAACAGCGTTACCGCCCGAAGGCATCGTCTCTCAGGTCACGACGATTTTGGCTGGTAATCACCCGAAGGCGTCCCTCTCAGATTACCGGACGGGACATTGGCTGTTGTCGGAGACAACGAGTTAGCGTTTAAATGCTATCGCTTATATTCCACAGAGGCAAGCTGGTTTAATTAATCCTCGATATCTGGTTTATTATAGACACGTTCAATATAACGCCCCCGACCATCACCGTGCCCCAGATCCATAGACACCATTGCTTTCGCCTCATCGTCACTCATCCCCTTGCTTTTATGATATTCCATCGCTTCACCTGCCCAGGCATATCGCAAACTATGAGGCGCATATTTCCCTACTAATCCCGCATCTCTGACAATATTTCGATAGCGGTCAATCGCTGATTTCAGATCCGGTTTATCAACCAGCTTACCATTATTTTCAGTAGCAACTTTCAGAGCATAATTGACCGCGCTTAGCATTTTATCGCGATCGATAATCGTCGTATCTCTTGGTCGCCCTCCTTTTGTACCAAATACAATCCTGATACGATCATCACCACGCAATATTGCACGTTGCCAGGTTTTTAATGATTTAACAGATTGCACCGCTTCTTCTGTCCTCAGACCAAAACAACGAGCAACCTGCATCGCAGCTGCTACGCCAACGTCTTGCTTATCTGAATAAGCGAACGCTGCGAGAAAGCGTTCGCTACTAATTGCGACTTTAGTACCGTCACGACTGGCATCAGATAATCCGAGAGCTGAATTACTTAATTTCTCGTGACCAGGATCGGCAAGTTTTGTCCGGCCAGCAACGGCCAGAATATTTCTGATTGCGGCAATCTCATTCTGCATTGTTCTTTTGGATATCCCTTCGGCTTGGCGACTCTTCACATACAGCTCAATATGATTGGTTTTTATATGCTTCACATCCCGGATCTGAATATTTAATTTAGCTATTCTCTCCGCTACACGGGAGGCGATCTTTGAACGATCCGCGATAGTCTTGAACCCACCACCTCCCTGCCTTGCCAGCGTAACCAGCTGCTTACTTAATTTCGACATACCTGTCCCCTTTCACAAAGAAATACAGATCAAGCTCTTCTCCAGAAATATGGAAACGAGCGCGATCTATATTCTGAATTTTCATACAGAACATGAGTGATACATCTGGCCCCGACGGCACGGTTAGGTTTTGCGCTTCCTGCATCTCGACGGGTATCTGTGCATCGGGGTGACAATATGTTGAGTTTTTACGAGGTTCCCCAGCTCGCTGAGCTGTTCGCGGCGTATGCCGTCCTGACGTTAGTCAGACTACCTCCATACGTCAGCTTTCACTGACATTGCCATCGATACCGAGTCGAATTTTCTCCTGAAGTTGATACGCCTGCTCTCATGGTTTCTCCGTGAATGGATGTGTTCCGTGATAAGGCGTTATGGTTAAAAAGTGTGCTTAAAGATGCTATTTCCCCAGTCTGAACACCGTGACTACGTGTGCGTCAGACGGTACCGATTGTTGGAAGGCGGCATTCCGTCTGCTAAGACGGTGCCCTTTCGCGCAGCGTCACTTGGTATCGCTACCGCTCTTACACAAGTGACGCTGCACATATCCCGCCGCCAAATGCTGCCCTTGCAGATGCCAAATGTTCCAATTGGCATAGCAACGTGCCGCAAATGTTACCGGGATAAGCTGGACGTAAATCCATAGAAAACAGCTTTAAGGATGTCGGGCAGACGTTGTTGCCCTGCGTTGAAGTGTACCTTTATCACGTTTGCGATCGCCGTTTTCAAAGGTTAAACGGCGTTATCGCCCGAAGGCTTCGTCTCTCAGATTACGACGATTTTGGCTGCGACCACCCGGAGGCATCAGTCTCAGGCCGCGCTTCTCTCCCTATGATATTGGCTTGCGATCACCCGAAGGCGCTTCTCTCAAATCGCTGGCGCAGTTCCGATTGCGTTGAAGCATTGGCTGTTGTCGGAGACAACGGTGTAACACCCGGAGAATAAATCTTTCGATGAGATCTTTCAATATATTGCTTTAATTTTCAGCATCTATTAATCTCGATTTATAGCGACATTGATAGGGACATATTAATGGAGGGTGTAATAAAATGGTTCAGTGAAGAGAAAGGGTACGGATTCATCACTGACAAGAATAACAAAGACTATTACTTTCATGTCAGTGATATAAACGGCGCCTTGCTTCCTGAAAAAGGAAATAATGTTAGCTTTGATATTGAAATATCACTAAAAGGCGAGCGAGCAAGGAAGGTAATCATTACCCAAAAGGCTAAGAATACATCATCTGATGATAGATTAGATTTTTGTCGCTGTTGTAATAAAAAAGTTTTCCCACGGATGATTACTTACCAGGGGGAACCACAAAAAACAGTATATCCATATTGTGCGGGAACAATAAAAGTTTTTAAAAAAAGCAGCATCTTTGATTTATTCATAGAGTTGTTCGATTTTATCCTTTCTACTATTGCTATGTTATTTGAAGTCATTGCATGGATTTTCAATTTATTTATAGACAAGAAAAAATAATGGATAATAAACGAATGAAATACAATAATAAAACATCACACCAATCAGATACCTGGTCTGTACTTTTCAATGGGCTAACCGAAGCCATAAAGATGGTCCTTTCGATTATTGTTGCTGTCGCCGGAAGCAAAGCTGTTACTTCAACCGATGACGAAGAACTGCATGCAGGTTACAGAAATGGACATAGTGGCTACGGTAACTATGGTGAAAACAACCAACGAATCTATTCTGATGACGATTTATAGAAGCAGGCAACAAGATTTCTTTTCCGTTGCCTGCTTTTTGGGGTTATTTTTTCGCTTTGGAAGCCCCTTTTGTAGCTACAGTTTTAACGACCTCACCAGCCACACCGGGTCCCTTAGCTCCCGCTTGCTGCGATCCTTGACTAGCTTTATCGACTGCTGAAGACAACGCCTGTCCTATATTCACACCACTCCAACTCACAGCACCAAACCAGAACATCGGTAGTACCACATACATAGCTCCCAGCACCAGATTCATAATCCACCCATCCGAGCCGATGCTGGCAATCCAGTTATTGAAGTTGTTGGTATACCCCTTATAGCTAGCGTACAGCAACTGGATAAGCTTATCGTCCAACCAGCCACCCAGTTCCCACCAGAACGGAACAAAAATTATCGCAAACATCGCAAAAGTAATAGTGACTACTACCTTTGGATCATACGCGCCAAACAACATTACCAGCGGAATGCATATCACTATAGCCATCAGTAAAATAGCATGAACCATCGGCAACGCCTGTCGAAGTGCATCAAACGCCGGTAACTGCGTCGCTTGCGCACTAAAAGCACCCAGGCCGCTTAGGAATTCTTTAATACCGGTGTCAATACCCGTTCCATGTCCTTGTTGATTCCCTATCATATAAGTATCACCACTTCCGGACATATGTGTATTCTGTGGACTTACCAACCAGCGAAGAAGGCTTTCCTCCCAATTATTCGGAGATTTCGCCTTCATCATATTGACTGTACGTTTATCAAAACTGTCCAATAAACGACTTTTCAGCCCCTTCCCTGATGCGCTCCACCAGTCTTTGCACGTCGGATACCCCCCTCGGCCAACATCAGGGTAACCACTGTCACGCCCTTCATTATAAGGCCATTCAGATAATGGTACTGTTGACGTGTAATAGTCGTAATATCCTCCAGTATTAAGAAAATAACTCGATCCAATCCAACCAACCGAATCAACTGTTACCGCTGTCAGTTTTGGATTACTGTTTTTGAGTTTGTAATATGCTTTTGCATAACACTGTCTGGCAAAATCCTGAACTTCCTGCCTGATTACAGGATCAATTAATTTCGTATGCTGCACTTCAAAACGCAGTGTCCGGAAGTCATTGCCACAGGGAATAGAGGCTATCGCGGCGTGTGTAATCCCTTTCGATAGCGAATGTACCAGATACCACCATGCCGGGATTTTCGCAGTCTGGCCGTTAAGCTCAGCAATTAATGGCCCATAGCCGGACTCATCCGGTTTAGGCACGTTCACGCCGCACTGTGAAGAACGGGTGCGATCAAACTTCATCGTCGAGATATCAACGTCCTGTATCGGCATCGCACAAAACATGATCACCACAAAGGCGACATAAATGACATGCTCCATACGCGGTAATGCCAGCGCCCCTTTGTTACCTTCGTCGTCCCCCTCTTCCCTAACCTTCAGCCAGACGCCCGCTATTTTGAATGCCAGCGGGATGGCAAAAATCCCTGTGGTGGTAATAATCGTCCACAACGCGTTGTTGATCAGCCAGCCCATCAGAACCAGCACCATTTCAAGGTAGCTATCAGCTGTCATTACATCCCCCAACGCGAGCAGGTGATTTCAATCATCACAAACAGGCACATTGTCATGATTTCGAGCCGGTATACCTGAAAGCGCCGGGTACAGTGACTCAGCAGATAGCTCCGGACACGGTGCAGCCAGAAAAACGCGATAACCGTATACAGCGCCAGCCTCCAGAGCAGGAGCGGCGTTTTTATCTGGCGTAGCCACGCGCGGAGTTCTGCCTCACTGCCGACAAAATGCAGAATGATGAAACTTAAGCCTCTCAGTGCCAGAATGGCAGTAACGCAGAGCAGCATAATCCGCACGATTCGCAGCCAGAGTGGTTTACGAATGATGTCCATATCATTCCTCCACCTTTTCATTAAGGTTCTGCATTGCATCATCATTCTGATGTGTCGACTGGCGTAACCCATTGTCCGCCTCGCGACTTTCCTGGCGGCTTAGGGCAACAAGCAATGTGTTATTGCTGATGGCTTTTCGTATCTCCATCTCATTCTTCAGCGCCTGAACTTCGCGATCCAGAAACTCAAGGCGACGATCAGACTCGGTGAGTGCCATTGTTTGATCCGCCGCGTTTGGTTCAGCCTGGCCTGCCATCAACATACGGCGCATTCCCAGAGCAGTAGAAATCGTATCGGCCATAGCCAGTTCGCTGGCAAGTCGTTGTACTAATGCAGCGTTATCCGGGTCATCTTTCAGTGCCTGAATCACACCTCGGGTAACTGTTAAATCGCCTGATTTAAGTTTTGCCAGGTTGGAGGTATTTGGAGCCAAGTTCCCGTTTACCAGCTTCGCTAGCGTTTCCGTATTTTCTTTTGTGGTTTCCTCCAGCATCGGAGAAAAACCAACGCCAGCAGTTGATGCTCCCGCTTCGTTTTCTACACCACCACTACTGCACTCACTGGCTTCTGTACATGTTCGAATAGCCCGGTCACCCAGCACTTTCACGACTGCTTCTGCCGCCTCCTCACTGGTTTTATATTTTTTGCACAGAGATCCATTACAAGCAGATCCACTTACCCCCCCACTATTGGTTACTGGTTGCTTATTTAGAATATTGAATCCAGCTTTTGCCATGTCATGCGTCGGCCTTATCGCTTTTTGCCCACTGCCACCACGTTTCTGCCCCCCGATCCATTTCACACCTTCTTTACCAGTAGTGGTTTTTAATTGATTATCAGCCGCTACCGCGTCCGGAGTTATAGAGACTATTTTTTTGAATTCTTCACCAATAGACGCCTGTGTCCATTTGCTTGAGTAAGCAAAGTCAGTCATTTTTGTTGCCATGTTTTGGCAATTCAACTGTGCTTTATCGAAAGCAACGGTTGCCTGTAAAATACCATTGGACAGTAATTCATATAAACCTGGATTCGCTCTTTGTAAAACCATTGCGGGCAAACTAGCAACAGCTCCGGTAGCACCTGTAATTACCGTTCCCATCATATCTTTGAAGCCATTCGTCACACCATTCAGCTGATTTTTAACTGTGGTCGTTACATCAAAATTACCGCACATAAAGTCGCTGTCCCAGTTGATGCCCATACTGATTTTTTCCATATTGTTATTGCTGGGCGGCTGCGATATTACCGTCCCGCCACCAATTGTATAAAATAAATTATCATTAACTGCTCCTTTTATTCCCTTACTGTTATCTTGATTAATAAATTCATTGTCCAGATCAAATACAGCCTGTACTGGAGTACTCAGGGTAATATTTGCCAATAAAATACCGCTCAAAATAAAATGTTTGTTCATAATAACTTTCCTTGTAATTAAATAGCTGCGCCGGTGCTGTAGAGAAAGGTTTGCCCCATTTGCTTACAACAGCTGTAGGGTTGCCATAGCGCCCAAGCATAATTACCGTCCAGTGAAAGTGGATTTATATTGGTAATCTCTGTGATGTCAGGAAATACGGCGCAGGTCATAGATGGCATCGGAGTCAAACGCTGCCATTTGTGGTTACGCATCCCCGTATTCTCCAGGACCGGAAATGGAGGCCAGTAACCCGGTTTAGGCATATCCACCATTGGTTGATATACATGCAACTGACCAACACGGGTAATAATATCTGCCGCCCGCTGTGCTACGACCGCAGCAGCTTTATAGTCATTTGTCTGTGTCACAAACCCACTACGCGGATAAACATTCCCCCACATGCTCCCGGCAACGGTTGAGCCTATTTCACGCAATCCCGGTGTAATAGCTTCCGGGAAAAATGATTCTGGAAGCCCGGACCGCCATACCACAGCATCCAGAGTACTCAGGAGGTACGGCATCATCGGTGTGGCAGAACTTGCGCAGGTGTACCCCATTTGCCCCGTGAAGTTATTAAATGCTGGAGATGCTAACGCAGGATGGCCGATCGCATCGGCATTCTTGAAATGCAAGTTGTCTTTGCGTCTGGAGCGTTTTTGTTCATTCGCACCACCGCCGTCGGCAATGCCAGGAAGCACTGGTCCCATAAATGCAACTTCTACCCAGGGATTTCCACCGGCCTCGTTGTAGCTGGAAACTACCGCATTAGGAATAAAGTGATGCACTTTTACCGATGTTTTTACCGTACAGCCTACGGGAGTACAGAATAACCAATAGCAAATGCCAACGACTTTATACTCCATACATTGAGGTGATAGTGCACTGGCGATGATTTGCGCAGAGGTGATTGCAGAAGTCACAGCTCCAACAGTAAAAGGTTGTGTTGCCCATCCGACAATCAGTGCAAGAGCCAGCCGGTTTTGACGAATTCGAGTTAAACTCATTGTGCCTCCCTGAATTTAGTAAGGCTTGCCTGAGCTACCGCCACATCTGCCGTTCCATAAACTACATAGCTGTTGTCAAATACCACGGCAGGGTATTTCTCCAGTTTCAGACTGTACCCCTGTAAAACACCCTGATATGCCTGTGTTATTTGCTGTTGTTTTTGCTGCCAGTCTGGTGAATGGATGATGGTTTTTGCAATCTGTTCTGCCTGCACTGGATCAGCAAGCAACTCACCAAACACCTGGCGCTGAACGGTATCCGGCGCATCCAGGTAAACCACCTGGTCGCTGGTTGCGTTCGATGGGGGATGATGGCTGTCGGTGTAGACAACGGTTGCTGCCGATGCCTGAGCAGCAACGGCCAGCATCAAGATCAGTAAATTGTAAGGTCTCATGGTGCACTCCTGTGAGGGGAAAGTCACAGGATGTATAGAATTGATATTGAGCACAGCAAACAACTAGAAATAAAAAACAAAAAGTTTTATTCTATGTAAGTCATTATTTTTGTTGATAGTTAACACTTTGTAAGGACAATTTTTTGAGCGGCGAACAAAAAAAGAAAGTTGGATTAATGCTTGGGAACGGATTCACAATTGATCTGCTTAGTAAAATGGGCAAGCTTGATACAATTGATCCATCAGATCTATTCAAATATGGGGATATGGTTAAGTGGCCAGCAACTGGCGAACCTGGTTTTCTTTCAGCTCGGTATTGCCCAAATTTGTGGCGACTAGGGGCAAGACCGGGATTAAACCGAACTGCATCATATCAAATCATAGAAGAGTTAATTACAGTAATAAATTTATACGCAACACTACCACCTGAAACTATAAAGAAGAAAAACCAAGCTAGTCACACACCGCTTTCAAATATCTACATTTATGCCTATCAAGAATTAGTTTCATATTTGAGGGAACTTTTCATTGATTACAATGAAAAGGTTTCTGATACTGATCTACGTAATCTCGAAAGCGGTTGGAGAGATTACCTAATGAAATTGGATAAAAATGACAATATAGAGAGGGTAGATATCATAACCTATAATTATGATATCTATCTCGAGCGTTTGCTTGACTTACTTAACATCAAGTTTGACATCCCTAATATATCAGATGGAAATGCCAAGTTTAAAATATACAAACCACATGGCTCCATAAGCTTTTTATATGACGGCTATATGTCAAAGGACAACTACAATATTCAAAAAGAGTTGTCTTTAAATAATGGAGACATATCGAAATTCGAATGTCGGCATAAAGATTTGAGCTTATACATGCCCCTCATTCCTATAATACCGCCAGCAGGAGAAGCGCATCGATATGCCCAAAACTGGGCAAATTCTATCAAAGAGTCTATAGAATCAACAATGGAGTCATATAACCCAAACGATGATTTCTTTATTTGTGGCATCTCATACTGGCATGTTGATCGGGCAGAGATTGATGCAATAATCCGTAAAATCAATAGTGATGTTAATGTTAGGATGATCAACCCAGGAAACGTTGATGGCTTAAGTGCTATACTTGGAATGGTATTTAATAGTTATGTTCATCATTCATCATCTGAAGTTCTAAAGGAGCTTGCCTAATGGAAATTTTAAAGCGTGATTCAAACAGCATTAATATTGCCTCCTTTTGGGAGGGTTTTTCATTAGGTAAATTTAATTTCGACCCTCCTTATCAAAGGGATAGCGTGTGGGATGAAGAAAAACAATCTTTCTTTATAGATAGCATTTTACGTAATTATCCAATTCCACCTATATTTCTTCACCAAAAAATTGATGATGACACAGGAAAAATCACGTTTGAAGTTGTTGATGGGAAACAACGGCTTACAGCTATTGTCAATTTTATCAATGGCCGAATAACATCGGCAAGTGAAGAAGAAGATGATGAGTTGACAGGAGTATTTTTTTCCGACTTATCAACATCTAAATACGCAGAAGTTAAAAAATTATTCTGGCGATATCAGATGCCAATAGAGTACATCGATACTGAAGACGAAAGAGTAATTGATAGCATCTTTGACAGACTGAATAGAAATGGTGAGCGACTTAACGGACAAGAGTTAAGGAATGCGAAATACCACGACACTGATTTTTACAAGAAAATCGTTGAATACTCACAGCTTACATACTGGCAAAAACTGCTTGAACATGTTGATAAAAAGAGAATGGAAGACAAAGAGTTTGTATCTGAGTTGATATTCACAATCCTTGAAAATGAAGTATTTGGCGCAACTCAAGATATAATTGATGGTCTTTATGAGAAGTATTGTACAAAAGACGGAAGTGAAACAAATGAGGCATTTAATCTATTTGAGAGGACTACTGATTATCTAGTTGCTATGGATATTGATTTCAAAAACCATAAAGCAAGTGGTGTTAGCCATTTATATGGCTTCTTCAGTTATGCTCTTTATTGCAATACCAATAACATTCCAATAAAAGAAGCATCTAATAAATTATCTGCCTTCTTGGAAAGTCTTTGGGAAAAGGATATACAACAAAATGAAGAGTTAAGAAAAGAATATAGAAAAACTATGAGTTCGAGTACCAAAAGCAAAACTCAGCGCTCACGTAGAATTGAAGTCCTTTTGAATCTACTTCGCGATTAAAATTATTAAAAGCAGGAGTGAATGTTACTCCTGCTTTTCTCACATTATCTTTCATTTGTGTTTTTTGAAATATACAATAATGTTTGTACTAGATAAACCGCATCCACCGCATCAGGCACATTGATATACCAACGCACCCCGTGCTCATAATCGTCTATTGCAGGCCAGCGCAAACAGCCAGTAACAGTCAGCAGTAGGTTAATCATTCCTTTTTTACCCTCTACCTGAACGGCCAAGCAGTTATGCCCAGCCACGCGATGAGGTAAATAAGTAAATGTCGCCTCCTCTCCTACTCGTAGGCGGATCTGACCACATAACTCCATCAGTTGCGTATGATGACACTGGCTGATTCGCGGATTCCCCTGCGGTGGCGCATCAAACAACACGCTGGTAGTGGAAATATTACCGTCCACCACGTCCAGCACTGTGGATCTGAATCGCATCATGCTGCCTCCTTCGTGGTAATACCACGGGCGATATCCAGTTGCTGTGCAATACGCTTCGCCGCATCCAGCTCGCTGATACCGTATTCAACCATCAGCGCCCTACGTGCCGCCTTCTCATCTTTCTCTGTCATCCCCAGAGCCAGATACAGGCTTGGCGGTACAGCCCGGAACAGCGCCTCGATACGGCTTGCCAGTACCACGCCTTCAGTGTAGCAGCGCGGCGTTTTAGTTGCAGAAAGCAGCATCGCTTTTTGCTCTGCGGTGAGCTTTTTAAAACGAGCGATCTCTTCCACCTCTTCCGGGGGCATCACCAGACACAGCCACCACTCAATCATATTGAGCATCTTCTTGGCCGTGGCCGGGAAGTCTTCCAGGTTCTGCGTTGCCAGCCATAACCACGCGCCGAGCTTACGCCACATCTTCACCACCTTAACCACATACGGGGCCAGCAGCGGGTTCGTGGTGATCATATGCGCCTCATCGGTAGGGAAGACGATTTCCCTGTCCAGAAACTGGTCACGTTCGGCGATGTTATTGATGGTGTTAACCAGGGATGTATAAGCCACCGCCAGTGGTGCTTCATAGCCTTCACGCGCCAGCGTACCCAGGTCAATCAACGTAACATCCGCTTCCGGCCAGTTCTGTCCCGGTCGGTTAAATAGCTCGCCCAGGAAGCCCTGCATAAATACACCCAATGATTCGCCCATATTCTGCGCCCGGGCACGGCGAACTTCAGGACGTGATTCATCCTTCGCGAAGGCGTAAAACGCATCCTGAAGGTCGGCGGTGATCATCTGCCTGTCTTCATTCCAGGCTTTGCGCGCACCGGCCAGAATCGCCTCTCGCATCATGCCCCGGTCGGCGCGTTCCAGTCGCGCCTCTTCTTTCGCCTCCCCACCTGTGACCATCAGACGGGCCACAATCTCCAGCTCGCCCAGAATATCGCGCTCTTCTTCCGCATCGCCGTCATCCGTTTCCTCCACCTCAATGCGTTCACTCAGCTCGCTCTCGTCAACGTTTTTCACCGGCGCTTCAATTAGCTTGTACGCATCGGCGAACGGGGCCAGAGAGATACCGCAGCCCGGTTTGATGCTGATCTTATTCACCGATAACTCCAGCTCCGCGCAGTAGTCGGCAAACAGACCAAACGAGTTACCGGCTTCAGCAATAAACAGACGGGGCCGGTGAATCGCCATCAGTTGAGCAAAGAGGCTGTTAAGCGTCGCGGACTTACCGGAACCTGTCGGGCCAAACAAGACCAGATGCGCATTTTTGGAACGGTCGGAACTGTTAAGCGGATCGAAGGTCAGCGGCGCTCCGCCCCGGTTAAAGAAGGTGAAGCCCGGATGACCGGTGCCGGTGTCACGACCAAACACCGGCAGCATATTTGCCATATGCTGAACAAACGTCAGGCGAGTGTACCAATTCTTCTTGTCTAGCGTCGGGTTAAAGCACATCGGCAGCGCCCGGAGATAGCCATTCAGCGGCGCAACGTCATATTCTGGTTTCACCGGCTGCAAACCGGCGTTAAGGAGGATGGCCGTCAGGTCGCGCTGGCGGCTGTTCAGTGTTTTCAGAGATTCCCCGGAGAGAAAGAACGTCATACTGGCGCGATACAGTTTATGCCGTTCACCCAGATAACTTTTTGCCGTATCAGCATCGGCCCGGACGCGCTCGGACTCAGTGTTTTCACCAATCGCGTTTTTCGCCAGATGGTTGAAGCGTTCTTCCAGCACATCCTGCGGTTGAACGACCAGCGTCAGGGAAATCACCGTTCCTTCCGGCAGCAAGTCCATCAGCGCGTTGATGTTCTCCCCTTTGCGGGTTTCGCCGGTAAGGTGGCCGACCGAGGGCGCACGGCGGATGCGGTCAATTGTCACCGCTTTATGCGGTCGCTCATCAAACCACCACACACCATTCTCAACGTCAGAACGAGGCGGCGTAAACATCAGGGTTTCACTGAAATCATTAAGCACCGGCAACTCGCCGTTGCGGGTGTCAACATGCGCTGCTGTGCTGTACAGCGTCTCCTTATCCACCCAGTCAGGTTCGGGGTTAAACCAGCGCAACAGCCAGGCGTGGATCTGTTCACCATTCTGCCTGGCTGTCACTATCCCCGCCCCGGCCAGCGCCGAAGATAACCGCTCGCAGACCTGATTCAGTTGCTCTTGCGGGGAATATGGCTCAGCCACACCTGGATTTACATAGCGATAAATCACCATCCGGGTACGGCGCTGCTGACCACGCCACGGTGCGCCAGTGACGGCTTTGTCGATGAACAAACCTTTCGGCACGGCGATACCGCACATATGGCGTTCCATTTCATGCAGGTACGCGGCGGTGAATGCCGTTCCCTGCGCCCACGGTTTGACATAGCCGCGTAGTTTATCGATGTACTCCGTCACATCGGTTTCATCCTGACAGAAGAACTGGATGACCCACGGATGGCTGTCCCGCTCGTCAAAGCTGTCCTGAAGCGCATCTTCAACGATATCGCGGATCTCTTCCAGGCGTTCGCCGGTGCGCCCTTCGGTTCCCACCGGTACCACTTCAAATACGGCGCCCACCGAAACTCCGTCATCGAGCAGCACACTCTGGGTTTCCGGCAGGTATTCCACCCACGGCAGGAAATCGATAAACGAGGCGTTATTGGGATACAGCGAACGCACACAATCCTGCGTCAGTCTGCCACTCTTTTTTAGCTCCGGACCGGATGGTTCACCAGTAGCTGGCTGCGGCTGCTTTTTTTTCGTAAACAAACTGAACATCAAAGCGCCTCCAGCCGTTCACCCGGCAGTGCATACTGCACCCGGCTGTAGAAAGAGAAGACCGAGCTATAGCCCGGCACCGGCGCAGGCTCATTGCCTGCCATATGCGGGTAGATATAAATCACCATATCCGGGTTGGGCAGTCGCGGGAAAAGTTGCTGAATTTCATTTTGCGCATCGCGGGTATAGCTATCTTCCAGTGTCTGACGGTTCGCCATTTCCGCATCGGTCAGCCCCCGACGTAATATACTTCGGGCCTCCGTCGTGGTCCGGGCGCTGCTGGCTTTGTTCTGCCACAAATCCAGCATCGTGCCATCACCAGGTGGCAATATTTCATCTTTAGAGGTGCTGCAACCGACCAGTAATAACGCGGCCAACACAAGCAAGTATCCTTTCATGGTGTCTCCTTAATCCAGCTCGTGCGACCGGCTGACATCAAAATCGTATTTGACCTTGCGGCCCTTATCTTCGTAATCAATCGGGATCTGACGGGTGATATGCACGGCAACCTGTGCGCCAGGAGGCACGTAAATCGCATCAAACATCTGGCCATATCGCGCTTTCACCCATTCCGCCAGCTCGTTCGTACCACCTGATAACGCCTTACCCAGCGCAGCCTGTCCCGCACTGCCGGTAAGGGTACTTGTGATGGACGCCCCATCAGTGGTAGTCGTGGTCTGGCTTTCCGACATCGCATCAGAAGCGGCACTGGCAGCCGAAAGGGCAAATAACGTGGGAAGATAGGTTGAGGCGTTGCTTTTACGGTCGCCGGACAGACAGGGAATGCCGTGTTCATCGGACAGCCAGCCGATACTGCCACCATTCGATTTGCCGTTACTGCCGTCGCTGGATTTTGCCGACTGCGGCACCGTGCGTACCGTGCCGTCAGTGAAGACAAAGGTTATGGAGTGGACTTCACCACGTACACAGGACAACACCCAGTCGCCAGTGGCCGTACCGGACGCAATCGCGCCTTCTACGTCCGGCAGCTCAATGCCGTTAGCGGTCAGGTTCTCTTTACCGATAAGTACTTTGAAGGGATAGGGATCAGTGACTTTACCATCAATCGGCACTCGCCCCAGCAGGGCAGTCATCGCCTGACTGCCGACCAGCGTGGAATTTTCCGGCAGGGTATACACCGGCTGTTCGGTTTCCTCAATGGCCTGCTGGTTTTTAGCAACGCGATCCAGTTCGGCTTTCTGGCGAGTGATCTCGTTGTCATTTAGTCCACCGAACGCCGTAGGAAACTGGAATGTGCCAGTACCATTGGTTGCAGCAGCCGCGCCGGTGATCGGTTTACCGTTACGATCCAGTTGTACACCATCCTGCGGTTCAATCCAGACCGTGCCCTGCGCCACCATTTCGGCCTGCCCTGCATCTTCCAGCCCCAGCCCGACAGGTAAGTCACTGCCTGCGGAAATGTTGCTGCCCGTTCCCGGGCCGGGAACGGTATTTTTCAGTGATTCCAGCAGGCCAGCCAGCCGCTGCTGTTCAGCCTGAAGTTTTTGCTGCGCCTGGGTACTCTCCTGTTTGGCGGCATTCACTGCGTCATTGATGCGTCCGTCCACGTTGTTGCCCTTGTTTTGCAATCGGGCATTTTCTTCTGCCAGTGCCGCATTCTGTTTCTCCAGATTTTCCTGATTCGTCTGAATTGTTTTAATACGTCCAACCAGCGTACGTAGCGTATCCTGCG
This sequence comes from Escherichia sp. E4385, assembly GCF_963883145.1. Taxonomy (NCBI): domain Bacteria; kingdom Pseudomonadati; phylum Pseudomonadota; class Gammaproteobacteria; order Enterobacterales; family Enterobacteriaceae; genus Escherichia; species Escherichia sp. E4385. Next base: position 324,913 of record NZ_CAWOOJ010000019.1, read on the forward strand.
GCGTATCGCCCTCGATGCCGAGGATACGCAACTCTTCCTGAGTCAGGTCGGCTACGGTGGCGTTATCTGCTGAATCCTGAGAGTGTTTTGAACCACCGCAGGACTTCACGCCGATCATGACTGCCGACAGCAACACCACCGGCACGATGACCTTCAGCAGGGTATTCGATTTAATCTGCATCGCCCTTCCCTCCTTTACCTGCTTTCGCCTTCACTGGCTCAGGAAGAAACGCGGCATCAGGACGCCCTTTAGTCACCAGATACACCGTTGTGGTATCTTCCGGCGTTCCGCTTGCGCCCAGCCAGCGATGCTGGAACGTGGCGCTGTAGAAATTTCCCTGAAGACGACGTGGATCGAGAACAACTTTCTCCTGGCGTTGATTACGCAGGGTCAATGCCACCACGCTGTAGCCCTGCAATGCCCATGCAGCCAGCGGTTTTACCTCAACGGACTCTGATGGAAGTAATGACGTCAGCTTCTCCGGTAGCGCCAGCGAAATGGAATGCACACCGGGCAGCGGCTCAATCGTCCGTGATGGTGCGTAGAGACTTTGCGCGGCATAGCGGGTTAAGGCCACCGGCAGCGGCGTGGTGGATTTTTTCTCTTTCGGTTTCGATGCGGACTGTCGTTCGTCGGTGGTAGCGGTTTTATTGTCTGCCACTGCAACATCACCGTTTCCTGTCGAACTGGAGACGTCCCCCTGATAGACCAGGCTTACCGGCTCCAGTACGCTTTTCCCGTCTTCGGCACTGATATCCAGCAGGATCATCTCACCGTTTTCCACATCCTGAAGCACCAGACGCGTACGGGCAAAGTGCGCACCCGGTTGCAGGTATACCGCGCCACCTGTACTTTGAACGCGCAATTTTCCTTTCAGCTCAGGTGGAAATCCCACGCGCACATTGCGGTTCACAAACACAATACGCTCCTGACCAACATGCAGGGCCACTGGCAGCGGAATACGTTCCCACTTCACCAATTCAACCGCCTGTACTGGTAATGTGGCAAGGCAAACCAGTGACAGCAAAAATCGTCGTAATCTCATCAGTTAAACACTCCCTTTTTCTCTTCCTTAACCACTGGGGCCGCTTCCAGACGCTGCGGCGCTTCCGAGAGACAATCCAGCGCCAGACCAAACGGGTTGGCTTCCGGATTTTTATCCCAGCGCACCACCTTCAGCGGATAGCGCACCAGCGAGCGTTTAACCGGCTCGGAGTTAACATATTCATCGGTGACTAAATCCAGACGAACCTGCCAGTTATCGCGGTCAATAATGGTGACACTGTCATCCCGGTAGCCTCGTTCAGGGATCTCCGACACGCCGCGCACGCGATCCCGCGATTCACCCAGGTCCTTACGCTGCTTAGCATCCTTACGCAGCAGTTCTTCACAGGTGGGTGTCAGGTAGGCCGATAATGTGGTGATGCGGTACGGATAATCGGTATCACCATCCTTCGGCCAGCTGTTCAGTTGCTGGAAAATATAAAAGCTGAAGGCATACACCGTTGAGGGCGGGATTTCCCACCACGGACGGGAGCTGCCGGAACGGAGATCGGGAGGATTATGAATGGTCAGATTGCGCGGAGACATCATCCAGCCAAGCATGGACAACACTAACAGTACCAGCATAACCCCACATGCTGCACGGAGCGTCCGGATATGGTTATCGCGAGCATTCAGGGCATTTTTAAACTTACTCATGTGTAGCCTCCTGACGGCGAACTACAGGACTCAGGCGGCGTAACGCCAGTACCTGACTGTTTAGAATCAGCCCTTTTGTTCCCAGACCAAACTGAGTAAACAGCAGATCCAGCCTGCGATAGAGATAGTTTTCCGGTTTGCCCCGTTTGAAGCGCGCCATTAATCGGCCACCAAAAATAACCGTGACCAACGGCATCAGCAGTGCCACTGTCGGAAAGGCTATCCAGCCGAGAAAGGGTAGAACCGGTATGGCGACCACGAGGCCGCCCAAGACGCTGAACAGCGCAGTAAATCCCAGTTCCGGCGTGGTGAATCCACGAAATACCACCGGCTCAGCATTAAGCCGGTCAGGCATAAATTCGATAGTCGCCATACACTATCCTCAAAGCAGGATTGTCGCGGCTTTGGATGCCAGCCAGATAACCATGACAATCAGGATCACCCCGACAACAACCAGCATCCCAAACTTGCCCCATGTTGCTTTGCCATCACGAACTTCAGAAAAGGTTGAGATAATTGCATTCCCCACGGCCAGCATGGAACAAGCTGCAAGAACTAACCCCGCCAGCACGACACCATCATTGATATATCCCATAATCTGACCGTAGAAAGAGCTGTCAGTGCTAGTTTTGGGACCTTCAACGGGGGGTAAAGCCGCACGGGCAACAGAAATTCCTGTCAGGGAGACTGTCAGAACCCGCGCACACCAGAGGCGAAAAGAAAAACGCAGAGAAGATAATGCAAAGCAATACATAGTTATTTCCTTATAAGAAAAGCCAGGCTTAGCTGGCGAAGAGATAAATACTGATGATGATGAGAAGGACTGCGCGAATGGCAAAACGCATCATTGCTTGCTCAGTGACGTGACGAGCGGCATAACCACGGTAAACATGCACAAATCCCCACCCCACCCACAAAATCAACAGCGCAAGCAGAGCACCGATAAACAATTTGCTCAGAATCGCGGGGTCAGCGTTACCGCTGGCAACTTTAAATGCGTTGCGCTGGGCATCGTTCACGGACGGCGCTCCATCCGGTACTGACCAGTGAGAGATGCCGAAGGCACTGGTTGTGCGCGGGAAGGCTCCAGGTAAACGCTAATCCCCTGACGAATGGACTTGATGTCCTGAGTTGCTCGCAGATAATCGAAATAAAAGCGTCCGTTCTGCCCATCCTGAACGGCGACAACACGGGCGCGTTCCAGAGCAGCCTGCACCTGGTCCAGCTGTTTCATTACCAGCGCCAGCTCGTCAGACTCAGTGGCCTGAGCGCCCGATGCCAGCAGAATCCCCAAAAGGCACCATGCCCGGGGTTGTGTCATGCGCATGTAAACCTCCTTCAATGCGGTTGCATGTACGAAGGGAGAGTGGCGAAAAGCGCTATATCAGGCAGTAAGAAAACAGAAGTGGAATTTTGAAAATTACGGAAGGGGTAAGGCGTGGCGCATAATGCGCCATCGGGGTTCTTTGCCACCCCGGCGCAAGCAAGCTTGCGCTCCCGGCAAGGCTCTCCCCCACACCAGAAAGACGCGCTAACTTGCTATTCTAGTGTGGGGGAGAGCTTGATAAAATGCATAAAATGATAACGGTCTTAAATTATTAAGAGAGTCACAATATGGCACAAACCACATTAGCACTGATACTATCAACAGCGATAATAGCAATAGTCGCTATTATTTTTTTTACTTATATATTAAATGATGTCATCACAGATTTGTGGAAAAAACGTTTTGAGACAGGCATCAAAAATGGGATAGAGAAAAATAAAATCCAAAATAATGATATCTATATACTCGCTGAGCGGTGGCCTATTGGGAAAATAAATATACAACACTCTCTTAACCGGGTTTTTGATTATTATCTCAATACCCCAGACCAAGACACCCTTAATCTAGTAAAAATTAGAGAAATTATTGACTGGCATAAAAAGCAGGATCCTTTTTCAGAATTGCCAGAAAATATAAAGCTACAGCTTACAACGCTACAAAATATTTCTGATGGAAATAAAGAGATCGTTTTGCAGCTTTCAAATTCATTGAGTGAATTATATCTTTCAAAAGAAAAAAGTTTTCGTTCAGAAAAACGAATTGCCCGTATCAGTCTTTTCCTTGCTATAACAGGTGCTATTTCTTCATTCATCTCCCTATATATAACAATGGGTTAGCCATTTACAAAGTAACTGATAGATAAAAATCACATAACCTACCAGACGTAAAAAAACCGACTTAACATCGGCTTTTTTACTTTTCCACTCGTAATTAAAGGCAGGGAGCCAACCACTCTCTGCCTTTTAACATTTTTGAGCCGCTATAAATACTTCTTAAAACTCCCCATCGTCACCGAAATCGCTAATCCCATCAACAATGCTGCCGGTAACAGCAACAAATTGGGATAGACAGCAAATGGCGCAGACAGGTACAGCACACATGGAATATACGCCGCTGGTTTCACCACGCGCTTGGCATGGTGGTAGAGGAAACTCGACTCATACGCTGCACCGTAGCGGCGTAGATCACGTCGAACCATCCCATCAGCAATTCCAACAATAGCGACCAGCACAAACAACGGTATCGACAGCACCAGAATGGTGACCCGCATCAGAAAAACCAACGACACATACATCGTTGCTATCAGATATTCATACGCATTCCGTACCGCCCAGGCTATCCAGGCATTAAGTTCATCCGTAACGCCATTACCACTTCCCACAGCAGGTGACTGAATGGACTGTAACCATCCCATAAAGCCACTATTCACAAACAGCCACTGATAGCCCAGTGCGATCCATCCCTGTACTGTCACCACCGGCGCTGACAGCAGCAAACTTTGCGTAAATCCTTCCGCAAAATAACCACTTTCTGTCTGCATCACAGCGCGGCTATGTTCCGCTCCCTGATCCGGCCAGAAGAGCGCGATACCTATGTACTCCACAATCAGGCTGAACAACAACGAAACCATCAGCATCCCGATAATACGCCACGGCATATCCCACAGCAGCACGGTAAAAAAACCATGCGGCTTTGGTGGCGTGGATGGTTGTGTCGGGGCAGAAGAGGTGTTCATCTGCGACATAACATCCCCTTAATGCACAGCCAGCGACTCCATCTGGCAGTTCAGTAACATCTCTTCCTGCCCCACCCAAATCCACAGTGTGACAATGTCAGTGAGCGTATCAGTTGTGGCTTCATATCTCGGGCGATAGCCCAGAGAAGTCAGACGCTCAATAATTTCCGGGATCTGAAGTGACGAGCAATCCTGCTCGCACAAGACATCCATCACATCACGCGGGACTTCCAGCTTATTTTGCTTTGAAGACGCCATAACCGCTTCAACCCGATAACGTTGTTTCATCATGATTTCCTTTTCAAAAAGTGGCTGCATCGTAATCTCCCGGTAACGCACTGCCCGACCACCAGGCATCGCTGGTCCGGTAATTTCGCTGCATATAGTCTGCGATCTGCCCGATACTGTCCGGCATCAGAGCATCCGCACCGGCTGAAGGTAACGGCATCCGGATCTTCCACAATCGCCCTCCTTCGAGCAAGGCAAATGCCTGTCCTTTCGGCAGATTGATCACGTTCGCGGCAGTGATCAATGGCGTACGTACCGTACTGACCCTGTCCTGGGTGTTCGAAGTAAAATCGCTACCCATTTCCGGATTCGAGATATCGGTGACACCGGAAACCAGCGTTTTGGTATAGACCTCCACTTCCGGCAGTTGCTTCGTCATCAGTTCTGCCGTTTCCGTATGCCGCACCCGCAGCATCACCAAGCTGTTGAAGTTCCCCACTACCTGCGCCGCTTTCGCCGCATTACCCAGCCGCGCTTCGATATCCGGCAGCGTCTGGGTATAGGCCGTCACCTCGATGCCCGCCCCACCGCCTTTGTTGATGAGCGGGATAAATTCATCCCCCATCAGCTCGTTAAACTCGTCACAGTGCAGGCTGATTGGCGTCTTGTTGCCCTCGTGACTAGGTAGGCCATCATTTACGCCAAATTTGTAGATATGCCCCGCCACGGAGACCAAATCGGCAAACATCGAATTGCCCACTGCTGCAGCGACTTCCGGATCGGACAACGCATCAAGGCCGATATACACCACGCCCTTTTTACGGATCACCTGCTGCCAGTCAAAGATAGGACGGGGATCGGACATATCGGTGTAGTTCGGTGAGATCAGTTGCGCCGTCTTACCGGAAGTCAGTTTCTCCAGCAACGGCAACAGGCTGGCGACAATCTTGTCGTAATACTTCTGGTCGTAGCGTACCGACGAACGCAAGCCATCTAGCACAGGATCGTAAATCTTCTTTCCTTCATCGCTGTTCAGAACCTGTTCAATCGCCACCACACGCAGCGAGCGACCTTCCATGTGCCGGGGGATATCGCGCTCATCCAGAATTTGCGCAAGATTCTCTATCTGTTGCCACAGTGTCGGAGTGTGCTTCACCATCCAGGTTTCCGCGTAGGTCTCAAACAGATCGCCGATATTGTTCACGTAACGCTGGATGAGGCCAAAGTCCGGGCGCTGCCCCAGCGCAACCAGCGCCCGGGCAATAATATTGACGAAGCGCCAGGCGAACTCTTTAAATGCGGCGCTGTTGCCTTCACTACTGAGCTGTCCGGCGACACGCGAAGCCACTTCAGAGATACGACCAAAGCGCCCCACCGCGTTATAACGGGCACTGATATCCGGCCATCCCAGATGAAATACATGGAACTCACTGGCGCGTCCTGCCCGGTGCGCTTCTGCATACATGCGCTTAAGTAAATCGGCATCGCCTTTCGGGTCGAAAACAATGGTGACATTACCGCGACGAATATCCTGGGTGATCAGCAGCTCGGCGAGGCGAGTTTTGCCGACGCGCGTGGTACCCAGAACCAGCATATGCCCGACACGCTCGCCAAGACTCATAGAGACGTTGACCTCATCTGGTTCGATGCCGTGCAATGCCGGATGACCGCCAACTGGGGGCAATGGTCGAACGGGATTCAGCGCCGAATCACGCGCCAGCAGTTTGCACAGTGCAGGTAAGCGATGTTCGTAGTGCTGTTCAAAACGACGCGCTGCCTGGTATAACGCCGGGGGATTGACGTAACCCGCCACCTCCGGACGCAGGGTATCCTGCAACCTCTGGGTATGCTTTTGCTCCCACATAAACCCTTTACCCAGAAATAGCCGTTGGTTACTCACTGGCACCTCTGCGCTGGTAACAATATAACGCGGCAGACGGCGGATATTGCGCCGGTAACGTAAAACCTTAACCCCCTGCTGAATGCGTTTTATCGATAACACTGCAAATCCTGCCGCCGTAACGTAGCTGACAGACGGTGCCAGTGCTACTGCCCACGGAGCCGTCACGCATATATAGCTGGCGCAGGCGGCAACAACTGCGGTGTTCAGCTCCACCGCAGGTCGTAGCATGGCTTCAATAACATAGCGGTCACTCATTTTTTCCTCCCGTCATGTCCGGCAAGAAAAATTAACCAGATGAGAAAATTCATTGCGGCCAGGCCAATCAAAAGACTGATTTCATCCAGTGGTAATCCCGCCCTCATTGTTCCACTCCCTTCTCGCTAATCAGTACCGGATAGTGAGAAATACCCAGCCGAACGGCCAGATCGCTCCCAGAAACCGGTAGCAACTCAAGCCCGTTAGCCTGAGACTGTAAATCATTCCAGGCAGATTCACTGGCGACATTCACCACATAGCCCACGGCATTAAGCTGGATAAGTTGGTCACGTCGCAATGCCAGCCAGCGTCGGGAAAGCTCGTCGTCACCAATCAGAAAAATTGATCGCATTCCGGGCATAGAGAGAGAACGCGCTTCCAGCCCGCCAGGCGAAAGCTCAGGAGTACGAATGGGTAATACCGATGCTTTATCAGGTGTTGACAGTGTCAACACTTGTGGAGCGGATGATTCCTCTCCCTGATTGTTAATACCAGCAAAGTATTCAGCCGTTGACTGACCACCCAGATCAGCGACAACGGTCAGCTCTGCCTGACTTATACCCGAAAACAGCAGTGCGAGAACCAGCGGAAAATGTCTCATCATTGTGTTCCTCCCTGATTGAATGCCAGCGTCTGTGCAGACGGCTGCAATGTGCCCAAATGACGCGACACGATGGCCTTGTAGGTTTGAGCAGGTTTGCCGCCCGCAGGATGGTGATAGCACCCCGCAGCCGATATCCAGCTCCCGGGGCTACGTTCGTAACAGGCTCGCAAAATACGGGCCGCAGCGTGAAGATTTATATAGGGATCAAATGCTTCCCAGGTAGATACGAAATGATGTCCATTCCAGCCCAGATTGACCTGCGCGATACCAACATCGATACGTTTGAGCGGATAGCGCCGCATAAAGTCCAGCAGTGCCTGATAAGCTTCGTTCCGTGAGGCGTAGCGATATCCCTTCCCGGCAACATTAATTGTCCAGGGCCACGGGCGAACACCATGCGCCAGTTTGCGGGATGATTCCGTTAATGCCAGACTATACAACGCCTCAGCAGGAACATTCTCCGCCTGCGCGACCCGATGGTATCCTTCAGGAACAGACTGCGCAGCCAGACACTCTGGTAGCACAATGAACATTACCAGCCAGATCAGTTTACTCGCTGCCATCCCTGCGCCCCCTGCTGTAACACCACTGGCATCAGCCCGTTGCCGTATTTCAGCCACATCCCGCTATCGTGATTTAGCGTTACCTGGCGGGATTTCACCTTTTCAGCAGGGATATTATGTTTCTTCGCCCAGCTTCGAACCGCCTCATCTTTACCACCGCTATCAACCAGATAGATATCCAGCGGCTGGTTCGATTTCATCAGTTGCGACAGTTTACGGTCGCAAGCAGGGCAATTATCTTTCACAAACAGCGCCTGACGGGCGTTGCTGGTTTCACTCCGTAGATCCTGAACGGGCAGAACGCCGGGATAGACACGCATCCACGCGCTATTCACTTCTCGCTGAAACGCCAGCTCCGCTTCAACCCGCTGAAACTCCTGTTTCACCGCCAGCTCAGCAAAATGACGGCGTTCTTCATCACTTTGCGCCTCGATACCCAGCATCGTCAGTGGATCTAATCCAGGAGACAACACACCGCGTCGTCCTTTTTTCAGCGTCTCATAACGCTGCCATTCTTCCGTTGTCAGTCCCCACTCCAGTGCGTTTCTTTTTATTTGTATAGGTTCCAGTTCCTGAAGACGGGAATCCGCCATCTGGATAGCAGAAGCTAATGCATCAGATACAGTCACTACGGATTTTTGAGACTGTTGTGTAGTGATCTGATCGCTTTCCGGGCTCACAGCAGCAAACGTGACTGTTGACAATGTCAACACTCCTGACAGAAGCACGGCATTGAATTTTTTCATCCTGACCTCCTTATCGCACCGTCAGCGTCCGGGTTTGCCCTGCGACACGAAACTGCGCCTGCTGCCCGGTAATCGCCAGCAAAGTCCAGCCCTGACGGGTTTCTCCCGGTTCTATTAACGCTATTTCTGTCAGTTGTGTTGCCGATTGTGGCGCTATCGCAGCAAAGGCAATTCCTCCCCGCCGTTCGATACCAGTGAGGATGAAGGGGGTGGTAACTGGCCGCCGCGCTTTCGGCGTTAGTTTCTTCTTTACCGTCACAACATCAGGCATTACGGCAGGAACAACGGCTGTATTGGCTGGACGTTGTTTCAACGTTCGAACCTGTTCCTGAAGGGAGGATAACTCTGTGTTAAAGGCCGTAAACGAGGCAGACTGCTCACGCTGTTGTTTATCGAGCACATCAATCTTCTGCTGCAAAGCCGCAAGCGCCGGTTTGTCAGCCTTACTCCCCAGTTGCATTCGTGACACATCAAACTGCTGTTGCAGCGTTGTCATCTGTTCCTGGAGTGGCTCGATATCCGGGCTACCCTGCAACGCAGTTTTAAGCTGGCTAACCTCCCCAGAAAGAAGCTGAACCTGCTTCAGACTAATAAATGTAGTTCCACCCAACGTAAACAAAACCAGCCCCCCCAAACCATAGCGGACTATCGTCCAGAAATTGTTTCGTACAGGTCTGGTGGATTCTTTCATTTCAGGAATCTCCATGACACTAATGGATTCGTTCATTTCAGCATCCTCTGCGGAGCCGGAGCGGTGATATTGACGGGGTGAGCGGATAGTGGCACAGAGACCGAAGTGACCGACGTTCTCACCGCTTCCGGCGGCAAACGATAGCCATCACGTAATGAATGGCAGACGATCCGTTGAACAGAATCAATCTCAAGCTGCCAGGACTCCCCGGCCAGGATTTGTAATGCCTGACTCAGGCGCATTGGCCCCAGTTGATAATGCACCGCGGGCAACCTCTGGTTGTACAGCACCCGGTTCGCTGGTGTCGTACTGCACAACGAGTACCCGGACTGGCGCAGAGCATAGCGCATGGAATCAGCCACGGTCGGCGATAATGACGCGGGGATACGGATATCTATTGTTTGCTCCAGCGGAGCACGTTGCGCAGCACTCGGGGAAGTATCAACCAACAGGTAACGGTCATAACGAACAACTTCGGGAGAGGCGGCATAGACATCTGGTCGGGCTGGCTGGATATTGCCATTCAGCACCGTTGGATGGGATTGAGTATCAGGTTGCTGGAGCTTTTGCGTACAACCAGCAAGGATGCTGGCCGCCAGGCAGACAATCATTGGGATATGAGGATTCATGCAGGTTCCTTAGTCAGACAAAAGAGGCCCAACTTTGCGAAACCAGAGGCATCTCCTCAACGAACAACTGTTTTTGCTATGCAAAAAAAACGCCAGAAAAATCTGGCGTTAATACAACAAACAAGAAGTGTACGACGTGGAGATTTGCACTCTTTCTATTATCAATATGCGGAGTCGGTAGACTCAGCTTTTTCAGCTTTATAAACCATGTTTTGCCCCACTTTGATAAAACTGATTTTAATCAGTCTCGCTCGCAGTGCTGCTCTTGATTCACCTGCATGATCGCCTTTGGTCAGTGTAAACACATCGGCAGTCAGGTTACTGAGTTTAAAACCGATAAGGACCTTCTTCTCTTCATTCACTGCATTCTGGCAGCGTCTGATTAAAGAACTAGCCTGTTTACCCGATACCGTAACATCAAAACGCGTGTACTCAGGTTTTTCGGTTGAGCCATGTAACGCGTTAATCGTGCAGCTCAGGAATGCCCCCGTAGCGGTGTTAATTTCGCGAATATTGCTCAGATAACCCAGCCCATCGATATGCAAATTAAAGTAGCTGGATTGTGGTTTTGGTTGTACCGGCGCCGGAGCTACTGATTGAGCTGGAGTTGCTGATTCAACAGGAACTGGAGCCGGGGCTTTCTTGCTGGCACTGCTTTTTTTAGGTTTAGCGGTGGTGGTTTTAGATATAGTAGACATGTTGTTTCTCCTGGGAAAATTCGATAAACGGAGAAACATCCCAGTCGGGAGTTTTCCCGCTGGGGTGTCAGACATCAAAGTGACGCTGACGGTCTGTGGTTGAAGTATACCTTTATCGCTGATGCGATCCCTGCTTTCAAAGGTTAAGCAAAGTTACCGCCCGAAGGCATCGTCTCTCAGGCCATGACGATTTTGGCTGGCAATCACCCGAAGGCGTCCCTCTCAGATTACTAGGACATTGGCTGTTGTCGGAGACAACGGGGGCTCGTAAGGATTGTTTAACAATAGCAAAATGACGTCAATATAAAACGGCATAACTGAAGATTACAGTTATGCCTTGATTATTAATTAAGAGTTAAATTAATAATCCTCATATCCATTCTCTTCCACGCACACTTCAATGCCGCCAGTAAGACCACTCACACTGACATATCTATCCTGTACAACAAATTGAGTATCAACAATCTCCATTTGTAGTTCTACTTCCACAAAGACATTGATAGTACCTGTATCTTCGCGGCTTGTACTCCCGAAAGTATATGTACGGCCATCCTCTTTATCATAGATTCCATTATTAAAATCTGGCCCAGTTACAGAAACTGTATAATCAACATCTACATTGAAAGATAACAGACAACTTTCATCATCAATTTGAATTATTGATGGTTCAAAATCATGAATATGATCTACTTTCAGTTCATCAACTTCCGCATCTTCCCAGCTGGAAGCGTTATACACGTCAGCGTCTTCGATATCCTCTCGGATAGAATCCTTAATTTCTTCAATATGTTCTGCAACATACTGCTTAATGAAACTAGCTCTCTCCTGATCATGAGAGTTATAAATATCAAGAATTTTACTTAGACTATCAACAGCAATAAATTGTGGAGTAACTTTGCAAAATTCAATTAAATCGGAATCTTCAGAAACAACATAAATACACTCTCCCTCAGGCAAATGGTTCTCGATAGCCAAAAGCGTGAAGGCATCAGGGAATTCATGCTTTTTCTTTCCTTCTTGAAACGGAGGCAAGCAATTGAAATACATATTCATTATTTTATCAACAGATACACTTTCAAGTTCAAGAATAGTAGAATCAGAGTCTGATAAAAATTTTTCATATAATTCAATCGCATGTTGTTCAATCTCTTCAGCATCCAAAGCCACAAATAAAGATTTAATTTCAGGCTTATTTGAGCTTGTAAGTATTTTGGCTTTTCGTCGAAAATTAGTTACACTTTTTATCGACTCTTGGATACTATCGCTAATCTTCCCTTTGACCTCCCTCACAACTATCGATGTTGTAATGTGCCTCAAGTGACCATCTGCGCATATATTTTTGAATGATTCTAATGTACGAGATGAAAACTCAAGTCCAGCCTTAACAAAGAACTCTGTATCAATAAAAACATTTCTTGTTTGAAGGGGCATAATATTTACTCACTATAAAATTACATCATCCCTAACAAAAAGGCCCGATCCCATCCTAGTATCGAGCCTCTGAACCTGTACCACGGGTTCATCGTCAATGTCACTTCTCCGGGCCAGAGCCTTTTTTGGCCGACGTGTAATTTCACGGAGGGTCACGCCTTACGACCTCATCCAGGTAACAAAATGGGTCGCTATACTGTCCAATCATCCGTCTCCAGGAGCGAAAAATCGGATTACCGCAGTCACGGGGTACTTCAAAGCCATGAGCAAAATAGCAAATTCACGCTACGCTTCCAATCAAAAACATAAAGCTAATCAGCCATTGTTCTTTGCAGGACTTTTCCGCCGCCGAGCCGGTTTCTTTGCTCCGATATTCACAATCCCGTTGCAGTCCGGATAGTTACTACATCCCCAGAATGAGCCAGACTTCCCCGTGCGCTGTCGCGTTGCACCGCCACAAACCGGGCACGGCGGAGATGGCGGTAACGAAATCCTGACGGTCTGCTGTCGCCCCTTTTCCACCAGTTGCCTGGTCCAGGCTGACTGTTTCGCCATAAAGTCATCCAGCAACATCCGACCTTCGGCGATATCATCCAGCGACTGTTCCCAGAGCGCCGTCATACCCGGATCTTTAAGCTGCGCCGGTAATACATCCATCAGGTCACCCGCTATCAGTGTCGCCAGCAGATGTTTGCCTTTCTTCACGACAAAACCACGCTTCAGGAGTGTTTCAATCACGCTAGCCCGGGTCGCTTCCGTACCCAGCCCGGCATTCTCTTTGAGGATCTTTTTAAGGCGCGGATCGGTGACAAACTGCGCCGCGTTCTTCATCGCGGCAATCAATGTACCTTCCGTATAGTGCTCCGGTGGTTTTGTTTGCTGCTGTTTCGCTTCTGCCCCAGTGATCGGGCATACGCTCCCTTTAGCTATTGCAGGTAACCGGGTTTTGTCACCGGTACTTTCTGTATCTTCTTCAACGTCCTTACCAAACAAGCTCTTCCAGCCAGCAACGACTACAACCTTACCGCTGGTCTTAAATAACTGCCCACCACAATGCAGCGAAACTCGCGTGGCATCAACTTCATGATTCGGCAGGAACTGGGCCATATAATGCAACCGGATAAGTTGGTAAACGTTGCGCTCCTGCTCACTCATTTTTGCCAGATCACAAGGCTGCTTTGTAGGGATGATGCCGTGGTGTGCAGTGATCTTTTTGTCATTCCAGATACGGGAAACATGCTGCATATCAAGCTCAAGCCGCGAGATGGTCGCAGATAAAGCGGGATCGCTTTGCTGTATCGAAGCCATCACCTGTCCGATCTCGCCACGCATGGATGTTGGCAGGTAGCCGCAATCAGTACGAGGGTACGTGGTTGCTTTGTGTGTTTCATACAAAGCCTGCGCAATATCCAGCACCTGTTGAGCGCCATAGCCAAAACGACGGGAACAGGCTTGTTGTAACGTACCGAGATCAAATGCCAACGGAGCTGATTCAGTCTCCCTTTTGGTCTCAACCTCTGCCACTATCGACTGCCCGGTTTTCTTGCAAAGCTGAACCACCTGCTGCGCCGCAGTCGGATTAATACAGCGTTTTTCCTCATCACAATACGCCGCTGCTGGCACCCACTGCGCCTGAAATGTGATCCCTCCCGCTGCCAGCTGCACCACAACATTCCAGTAGGGCTTCGGGACAAACTGCGCAATATCGCGATCGCGTTCCACAATCAGGTTAAGCGTTGGCGTCTGCACCCGCCCCACGGATAAAACGCTACCATAACCATTCTCCCGGGCCTTGACCGAATATAGCCGCGTCATATTCATGCCGATCTGCCAGTCAGCCCGGGCACGGCCCAGACCGGCTAAATAGTAGGGTAAGGTCGCACTTCCGGGCTTTATCGCCGCCAGCGCGGCGCGGACGCTGGCCTCATCAAGTGCCGAGAGCCACAACCGCTCAACTTTTCCCTGATAATGGCAATAATCAAGGATTTCACGGGCAATCACCTCTCCTTCCCGATCCGCATCGGTGGCAATCACTACCGTATCAGCCTGTTTCAGCAGTTTCTGGATGACGGAAAACTGAGCCGCCGCATCCGGTTTAACCTGCATTTGCCACGTTGTCGGCAATACCGGTAGCACATCGGTACGCCAGGGAACACCGAACTGTTCACCGTAGGCATCCGGGCTGGCCTGCTCCAGCAGGTGACCAAAACCCCAGGTGACGCACACACCGTTTCCGGTCTGATGACCCGGCATTTTCTTTGTTGCGCCCAGCACAGCGGCAATATCCCGCCCCTGACTGGGCTTTTCACAGAGAAAGAGCTTCATCGGATCGTCCCTTCCGCCACGTTCTTCACATTCTCAAACAGCTTGCTGGTATAAGCCGCTGTGACATGAGAGGCCAGACCGGAACGAAAGGTGATATAAAGCCGACTACCTGAACCATTTCTCTCCAGCTCAACCTGAATGCTGTCACCAGTATTTTCGCTTCCCCAGTCGCGCCCCATTTTGTAGTAGCTACCGGGTTGCCCATCCCATACCCATGCCCCATCGGCTACTGAAGCGGCAGTCCACCCTCCACTTTGCGTACCGTTGTTACGTAGCTGCGCTACTTCTTCCGCCGAGATAAAGCGGTAGTAGCGTTTTACCCGCGCAGCTGCCGTATCAACATCAACGGGAACACGGTATTCCTGCGCGATTTTGTGGTTCGCCTGTGGTACGCCTTTCGACAACACCACCGGACCACTGTCTGCCGGTACAGAACCGACTGAGAAGATCCCACCGCTAATCTGGTTTATCGCACTGTTGACACTGTCAACACTCGCACATCCACTCAGGCAGGTACTCAAGATGAGCAATCCGGTAAAAACAGTCTTATTGCTGATCATCCTGCACCTCCAGCTTTGTCGCTTTATCTTTGCGTGACTGGCGTTTGAAAGCGGCTTTCAGCGCCTTAATACTTTCGGCGCTTACTGGCGGAGAAAAGCGGGAGCGGCGGGTTCCCAGCAGGATCGCCCTGTCCAGTTCCCCAAATTGTTCGATAGCCTGCCGGGCAACATCATTATTTGAAGCTATATCCTGGCGGGTAACGGGATGAGAACGATAACGCAAAGCAACCGAGAAGATTTGGCGAATTTGATGGCTACCACGATGCAACCAAGCTTTGCGCTCTTTCAGCGACATCAGACCGTAATGATGCGACTGGAAGACACGCAGAATAAGCTGATCAAATCCAACCAGGAGGTAAACGCAGCGGTATCCCAGCGGAGTATGGCTGTGAACGCCAATATTCAGCGGTGCGGTAGAGGTGACCCCGGATACAGAAGCGTTAGCTGGCAGCATCGCCATCAGAGCATCGATATCACTGAGCCATTTCTGGAGCTGCTCGCTGGCTGTCCCCAGTAATGTTTCAACTTCCATCAGAGCAGCATCCGCCCACGGATTATCCGCCAGTGAATCGCGGTTAATCCGGGAAATGAGTTTGAAGAACAGCGGCATTCCGATGAGCGACGGCTTGCCATCTGAGGCTGGTCGCCCGCTCCAAGTGTTAATGGCGTACTGGGTATGCAGCTCGATGCGCAACTCAGAATGCAGCGCACCGGCTTTCTTTTCTGTCTTGTCTGACATGATTTTCCATCTATAAAAGTTCAACAAGATGGAAATAGTTGTGTATTGGTGATACGAAGCACAATAATAAAATCATTGTACAAAAATAAAATTTATTCTAAGAGGGTAGAAAAATCCACCCTCTTAATAATTACCAACCGTAAGATACTCCCGCCGCAACACCAAGATTGTTTTGTGTATCAAAGGACGATTTTAATGAAACAATAGTTCTATCGTTGACACGGTAATAACCGCCAGCTGAAATCGCCTGCTCAGAATCAAAATTAGCTAATCCCATACCAAACTGAAAATCGTAGCTAAAATTCTGAGGGATACTACTCATTGCCATTGCACCAGCAATCCCGGCAGCAGCTTTCTGACGATTTTTATCAACTTTGCTATCTAATTGTTCAATTCGTCCGTTCACTTTATTTATTTGCGAGTTCGTATAATCGATAGATTGATTGAATCGGTTATCGGTATACGTTGTTGCTTGATTTAACGTATTTCTTGTGGATGTGTCTGTGTAACTTTTCGAGATATCAATTGCATAACTATTACCCTGATTAACTCTCGAATCAGTATATTCAATTGCTTTGTCATATGTATTCTTTGACGAATTATCGGTGTATGTATTGGCATCAACAAGCGTCTGCGCCGATGA